>DIZZ01000113.1:0-9473 GCA_002428045.1 Verrucomicrobia bacterium UBA6015
TCTTAAGTCAGGTGCCATTGACTGGCCACCTGGCGGCGTCTTGGCTGGCGCAACGCCGAGGCAGGCAACTTCAACACTTGGCGCGATCTCGGCGTGCCAGGCAGTTCGGGCTACGCGCCGATGCCATGGGACAACTGGGGCCTGCTGCTGCGCTGGGAGCAGCCGCTGGGCGAGGCCTGGCGCGTCTCCGCCACCCTCGGCGGCACCTACGACCGCAATCGCAACTTCGACCGTCTGGCAGACGGCGTCAGCGGACAAGCCGGCCTGGGCGTCGAGCGCAGCTGGTAGGGGTCGGGTTCGGCCCCTCATCGAGATGGGGGCGTTGACTGATGCCCAAGACGCCATGTCACCTGTCGGTGGCCGGATATGAACATGTGCTCCTGTCAGCTACATTTTTCCGAGATCACCCTTCGAGTCCCGTCAAGATATAGACAGGATCAAAGTGGTGAGAAGATGCCTGGATGCACAATGACAATGAAGGCGCTTCCGGCTGCGATTCTACAGTGATCGCAGGCCTGATCCGAGAACTGACGACAACCCTAGCCAGGGCTATTGCCTCCGAGCTACGAGACAGTGTCCGCGAGACGCTGCAGGATGGCACCACGACACGATATCTGTCGCTACGGGGGGCCGCACGAACCGCCAGGATCAGGACGGCGGTCGTCCTGGCAGCCGTGCGTCTGGCAGCTGACCATCCAGGTCACCTGCGCTCCTTCCTGCGACCAGGCAAGGGAGGTAAGCGACGGTTCATTACCTCGGGTGATCTGGATGAGTGGATGCGTTCGGGGGCGATGGGGGAGGCGCGCCAGGCCAGCGATCGGATGGCATCTGGGGGCACCCCGTGAAGAAGCGCTCCAAGCCAAAGCGCCGAACGCGTGCGCACACGCAGACGGTCGAGGCGGCCGTGAACCAACTCGGTGGAATCAAGCAGGCGACCTCACGTGCGGTTCAGGGTATCACCGGAGGGTCGATGGCGTCGGTGCAGCGCGTCCTGGTACGCATGCGCGGCCGTCAACATGTGCCTGCAAACGCATTACGATACATGCGCGCCTTGTCTGCGTCATTGCAGCGCCGGCTGGAGACGGCTGGCGCTTGGGCCAATGCGGTGCAGCACCTCGCAACAGAGGCGGGTTTGCCCCTTCCAGCTCCACCAGCCTTCCTGGTTGGCGAGGCGCTCCGGGATCCCGATGCACTTCTGCTCGTCCTCCTGGAAGATGATCAGGCGATTCCATGACTGGGCACCCAATCCCAGATGTGGTGATCCCGCCCTGTGGCATCACCGCAGACATCAGGTTTTCCCCTAGGTATGTTGGTGGCGCCAATTTCCATGGGTGCACCACGGCGACGATGGCTCTCGTTGAGGTGCGGTTTCCATCATCGTTCAGATTCATCTGGTCATCCCCTCTGTATGGGGTGCACCATTGGATCTGGGCGCCCCACCGGACATGCACGGTACCAGCAATATTCCGTGCATGCGCGCGAGGCGGGCAAGCCCACCCCGCGCGGTATGGTAATACCTTTGTCACGGGGATGACCGTGGCGGAACGGGCTAACCAAGTTCCCGGGTTACCCAGGGAAGCCGGGATGACCAAACCGAACAAGCCAACGAGTGGAAGTAGACCACATGCGTAACGTTACGAAGCAGGGCAAACGAACTATTCGCGTCGACCTGACATTGACTCCGCAGGAACATACGGAGATCAGCGCACGCGCTGCCCAAGTCAGCATGCCCGTTGCGCGCTATCTGCGTGAGGCTGGCCTGGCGCTCCCCTTAGCCACGATTGTCGTAGATGATCGCCGGGTCGAGGGCCTCGTGGCCGAACGGGCGTGGACTGTGGGTGGGTTGCAGAAGATCATCGCCTCACTGCCTGGAGATGGTTTGCTGCTTGAGGATGAACTGGTTGGACTGCGCCAGGCTCTTGGACGGCTGGTTGCGCGCCTAGCACCAAGCGGATCGCCATGACAGGATCCTTTGAGCGATCGAGCGGAGGCCCAGCGGCGTCGCGACCAAGGCAGGCGCATAGCGCAGGGGACACCCTGTCATCGGTGTTGCCGTCGCCCGACGCTGGTCGGACGGCGCGGGCTACCTACGACCGCCTTCGGTTGCGGCCTATCACGGGTCTCAGTGCCGAAGAGACTGAGTGGCTGGGCACATACCGGGAACTACGCGCACGGCAGGAGCGAGAGCGACGGGAAAAGCGCAAGTTGTCCTATGGCCAGTTGGTGCAGGGCTGGTTGGCGCGAGTCCGTGGACTGGTCGGGCTCCAAACAACGCCTACGGCCGCAACTGGTCCAGCTGAGCGGGCACTGGAATCGCACGCGCGTCGCAGCGCCGACGCGCTGGTCGGTCACTGGCAGTCACGCCACCAGCAACCTGCCCTCCGCCTGCCACGCATATTCCATGCGACCCCCAAAGGGGTCTTGATCTTACCAGGCGAGGCACCTGGTACGACGTTGGCAATCCACCGCCAATCACTGCGGCCCCCAAGGCGTATGCTGGTGGACATGCAAATATCGCTTCCGCCAGGCACAATCGCCACCCCAGAAGCGTGGTGGTGGATGGCTACGAGTCTGTCTGTCTACTTGGGGCAGGACCCGCTTCGCGCTTTGGCGGCCGTGCACAGAGGTGATCGAGCCCAGAGCAAAACGCGAGCCGGCGAACCGATTTGTGATCACATGCACATCGCCTGGCCGACTGTGCAGGCAGATGGCACGAGTTGGAGAGTGCCGCATTTGCACGCCGTGGCGCAGGGGTGGCTGCGCACAGTCGAGGTAGTCGCCGGTCACCACGAGCCCGCAGTACCCGCTATTCGCGGGCGGCATCAGCGCAGGCTTGCAGCAGGGCACGGTTTCATGGCTGTTTTCAGGGATGACAGCGGAGACCGGGTGTGCCCACTCGACAACCACCTCGCAGCTATCGCTGCTATCGAATTACCGCCGCCCGAACAGATGGCAAATCGGTGGGGCGTGGGACACATCAACGCCACGATCGGAAACGCACGCCGTGGGCGTCTGCAGCGCGCCGCCCAACGCGCATGGGCCAAGGCAGCAGACACCCTGAGCGCGATCGTCGCCTCAACCCTGGCGGCTGGTCGTGCGCTCGGCGACTATATCACGGGATGCAGCCATCCGCGCTACGCGCAGGCGGTGGAGCGTCTGCGCGTAGCTGACCCGGAGCGGCGCATGGCTGAAGAAATGCGCCGCTACTTTATCGGAAAATAACGGGAAAATGGGGCGGGCGGGACTTGAACCCACAACCCTGCGATTATGAGTCGCGTGCTCTAACCAGTTGAGCTACCGCCCCGTTGAGCACGGCATGTTGGGGGGTGGCCCCCGGTCGTCAACCATCGCGCTCTGCCGTCAGGGAGCGAGGTGCCGCGCTGACGCCGTCGATGTGAATCCGATAGGTCATCTCCCGCTCGCTCCCGCAGCGGCGCCAAATAGCGCGGACCGCAGCATCGATCTGCTGATGAAGACCACGGGCACCCAGGCCGTCGTCGATAGCGCGGTGAACCCACCGATCGATCACGAGATCATCCACGGCCAGCTTCGATGCGCGCTGCTCCAGGTGGTCGCGCAGTTGCGCGAGCGGGGTGGTCGAGCGCTGGACGATGATGTCACGCATGGTGTCTGCGCTGAGCGGCCGCAGCCGAATGCTCGTTGTGATGCGCCCTTGCAACTCGGGGCTCAGACCGAGGTCGTCCATGTTCTGCGGTCCATCAAGGCACTTCGACACGGAGTTTTGACCTACGGCGAACCCAACGCGGTCGGCGGCTTCTCGCTCAAGATCCATCCAGGCGCCAGCGAGAACGAACAACATACGACTGGTATCGATCGTGTGGAGTTGGAAGTCTCGCTTATCAGCGATGAGTTGATATACGCACCCATCGAGGACACGCAGCAGCTGCGAAATAACGGCGTCCCCATACTTCGATGAACTGTCCCGCGAGATTTTGTCGATTTCGTCGAGCAGTACGATGCCGTGTTGGGCGCTTTGGATGTTTCTGCCGGAGCGTTCGAAGAGATCGAGGAAGGTGCTGGTCAGTGTCGGTCCGTAGATGCCTTCAGGCACCAGGCTTGCAGCCGATACGTGAACGACAGGAACCCCGAGCAGCGCCGCGCCGTGGCCAATCATGAGTGATTTTCCGACGCCGGTTGGCCCGCGGACGAGTACGGCGCCGCGGTGACACTGCTGCTGATGGCGATACAGCGCCACGGACAGTCCATCAATGGCGTCGTCTTGACCGCGCACGCGGGCGGAGAGCGCTGCACGGATGCCTTCGGCCCCGCCCTCCATGATCCCGTCGGACGCTTCCTCGCCCTGCGTGTGCTCCGTCATAGCCGACTCTCCGCCCCAACCGGTCATATCTGCATCAACAAGGCGCGTAGCATCCCCCGTGCTCGCCGCCGCGGACATGAGCGCATCGACGGCGATTGGCAACCGACGCCAGCTCTGTTGGATATCGAGTGGCGAGCCATGCCGCAGGATCATCCCTGCGCACTCGCGGTCGATTTCGAGGGCCGCAAGCAGCCGCGTCTCGTCCTCCATGTTTAGGACATTGGCGGCGATGGCCCGCAGCAGCAGCGTCTTTTCCAGTGGTTCCAATGATGGAGCAAGGCACACCACCAGTAGTCGATAGTCGCGAGCGGTGTTTTTCGGCAGTTCGGGCACGCGGCAATTCGAGATGTGCCGCAACTTGGTGCGCACCCATTCGAGTGCCGTGGTGCGACGGCGATCCCACGGAGCGATCTCCTCGGGGCCACGCCGCCTTCGATGGCATCGCGCGCTGCTTGAATAAACATACGGCAGCACACGAACCGATCACCATCCAGGTGGATGCAGGCTGACGCTGTTACGCCGAAACCACGCAGGTCTGCGCGCCACGTGAACGGTGTTTCAACGCCCGTGGCATCCCGGGCAGTGGGATCATTCAGCCGCTCAGCGAGCATGGCCATGGACGCGGCTGTACCGATCACCCGCGTGGGCGCGATATGGCATACCACGGCATCCTCAGTTCTAGAAAACCGCATTTCGCCCCAGTTCCCCATGGCAACGATCTCGACCTGAGGTCCTCCGACAATCCGTTGCGACAGATCTTCAATGTCCAAATCCGCAGGACCTTCCTCGTTGGTTGATTCAGTGTTTGTGGCCATGGTTGACCGATCCTTTGCATGGTGTTTTCCGCTGCGTTCTGCGCAGCGTGTAACCAAGGCAGGGATCCTCCCTGCCTGTGCAAAGCGACTTGCCCATCACGAACCACCAGCATGAATCAGCCCTTCTTCACTGCCGCTTCGATGATATCGGCGGCGGCACGTTCACGATGCGCGCGCTCGGCAGCAGTCGAGGTGGTCACCTCGAACCACGTGCGACAACCATCCTTGTCATGGCGGATCTTCATCATGCTCGGGTACCATCCCGTCCTGGTGAGCGCCGGAATGAACCGCCTCAGCTCGGCAATCGCTTGGGTCGGCCCCTGATGTGGCCACCAACCGCTCGCTCCGGTGTGCTTGAGGACGTTCTCCACGAAATTGGCAGCCCAGCGCACTTCACCGGGGTCTGCTGCCATCGCATGCGACATCATGCGTGCCAGTTGAAGCTTACGATTCATATGCGGATTCTTCACGGTCACGACGCTTGCCGTGATGCGTTCCTCGGAGGCAGCCCACACACTCATCGCGGTAATGACAGCCACGGGATCGACGACTCGGACGCATACCGTGCAGTCGAAGATAGGCATCTCAACCGCCCAACGCGCGTCCAGAAGAACCAGGCCATCGAACAGGTCGTTGCGCAACTCCGCGGCTTCGGCGCAAGATGAGCAGTCGATTTCCAGCGGCTTCTCCAATGCCAATTTCAGGATTCCATAGGCCTTCCAACGGCGCGAAGCGGGCGCTGGACGGATCCGCGCTGGCGTCGCCACCACCGGGATTCCCTTGACGGCAGGAATGGGCAAGCGCTTCGGCGGTTCATTCACGATGAGTGCGGGGCGGGTAGTCTGCGGCAGGACGAGCGGCTTGACCGCGGACTGGACTGAGAGATCGGCTTGGGGCTTATCGGATGGCAATGCGGACCGCTTTGTTGCATGCCATGTCAGGAAATCCTTCGTCATGGATGAATTGGGGTCTGGGTACACCTTGCGCTGCGGATAAGGGGGATTGGACATCGGACCTCCGTGTATGCCGCCATTATAATCTGTGGGATTATCTTGTCAGCTGTCGAGTTCGCGACATCATGTCGTCATGCTCTTCACCGCGCTTGTCACAGACCTCATGCGGCGCCGCCTCCTGCGCCAGACTGACTTAGCCGATAGACTTGGTGTTTCCCAGCCATTTGTCTCAGCCGTCCTCAGTGGTGCGGCAAAGCCGCCGGTCGCGGCCATGCCTGCCTGGGGTAAGGCGCTCAGGGCCTCGGCCGCTGAGCAACGAGCGCTCGTCGACCTCGCCGTCATTGCCTGGGCGCCCGATGCAAGCCGACGACGATTGGAGGCCATGTACACGCTCCAGCCCACGAGGCTTGGCAGGCGTGGCTGACAAGTCAGAATAAAAAACTCAATCACAACATAGAGGTCTTGATCATCCCGAATAGTTTCCATTTTGAGTCAAGGAAGTCGTACCAACGCCAAATAGCAACAGTCTGCTATTCCTGCTCTGCATTGTGCCGATGAACGCCAAGGTCTAACGCCGACACTATCCGCCTCCCGTGCCACCTACAGATTTGTTCATATCGATGGCCTTTTAACAATGCAACGATTGGGATATACCGCAAACGATCCATACGCTGCAGGCCTCCACCTAAACTTCCCATTTTTTAAGGACGGAATCCCTTATCATCTTGCGGAATCTCCCCCAGGGCAGTTGGTCATAAATGGAAGGCATAACGGCATAGCGCTGGACGAAAATTCCGTAAATTCCTGCGCGGCTCAATTCGTATTGCGCTATGCCGAAGGCAAGCCCTCGCACATATGCCGATTGTACCTTTCGGATATTCTCACATGACGGTACTGACACCGTTGTCTGGATAGGACGCCGATTATCACCAAACAGGTGCCAGCAAATTTCATTGCCAACCCGAGTCGGTTGTGCCCTTTTATTACGTTTTGCCTCTGCGATAGCCGCATTTATCTCCATGTCGACTCGCCGCCGCGTCGACAACGACACGGATGATCGGATGGAAATGGCTTTTTTGGACATGGCTGGATCCCCTGTGGTTTCATGATCGCTACGCATCAGGATAACCAGCCTTAAATCCCAGCAATATAGTTGATTAGATCCTGTCATCACTCTTGACAGACCTCGGCTATTTATCTCTGAGTTCAGAAATTCAGACAACGAGATTCCGAAAATTCTGGCCTGTGCCCGCCCTGCGGGTCCATAGGGATCCCGACAGTAAGTTTTTCGCACCATGTCGCATCACCCCGGGACCCAGGACGTGATCAACTCCATGACCTCCATCACCAGTCAGCGGTGGTTTGCAGCCATGCCTTCATTGCGGCAGGCCTCAACCAGTTGTAACATCAGTGGGTAACGGCGCGTTGACCGTATCCCTTCAGGCTCCAGCCCAGCGGACCTTGATCCCAAGATCCTTGCCAACCTTGGCCATGAGATCGTCAGCGGTTGCCATGGTGAATCCGTCCAAATCGGCCACGGCCAGATGGATGGCGTCCAGGGTACGTAGACGATCCTTGGTTTGCCACATGGACGCGGCGGCATGGTCGTAGTGCCGGCGTTCCAGCTCGGTCAGGCGGAAGATGCCGGTGGCCACGTCCTGCTTAAAGTCCTCCCAGGCGGCCTGGGCGTCGGCCCGGGACAGGGCCTTGTCGTGGACCTTGCGGCGGAAGGCTGAGCTGACTTCGGTGAGCACCAGTGGGGAGATCACGCGCTGGGGATGCCCATCGAGCACCTGCTCGGCCTGGGCGCTGTGGGCCTCGGGGACGTAGTAGGCCACGACCACGCTGGTGTCGCAGTAGATCGTGGTCACCACCGCTCCTCGGAACGGATGACGGTCACCGTGCTGCGCGTCACCTTGGCGCCACGCTTGACCATGGCGGCCCTGGTCGTCGCCCGGCTGGGCAGCGGTCGGACGGCCTGAGCGGCGGGCACGATACGCGCCACCTCACGGCCCCGGCGGGTGATGGACACCGCCTGGCCATTGCCGACCTGGGCGATGATGTCGGCCAGGTGTGCCCTGGCATCGCGGATGCTGACGCTGTGCATGGCTATCCCAGTGGTACACGATGAGTGTACACGTGGCGCAGGGGAGGCAAGCGCCTGGGGATCGCCATGTTCGGGTCATGCTGCTCCTGGTCGCCATGAACCGCAACGGGCGCCCAGCACTGGATCGCATCCTGTGGTGCTGAGCGAGCGGGCTGGCGCAAATACCGGTGGGCTCAGCTCCGCAGACGTAGACTACCCTTCCAGTTCGCCACAAGCGGGCGGTATGCCGCGATCAGATGATCGGCATAGCGCGACGTCATCATGATGTTGGCGTGGTTTACGCGCCGACGCACGTCAGCGGTCGGGATGCCCATGGCGGTGAGCAAGCAGACGAACGAGTGGCGGAGATCGTGCGCGCTGTGATCCTTGGCCCCGTGCTTGGCCAGGAATGCGTCGAAGGTGTCGCGCAGCCAGGTCCGCTTGCACAGGCGGCCCGAGGCTTCAGCGGGATCGGGGACGACCAGTTCGCCGTCGCGTGGCCGCTGCGCGAGGATCTCCCGCAGTTCGGGTTCAATTTCGATAGCTGCTTCGATACCGGACTTGTTGCCGACCACATCCGCGCGCAGGCGGATCGTCTGCGCGGTATCGTCGATATCTTCCCAGCGCAGGGCCAGCGCCTGACCGATGCGCATGCCCGTGTAGGTGAGCAGGCAGGCGAGGATCCAGCGGGGATCCTCGCGTCGCTCGGCGCGGGCCAGGCGGTTGTGGATCGTCGAGACATGAACGCGCAGCGACCGTGCGGCCTGTTCGCGACTGCCCTTGTGGCGCTCGATGGCGGCGATGGCCGCCGCCCGCAGCACATCGTCCATCCAGCGGGCCGCGTCGGCGACGAGACGGCGCAGGGCTTCGATCGGGATGATCTTGCTCCGGTCACGCTCCTGGAGGCGCGACTGCACGTCCATGCGGCGAGCCTTGGTCCGTCGCGCGGGGATGGCGCGTAGGGGATTGTGCGCCAGTACGCCCATCGTGTGCACGGCGTAGTTGAGCGCCCCGCCGAGGATCGCGCGATACTCGCGCTGCGTCGCAGGACTGGCAGGCGCGTCGGTCAGCTGACCATGGCCANNCGTGGCGTTTTGCCCGCAGCTGCGCGATCCACGAGATCGCGGCCTGCGCCCATCCTGGCATGCGCAGGTCATCGAGGCCTGCATCGACCGCACGCTGCAGCACCATCGCGACCGTGCGCATATACCCCTCGGTCGGCGGATTCGGATCGGTACGTAGGCTGGCGACATAGGCCGTGGCCACCTCGGCCAGGCTGA
>DIZZ01000113.1:9486-9716 GCA_002428045.1 Verrucomicrobia bacterium UBA6015
GCACGCTCGAGCTCATCGCGGCGGACGATGGCGGCGTCGAGATCGTCGAACAGTTCGACGACGGGTTTTTCGTGCCCAGGCAACCCGCGCATCCGCAGTCGCCAACGCCGCCCCTTGCCCTTGCGGTCAGCTGCCGACCATCGGTCTTCAATGCCCGTCAAGTCCAGCTTCGGAGTGCGCGCCATGGCCGCATCATGCCCGACCCCGCCGTGGGGCAACGGTGGGGCAAC
>DIZZ01000156.1 GCA_002428045.1 Verrucomicrobia bacterium UBA6015
GGTTCAGAACTGAAGCATTATACTTTACAAAACCCCTCGCCGCGCCCGGCTTCAAGCGGGCACAGCGAGGGGTTTTGCAAGAGCCTCAATGTGAGGATTAATGTTGTTTTTGACAAGGTAACAGATTAGAATTTTCCCGTGATCGCCAAAGTCATTGTTGATATTTCGCTGGATAAGGAATTCGACTACGCCATTCCCGATGGGGTTGCCGTGCAGATCGGCAGCCGGGTCAGCGTTCCCTTCGGGCACCGGACCACCGAAGGCTACGTCATCGCGTTGGGCGATTCGTCGGAACACGCCACGCTCAAGCCCATTGATCATGTCATCGGCGACCATTCGTTCCTTGACGATACGCTCGTTAAGCTGGGCCGCTGGATGAGCAGCTATTATTGCGCCCGCCTGGAACAATGCATCCGCACGATGTTACCGGGCGCTGTACGACGCAAGGGCGATCATTTCAAGAAACAGCGGTTTGTCTGTTTGAAGGGACGGGGCTTGTGCTCCGCTGACGGGGTGGAACCCGTCCCTCCCGGAGGGGCTGACGGGGTGGAACCCGTCATCAAATCCGGGATTGGCGGGGGGGAGCCCGCCAGGCTGTCACCGGCGCAGCGGAAGATTATTGAGGTGCTGGAGGCGCATGGCGGGGAGATGCCGATTGACGGACTGCTTGAACAGACCGGGACCACCGAAGCGCCGATAAAAACGCTGGTGAAACGCGAGCGGCTTTCCATCGAAACCCGCAATGTGCATCGCGATCCGTTTGCCCATCAGGCGCTGATCCCCACCCTTCCGCTCGACTTGATGCCCGAACAGGCCGACTCTCTCGAGACCCTTCTCCAGGCACTCGCCAGCGACACCCCCCGCCCCATCCTGCTTTACGGAATCACCGGCAGTGGCAAGACCGAAGTCTATCTGCAGGGGATCGCCGCCGCACTGGCCCAGGGTAAGGGGGCCATCGTACTGGTCCCGGAAATCGCCTTGACGCCCCAGACCGTCGAACGCTTCCGTGCCCGCTTCGGCAACGGTATCGCCGTGCTGCACAGTAACCTGTCCGACGGGGAACGCCACGACGAATGGCACCGCATCCGCAGTGGGCTAGCCCGCGTGGTCATCGGAGCCCGTTCGGCGGTTTTCGCGCCCGTTACCGACCTTGGCTTGATCATTGTGGACGAGGAACACGAACCGAGCTACAAACAATCGGAGGCCCCCCGCTATAACGCCCGCGATATCGCCGTCATGCGGGCACACCTTCTTAAATGTGTGGTGGTGCTCGGCTCCGCCACCCCGGCTTTGGAATCATGGACCAACGCACAATCCGGTAAATATACGCTCAGCAAACTTACGCATCGTGCCGACTACCGCCAGATGCCAGCCATCCGGATCGTGGATATGCGCGTGGAAACCGAACGCACCGGACACGCCAGCGTTTTCTCGAACGAATTGCTGAATGCCATCCATCAGCGACTGAGCGTTGGCGAGCAAACGATGCTGTTCCTGAACCGGCGCGGTTATTCGTCATCCCTGGTCTGCCCGAAATGCGGATACGTCTCGGAATGTCACCAG
This sequence comes from Verrucomicrobia bacterium UBA6015, assembly GCA_002428045.1. Lineage (GTDB taxonomy): Bacteria > Verrucomicrobiota > Kiritimatiellia > UBA8416 > UBA8416 > UBA8416. Next base: position 1,564 of record DIZZ01000156.1, read on the forward strand.
TGCAGCGTCTCCCACACCTACCACAAAACCGGGGAAACGCTGCGCTGCCACATGTGCGGATGCACCAAGGCCGTGCCGCAACAATGTCCGGAATGCAGTGATCCCGCCTTTCGGTATGCCGGCGTCGGCACCCAGCGGATTGAAGCCATCGTGACCAAGTGCTTCCCCAAGGCCCGCATTGCGAGGCTGGATGCCGACACAACCACGCGCAAATCGGCCTATGAGGACATTCTCGGGGCCTTTCGCGAAGGAAAAATCGATATCCTGCTGGGGACGCAGATGATTGCCAAGGGGCTGCATTTTCCAAACGTCACGCTGGTGGGCGTAGTCATGGCTGATCTCAGCCTGCACGTCCCCGATTTCCGGGCTGGTGAACGAACCTTCCAGTTGATTGCCCAGGTGGCTGGTCGTGCCGGACGCGGCGACGTCTCGGGCGATGTCTATATCCAGACCTATACCCCGCACCACCCCGCGATTCAGGCCGCCATGCGCCTTGATTTCGAGGGGTTCTGCGCTGCCGAACTAGGATTCCGCCAAGAACTGGATTACCCGCCCACGGCACACCTGATCTGCCTCAATTTCCGCAGCAAGAATGAAGAGGAAGCCCGGCTATCAGCCACGCTATACGCCCGGTCGCTGGAGACCCTGCTAGGTAAACAGGGCATCCGCGTCTCGGAGGCTGTCCCTGCCCCGCTGGCCAAGATCAAGAACGTGTACCGCTACCAGATCATCCTCCGCAGCCGCTCCGTGAAGCTCGCCACCGACGCCATCAAAGCGACCTACCGCCAGATCCCGCTGCCAGCAAAGACCGCCCTAGCCATTGATGTCGATGCCCTTGACCTGATGTAATCACGCCCGGTGGAGTCCGGCCCTTCACAGCGCCTGCTCACTCAGCCAGTGCAACTGCGGCCAGTGCTTGCAGCCTGTATTCGGCTGGGGCTTGCCGGGCGTACTGCGACCGTGATTTACATAGGCCGTCAATAACGCCTTGAGCTCCTCAACAATCTCCGGATGCTCCGCGCAACGGTTATGCCGTTCCCCGATATCGCTGCCCAGATCATAAAGCTGGATCGCGGGCAACCCCTCGATCTCCTCCGGCGTGTTGCCCCTCGGCAGACTCCAGCCACCCGACCCCGGGCACATCTCCAGTTTCCACGAGCCCTTCCGTATGGAGAACGAGCCATTGATCGAATGATGCACGGTAGCATCCCTAACCGGCAAGGCGGCAGCAGGCTGCGTCCACAGCGAGAGGTTGCTGATGCTGTCCTCGGCCGCATCCGCAGGCAACTCGAAGCCCGTGATCTCAGCCATCGTCGCCACCAGGTCCGAAAGGCAGAACGTCTGGGCGCAGACACTATCCGGCGGCACAACACCCGGCCATCGCAGGACGAACGGGATGCGATGCCCCCCTTCGAAGATGTCCGACTTCATTCCCCGGAAGGTATAGCTTGGGTGATGCCCGAACCTGGCAAGCGCCTCAAAATCGGCCATGGGAGAGCACCCGTTATCCGCCGTAAAAATGACGATCGTATTCTCTTCCAGCCCGTTATCCTTCAAGGCATGCATCACACGGCCAACGGTGTCATCGACCTGCAGGCAGAAGTCGCCATAGGCATTCGTTCCCGATTTTCCACGAAATGGCTCGGTCGGCAGGATCGGGGTATGCGGGGCAGGTAATGGGAAGTAGATGAAGAAGGGCTGATCCGATTTGGCATACTCACCGATCAGCGACTCCACCTCCGTCGTCAGCCGGGTCAGTACCTCCTCATGCTTGAAATCATCCGCGATCCAGCCCCCGCGCCAAAAGCCCATGCCGCGACAGGGCTCCACATGCCGGACAGGCACGGACGTTACCCGGTCATCCTTGACATAAACATAGGGTGGCATATCGAGCGACGCACTGATCCCGAAGAAGGTATCAAACCCGAAATCACAGGGGCCGCCCTTGACGGGAGCGGAAAAGTCAACCTGCGCCTCATCCTGGTCGGACGACGCAACCCCGCCATCCTTCAGTGCCCACTCCAACCCCAGATGCCATTTCCCAACACAGGCCGTGCGCCACCCCTGTTCCCGTAGCATGGAGGCAACCGTCAAACGCCCTTTTTCAATAATCGGCGGCGAATAGCCATACGTCACCCCGGATTTCAGCACCGAACGCCAGTTATAGCGCCCGGTCAGCAGACTGTACCGGGACGGCGTACAAACGGAGGAACTGGCATGGGCATCCGCCCCCCGCATGCCGTCCCTGGCCAGACGATCCAGATGAACCGTCTTGAACTGCGCCTTTTCATTCAGGCACGATAAATCGCCATACCCCATATCATCGGCCAATATGTAAATCAGGTTCGGTTTATCCGTGCTTGTCGTTCTGGGTATTCTGCAGGGGTTCATAAATTACTCTCCAATGCCCGTAATCCACTCGGTTTCGGTTACTATAGTGCTCCGCAAACCGCATGGCAAGACGTCGCTTCGTCGCTGCTCCCTTTCGTCAAAAATCATCAAGATGCGGATTGCATACCGCGCACGAAGGTGATAATGTACACTGGCGTTTCCGGGATAGTGTAATCAATGTGCATTTAAGGAAGGTACAGAAAATGAAGGTTATGAAGATTTCGACATGGTGTGTGGTGGCGGTTGCGGCCGGGCTGACGGCAGGATGCAAGGATTCCGAAACAACGGCTGGCGGCATGGAGGCAACACCGGAGGCGGTCGCAACGGCACCGGTGGCGATTCCTGGAGCACCCGCTGCCACGCCTGCTGCCCCTGCTGCCGATCCCTCCGCCAATGTGGTGACGGTGAATGGCAAATCGCTGACCCGCGGTGAACTGGACAAGGAACTGGATATGATCACGGCTTCACCACAGTTTGCAGCCATGCCGCCAGAGCAGTCGGGAAAGATCCGCACCCAGATGGAATCCCGCGTTGTTGACCGGTTTGTGAGCCAGCAGGTGCTTTCCGCCGCCGCCGAAACCGAGAAGATCGAGGCGACGACCGACGAGGTAGACACCTTCATCACCGGCATTCGGGGCACCTTGCCGGAAGGTGTTACGCTCGAAAGCATCATGGAAGAACGCAGCATCACCTTGGACAAGCTCCGTGAGGATATCGGTGCCGACATCAAGATCCGCAAATTGCTCGAGGCCAAAACCGACGCACTGCCCAAAGCCAGTGAAGAACAGATCAAGGCCTACTACGATGCGAACAAGGAAACCTTCACGCAGCCCGAATCGGTCAGTGCCCGTCACATCCTGATCAAGACGGAAGAGGGCGCGACCGCAGAAGCCAAGGCGGCCGCCAAAACCAAGCTCGAAGGGATTCGTACGCAGATCGTGGAAAAGAAGATAACCTTTGAAGAGGCGGCCACCGCGAATTCGGATTGCCCCAGCGGCAAGCGTGGCGGCGACCTGGGCTCGTTCGGACGCGGACAGATGGTTCCGGCATTTGAGGAAGCTGCATTCGCGCAGGAAATCGGTGCCGTCGGCCCTGTGATCGAGAGTCCCTTTGGTTATCATGTGGTGCTTGTCTCGGAACGTCAGGCGGCTGGCGAGCGGACATTGGATCAGGTGCGCGATGAAATCAGCGAGCAACTGACGATGCAGGAAAAGCAGAATACCGTGCAGAATTACATCGAGGAGCTGCGCACCAAGGCGGACATCAAGTACGCCAACCAGTAAATCCACGTCAGACCTGACGGTCCCCGCTGAGCACCCGGTGAATCGTGGCGGCCAGCGCGGGACCGATGCCGGGCAAGGCGGCCAGCGCATCGGGACCGGCGGACATCATCCGCCGTACCGATCCGAAATGGCTCAATAGCTGTTCCTTGCGTTTCTCTCCAATGCCCGGGATTGCATCCAGCGCCGATTCGCGGATGCGCCGGTTGCGCAACTCGCGGTGATAGGTAATCGCAAACCGGTGAGCCTCATCCCGCAGCCGCCGAAGTACATGCAGCGCAGGGGAATCCAATGGCAACCGCAACGGCGGCAGCCCTTCGCCAACATACAACTCCTCGTAGCGTTTTGCCAAGCCGATCGTCGGAACGTTTGCCGCGCCTTGGAGGCCCAGCGATGCCCGTGCCGCGTTAAGCTGCGTGATGCCACCGTCCACCATGATCAGATCTGGATACGGGGCACCGCGCTCCTGCAGTCCGCGTAGCCGACGCTGGATCACCTCCCCCATCATCGCTGGATCATTGCTGCCGGTGACGGTCTTGATCCGGAAGCGCCGGTAGCGATTGGGTGCCGGGATACCGTCCACAGCGCACACCATACTAGCCACGGCAAACGTCCCCGAGATATTCGAGATATCAAACGCCTCGATCACATGCGGCACGTCAGGCAGGTTCAGCGCCTGTCTCAGCGTTTCCAACCCATTCAGCGCCGTGTCCTTCTGCATCCGCGGTGTCGGGGCGACACGGGCATGCTGCCGGATGGCACGATCGAGCATCTGCAACGTATCACGCAAGGCGGCAGCCCGCTCGAAATCCAGCGAGGACGAGGCCTCCTGCATCTGCGCCCGCACCGAGGTCAGCAGATCCGGACGCTTGCCATGCAGGAAATCGCAGGCTTCGTCAAAACGCTGGCGATAGGCTTCCGGCGTGATCCGATCAACACAGGGGGCGGAACAGAAGCGAACGATATCATTAATGCAATGCTTATACGTCAAGGCATCCGGCTCGGTGGGCTTGCACTTGCGAATGCCAAAATGTTTTTCCACAAAGTCAAGGGTAGCCCGGGCCGCTGGCGACGACGCGTAGGGGCCAAAATAGAGAGATCCGTCATCACGCCGCAGGCGCACCAGGTCAAATCGCGGGAAACGGGCGTTGGCATCGGCCCGCAACATCAGGAATTGCTTGTCATCCTTGAACGCGACGTTATAGTGCGGACGATAGGTCTTGATCAGCTCGCCTTCCGTCAACAACGCAGCGGCCTCGTTATGCACAACGATGATGTCGATATCATGCACACTGCGAACCAGGCCGCGCAACTTGGGCGACGCGCTCTTGAGCGTGGCATCGCGGAAATAGGACTGCACGCGCTTGCGCAGCGACACCGCCTTGCC
>DIZZ01000082.1 GCA_002428045.1 Verrucomicrobia bacterium UBA6015
TTCCACTTCAGGTTGGCCGGATCGCGCTCGGCCGTCAGGCGGATCGACTTGCCGTTGACGATCAGTACTTTGTCACCCGCCTCAACCGTGCCGTTGAACGCCCCGTGGATCGTGTCGTACTTGAGCATATAGGCGAGCTGCTGGGCGTCGAACAGGTCGTTGANNTCCATTGCCGCCCGGAAAACGAGCCGTCCGATACGTCCGAAACCATTGATACCGATCTTGATTGCCATGCCTTCTTCTCCTTGCCTTACCAGGTTTACCTTCAGAAATTCAGTATGCCGTCTTGTGGAACATCCCTGAAAAAAGAGCCCGCACTATAGACGAACCGCCCCCCGCCGTCAACCCCGAACCCCGTTTTGNNAGTTTTTTGAATTTGTTGAATTTGTGCCGGTTGACGCGGCAGATGGGGATGCGGTAGGATTTGTTGAACAGCAGGTAATCACGGAGGATACATGAAATCGTACCGCAAGGAACTCTGGTTCAATATCGAGAAAAGGCGGCAGTTGATTAACATCACCAGCGAAGTGGAGGACTGCCTGGCCGAGAGCGGGATCCGCGAGGGGCTGTGCCTGGTCAATGCCATGCACATCACCGCCAGCGTCTTCATCAACGATGATGAGTCAGGCCTTCACTCTGACTTTGAGAAGTGGCTGGAGAAGTTGGCACCCGAGAAGCCTTATGACCAGTATGCCCACAACGGATTTGAAGACAATGCGGATGCTCATCTGAAGAGGACTATTATGGGCAGGGAAGTGGTAGTGGCTGTTACAGACGGCAAGCTGGATTTCGGACCATGGGAGCAGATCTTTTACGGAGAGTTTGACGGGAAGCGCAAGAAGAGGGTGTTGGTGAAGATCATTGGGGAATAACAATTATTGCGCCAGCAGACCGCAATGCAGCTTCAATCATTAGAGAAAGAAACGGCGTCAGGCAAAATGAACCAGAAAATAGTAACCCGGATCGGATGGCTCGCATCGATCATGGGAATTGGCATGTTCTTTTCTTTCCTGGATCAGATCCGGCTGAATATGTCCGGACATCCGGGCTCCATCACTCTGCCCGTCGCCACCGTGATCAACTGCGTTTGCTGGACAGCCTATGGCTGCCTGAAGCCGAAGCGGGACTGGCCGTTGATCTTGTCCAATGGCCTGGGGGTATGCGTGGCGGGCGCAACGGCGCTAACCGCCGTGGCCGCCCGTGTGTGGTCATGAATGGCGGCGACGTTCCGTGGAGTGGATGAAGATTAAATGAGAATAAGTAGCGTGATAGCAATAATTCTTTGAGGAATGCTGATGAGCAGGGTTGTACAGGGCGCGGACGTTTCGCAGTGGAATGTTTTTGAAACCTCCTACGAGAGCACGAAAGTGTACTCGAACGCATTCACGGAGGTGGAGGTCGATGTTGTCTTCCAGCAAGGCGACAAACAATGGAAGGTTCCGGCATTCTGGGCAGGCGAGAAGAAGTGGACTGTGCGCTTCGCACCACCGCTGCAGGGCGAGTACACCTACCGTGTCGAATGCACCGATAAGGCGAATTCAGGCCTCAATGGGAAGGAGCAGACGCGGTCTGTCACGGCCTACAAAGGTGACAACCTGCTGCTGAAGCATGGGTTTGTGAATGTGAACCCGGGCAAGACCACCTTCGAGCATGCCGACGGCACGCCGTTCTTCTGGCTGGCTGACACCTGGTGGAAGAACCTCTGCAAGCGCATGACGTGGGAGGGCTTTCAGGAACTCACCGCCGACCGCAAGGCCAAGGGATTCTCCGTGGTGCAGATCGTCTGCGGACCGTATCCCGACGAAAACTTCTTCGCGCCCAGCCTGGAGAATGAGGGCGGGCAGCCTTATCTGGCTCAGGATATGAGCGTGGTCAATCCGAAGTACTTTGACTATGCGGACCGGCGGTTGAAGCATCTGGCGGACGACGGCATCGTGCCAGCGATTGTCGGTGCCTGGGGGCGGGGCGACTGCAACAGCATGCAGAAATTCGGGGAGGCCAATATCAAGCGGCACTGGCGCTATCTGATTGCGCGCTATGGGGCCTATCCGGTGATCTGGATCCTGGCGGGAGAAATTCCGGAGGAAACCAAGGCGGGGCATGGTTCCTGGGCTGAAGTGGCGACCTATCTCCGGAGTATCGATCCCTACCATCACCCGCTCACCTGCCACACAGGGCATGGGCGAAAACTTGCCGAGGGCGATATCCCTGTAATCGACTTCGACATGGTCGGCGGAAGCCACGATGAGCATGTTGCCGTGGCGCCGCAATCCGTAGCGATCGTTTCCTCAGCCTATGCGACCAAGCCGCCGATGCCCGTGCTGGTCGGCGAGACCTGCTATGAGGGGCACATGCAGCAGGGCTTTGGCGATACCCAGCGGCGGATCTTCTGGCAGAGTATTCTCAGCGGAGCCGCCGGTCACACCTATGGCGCGGCGGGAATCTGGCACGCCGGTGTGGAAGGCGATCACGGCAACTGGGGCGCCTGGGCGCGCCAACCCTATGACTGGACAACTTGGAAACAGGGCATGAACTATCCCGGCTCAACGCAGCTTGGAATCGGCAAGCAGTTGCTGGAGCAGTACCCGTGGCAGAAGTTCGAGCCGCATCCGGAGTGGGCGCCGGGCTGTTATGCAGCCGGGATTCCGGGCGAAGTGCGGTTCATTTACCTG
>DIZZ01000135.1 GCA_002428045.1 Verrucomicrobia bacterium UBA6015
GCATCCCGCCCTGCGGGGCGCTGGGGGCGGACGAGGTGCAGCTCCAGGAAGTGACGCTGGCGGCCGCCCGCGAGATGATGGCGGCGGTGGAGCGGATGCGCCTGGACCAGGGGCTGGCGGCACTGGCGGGGGCGATCCGCGAGGCGAACCGCTACGTCGAGAAGCGGCAGCCCTGGACGCTGGCCAAGCAGACGGGCGAGGAGACGCGCGCGGAACTGGGCACGGTGCTGTACTGCGCGGCGGAGACGCTGCGCATCGTCAGCGGGATGCTGTACCCGACGATGCCGGGTCGCATGCAGGAACTGCGGGCGGCGCTGGGTTGCGCGGCCGGCGAGCCGGCATTTGCCAACCTGACGCGCTGGGGCGAACTTAAGAGCGGCGCGGCGACCGGCGGGATGTGCAGCCTGTTCCCGCGGATCATGCCGCCCAAGGATGAAACCGCGCCGGAGGCGGCACCCGCCGCCGCACCGAAAGCGGCAAAGGCGGAAAAGCCCAAGGCGGAGAAGACCGTGGGCGTCGCCGAGATCGGGTTCGATGATTTCACGAAACTGGATCTGCGCACCGTCAGGGTGCTGGAGGCCGAACGGGTCGAGGGGGCGGACAAGCTGCTGCGTCTGCAGGTCGAGACCGTGGGCGGCAAGCGCCAGATCGTAGCCGGTATCGCCAAATATTATGCCCCCGAGGCGCTGATCGGCAAACTGGTCGTCGTGGTGGCGAACCTGAAGCCGGCGACCATTCGCGGTGTGGAATCGCGCGGCATGCTGCTGGCGGCCAATGACGGCGAGACGCTACGGCTGGTGACGGTGGACGGCGACGCGGGAACCGGACTGCGCGTCGGCTGATACAGGAAAACGATAAGTCGAATTTCAACTTAATCGTTGAACTTTTCATGAATCTTTACAGAAACTAGACTGTTCGTGATCAGCGATCGTGTAAAGACTTGAACTCTTGGACCATTGGGCTCTTGCCTTTAATGGGATAAAGCGCGATAATGCGGGTCACAAGGTGTAGAGATAATGAAGGAATCTTTTAAGGTAATGATCGTTGATGATGAGCCTGCGGTGGCGGGGATTACCCGGACGGTGCTGGCTTCCAATCTGGATTCTGTGGTTTTGGACTTTAATGATCCACTTGAGGCTATTGCGAACCTGGAAGCTGAAGAATATGGTGTCTTGCTCAGCGATTATCAGATGCCGGGCATGAACGGACTTGAGCTTGCCGAGAAGGCTGTAATGATTAACCCCGATATCGTTGTTGTTCTTATTTCTGCCTTAATTACTAAAGAAATCCTTTTGGAGGGGTTGAACAAGGGCACAGTCTGGAAATGCATAGAGAAGCCTTGGACTACCGATGAGATCGTGAAGGTGGTAACGGAGGGCATTGCGCTTTATAAGGATAAAACGGATGGTGCGCCGAGTCAGGCTGCTGGCGCATCGGGTGGTGCTGGCGGTCGGTTGGTCATCAAAAAGGGCGCGATCAAGAACAAGCCGCTTACTGGCAGCGAAATAAACAAGAAACGCTTTATTATCAAGGGTAAATCCGCAAAACCGCCACCGCCAAAGAAACGTATTGTAGTCAAGGGCAAGGGCGCGCCTGCTGACGTCGGCTCGTTTACGAGTGATCGTTATATGAATCTTCGTAAAATCAACGAGGGCGGTAGTGGTGAGCTTTATAGGGCTGATGATACGTTGCTAGGGATGCCTGTTGCGATCAAACTTCTGGCAGCGCATATAGCGAATGACGCAGAAGCCATTCGCGAGCTCTTTGCCGAGGCGCGTGTTGCCATGCAGTTGTCGCACAAACATATCGTGCGCCTTCACAATATAGATGAACATAATGGTTCCTATTATTTGGTGATGGAGTATATCGATGGGATTACGCTGCATGATTATATTCGTGATGGTGGACCATTGCCGCCCGAAACCCTCATACAGGTTCTGGATATTCTTGATGATGCGATCAGTTATGCCCATCGCCAAAACATCACTCATCGTGATATCCATCCGGCGAATATCATGATTACCAATGACGGTGTCTTGAAGATAATCGATTATGGGCTAGCCTGCCTGTCCGGGAAAGCCAGCGATAGCAACTATATTTGCGGTACACCGTATTATATCAGTCCGGAGGCGCTTGAGCAGAAGCCGCTGGATGCGCGCAGTGACCTGTTTTCGATCACCATTATGACACATGAACTTCTTACTGGTAGTTTGCCGATCCCTGCGGATCAGGAGGGTGTCGATATGCATGATTTTGTACCTAAATGCGCGACTTCGCTGCCTCTGGATGTTCAGAGGGTTCTGCAGAAAGGCTGGGCGAGGCAACCGGATCAGCGCTATGAGGATCTTCATGCGTTTGTGGAAGCGATGAAGAATGCTATGCGAGGCTAATGGGCTGGGTGTGATTCCAGCGAAGCTGGCTAGTTTTATTTAAAAACGCCAATTTACTATGTGAACGACAAGCCGCATATCGGCCATGCCTACACCACGATCCTGGCCGACGTGCTGGCCCGCTACCACCGGCTGGCAGGCCTTCCGGTCCATTTCCTGACCGGCACCGACGAGCACGGCCAGAAGGTGCAGCAGGCGGCCGACAAGCGCGGCGTGCCGCCGAAGGCGCATGTGGACGAGACGGTCGTGCGTTTCCAGGAGCTATGGAAGCACCTGGAGATCACCAACGACGATTTCATCCGCACCACCGAGCCGCGGCACACCGAGACGGTGCAGCGGATCCTGCAGGACCTGTATGACCGCGACGAGATCTACCGCGCGGATTACGACGGCTGGTACTGCGTGACCTGCGAACGGTTCTTCACGGAGAAGGACCTGGTCGACGGCAAGTGCCCGGAACCGGGCTGCGGCCGCACGGTGGACCGCATTACCGAGTCGAACTATTTCTTCCGCATGAGCAAGTACCAGAACTGGCTGGTGGATCATATCAACACGAATCCGGAATTCATCCAGCCCGACTTCCGGCGCAACGAAACCCTCGGCTTCCTGCGCAACCCGCTCAACGACCTTTGTATCTCACGCCCGAAGAGCCGCCTGGCCTGGGGGATCGAGCTGCCGTTCGACCGCGACTTCGTGACGTATGTCTGGTTCGATGCGCTGGTGAACTACATTTCCGCCATCGGCTACGGCACCGACGAGGAACGATTCAAACGATGGTGGCCGGCCTCGCTGCAACTGATCGGCAAGGACATCCTGACGACCCACACGGTCTACTGGCCGACGATGCTCAAGGCGATGGGCCTGGAGATGCCGCGCACGGTCTTCGCGCATGGCTGGTGGCTGGTCGGGCGCGACAAGATGAGCAAGAGCGCCGGCAACGTGGTCAACCCGATGGAGATGGCCGAGCGCTACGGGGTGGACCCGTTCCGCTACTTCCTGATGGCGGAGATGTCGCTCGGGCAGGACGCCAGCTTTACCGAGCAGGC
>DIZZ01000056.1:0-13803 GCA_002428045.1 Verrucomicrobia bacterium UBA6015
GAGGGGTTTTGCAAGAGCCTCAGGGTATGTTATGAAACGATTTTACAAGGATAGCCGTTATGACAACAATCATTGAACCAGCCCAAACACTTCCCGTTGCAGGCACGGATGATGTGGCTGTGGCCGGTGGTGGCCCGGCGGGATTTGCCGCCGCGTGAAACCATAACGGGAATGAAGACAGGCATTGTATTCATGGGATTGATCGTGTTGCTGCTGCTGGCGGCGGTCTTGCCGATCGCTGGCGACCGCTCCGCCGCCGCACTGTATCATTCTCCGGTCATGATCCTGCTATTGGGGCTCCTGGCGGGGTCGTGCGTGTGGTGCTGCTGCCGGACGAAGCGCAGCGGCTGGCGGTTGATCGGCTTCCTGCTGGCCCATCTCGGGATCGTCACCGTGCTTGCTGGCGGCATGCTTGGGTTCCTCTTTGGGATGCGCGCCATGGTCAGGATGCCGGTCCATGACGAACGCCCGATCGATACGGTGATGGTCGACGGCCAGCGCCAGGTGCCGCTCGGATTCAAGATCGCCGCCCGCGATTTCAAGATTGCCTTCCATCCGCCCACCTATGTCCGTTGGCACCCCTTGCCGCCCGAGCAGGTGGGTCCAGGAGAGGTGCCCTTCCGGGAGGGTCAGGCGTTCGAGACAGGGAAGGCCGGCCCGTGGGATCTGGGCGACGGACAGTCCTTAGCGGTTTCCAATCTGTGGAATGTGTTTCGCTCGGAGTGGGTCCCGCAGTACAGCCTGCCGGATGGATCGATTCTGGCGATCTCGCAGCAGACCCCCAGCTTTTTCGGTTTCACACTGGTGGTTATCGAGGGCGAGGGGCGATCAGAAATCCCTGTCGCAGTGAACCAGCCTGCAAGCGTTGGCGGGTGGATCTTTTATCTGATGTCCTATGATGCACAAGCCCGTTCCTATATCGACATTTCCGCCCGCCGCGATCCGGGCCGCGGGGCGGTGATCGCAGGGATATGGATGATCATAGGCGGCGTTTTCATCCTTTCCTTCCGGCGCACCGAGGAGACTACCGATGCAACTTGATGAACTGGTCAATCCCCTGTTGATCGGGGCCTCCCTACTATACGTCGTTTCGGGAACGTTGTTTGCGCTCAAGCGAATCAGGGTCGCCATCATCGCCATCGGGGCAGGCTGGGCCGCAAACTTGGCGGTATTCGGTGTGAACGCACTGATCGCGCAGGATATCCCGATGGGCAATATGTACCAGGTGCAGGGGGTTCTGGCGCTCTGCTTTCCGCCTCTGCTCCTGATGTTCACGCGGCGCGACCGGCTCGGATGGACCGCGCTATACTTCGCCTATGGCTCAGCTTTGCCCTTGATCGGGGCGTTCTTCATGGACAAGCAGGCGACGTGGCGACGCATGCCCGCGCTGCAGTCGGCATGGTTCGTGCCGCACGTCCTGTCGTACATGATCGCCTATGCCTTGTGCAGCGTGGCCTTCATCATGCTGATCCGGCTCTGGATCGGGCGCACCCGGCAAACCGAATATCGCCGTGCGATCTACCCGATCCTGCGCACCGCCTTTCCCTTCATGACCTTCGGGATGCTCNNGCCTGGGGCCGGTATTGGAGCTGGGACACGAAAGAGGTCTGGTCCCTGATCACGTGGAGCCTCTACGCCATCTACTTCCACACCCGCAGGAGTCCATGGCATAAATGGGCGGATCTGCCACACCTGCTGGCATTCCTGGCGCTGCTGACAACATTCTTCCTCGTGAACCTGCTGCCTAAACTGGGGAGCCTGCTGCACAGTTACGCCTGAGTGATCCGCGTTTACCGGGCCACACTTATGGAAGGATTGAGGAAGACCGACGGGAGGCCGCCATCACGGCTTCAATCTCCGCGATGTCATAGGGGGCGGCACCGGTCAGGCGCTCGCATCCGTCGTCCGTGATAACAATCGTATCCTCGACACGGATGTATTGACGTTCGGGCTCGCACCAGACCATCGGGTCGACCACGCACACGAAACCGGGACGCAGCGGCTGCTCCCGCCAGGACCGGTCGACACTGTCATGAACACTGAGACCGACCGCATGATTGATATAACCGACCTTCCTGGCGATCATCTGCTCCACGAGGGGCAATTCCCGGGCATAAGGCGATCCTGGAGCGCTGCAAAGCGCCAGCATACGGCGCGCCGCTTCCTCGTAAATGTCTGCCTCAAGGGCTCCCGGCTTGATCAGTTCCAGCAGTGTCTTGTGATACTGCGAGATCATGCCGTAGACGCGCCGATGCCAATCACTGAACGTCCCCGACACCGGCCATATCCGGGCAATATCACTGCTGTAGTGGCGCAGATCGGGACCGCAGTCCATCAGCACCACATCGCCATCGTGCAGGGTCCCGTTGTTGCGGTGATAGTGACCGTTCCAGATATTCTGCCCGCTGGCGGCGATGATGCCGTACCCGGGGGCACAGTGCCCCTGGTCCCTGAAGATGTACTCCGCGATCGCCTGCAGCCGGTTCTCCGTCACCCCGGGACGGGTCGCCTGCATCGACGCGATCATCACATTGGCCGAGAGCTGACCGGCCTGGCGCATCACCTCGATTTCCGCCGCGCTCTTGATCGTGCGCATGACCATGATCAGCGGCAGGGCATCGGCGATCTCAACCTGCGGACATCGTTCCGCCAGTAGCCTCAGCATACGCTTGTTGCGGGGTTCCGCGCGATCCCACTCGGCCTCCTCGCAAAGCCGGGCGACACCGTTGGCACCAAAGCGGGTAACGCCGGCAGCCTCCATCTCCGAATGCGGCCAATAGAGCTTGCGGACCCCGGCAAGGGCGGCGGTCAAGGCGCTGACCGGCAGGACCTCATCGAACTGCAGGCACTGACGAACCCGGTCGGCGTCCTCGAAGCCCAGCTTATCCTCCGCCGCACCGACCATATTCTCCCGTGACGACAGGAACAGCGTCGAGCGGCCATCCCGCCCGCTCACCAGCAGGTAGGCGTGGCAGAGCTCAAGCCCGCAGAAGTAGTAGAAGTTCGCATCTTGCACCAGGTCATCGCCCGGCATCGCGGGGGCACTGGCAATCAGCAGATGCGCGTCTTCACCAATCTTCCCGGCAATCTCCCGGCGGCGGCCAGCCAACTCGGCGGCAGTAAAATCGCGCGTGAACAGCATATCAATGCCGCTTAGATCCTTGAACGGATGGCCTAGATTCATAATCGTACTCTTTCTCAAGACATTTGCCTATCCTACCGGCTCGCTGAGGACAGCTCGCCCTACCTATACCTTCTCAAGTTTCCAGCGGTCGCCTGCGCCCGAGACCAGCATCACATTGCCCCAGGCGGTAAAGTCTCCCGTCCGGATAATCGTCTTGGCGTCGTAACTGCGCTGCTTGAGTTCAACATGACTGATGACTTCCACCTCCACCTTGGGGCCGAATACCGCAGCGACCTTGGCGAAATGCGTGGGGTTGTGTTCCTTGGTATCGGCCGCCATCACCACCTTTTCTACGGAATGAAAGCGCTTCAGCTCAGTCAGCACGTCCATGACGGAGGGAACCCCTTCGGTCAGGGCGATATCAATCAGTTCGACCTCATCAGGACAAGGAAAACCGGCATCGACAACCATCATCAGATCCATGTGACCCTGGCGGTTCAGCGCGGAATCAATCGCCCCGTTCAACATTCCAACTTCCTTCATGCTTGCCCCCTACGCGTTATAACATTCGGTTTGACTCGTCGTGAAGATTCATTGGCTGGCAACCATAGCGACCCACAGGACCAACGTCAAGCCAGCACCGTAACCCAGCTAAAAAAATATCGAGTTAAGCGAATAAACGTGCTATCTGTGTCATCATAACCTGTATCGAGGAAGGGACGATGAAAATGAAAAGCAATATCAAACGGCGAGGCACCTCCATGGGGGGTAGCGTGTTTACTCTCGTGTTCTTATCGTTGGCTCTGTGCTGTGGCGGCGCAACCGCCCAGATGCTGTCGGGCGGCGAGTCGCATGTCAGGCTTACGGAAAAAGGCAAACTTTATATGGGGGAAAATGAGGTCAAACTGTCGGCTTTGGCGGCGGAACTGAAAAAGGACAAGATCAAGCCAGAGACCCAGGTCACGGTCGAGATCCCGCACAACACGCCCGCCAATGCGCTGTCGGCGATCGGCAAGGAGTTGGCCAGCAACGGCTACCGCCGCTTTATCTTCACCAAGCCGCGCAAGGCGGTCGTCGACAAAGGCATCGACCCACTATTAAAGCGGTAGGGCGAGAAGACTCCGTCTACGTAGATAAACGGCCACCAGCACGAGCACCGCATACCATATCACCAGTCCGCCCATCGTGATCGGGGCGTTGTCGATGTAGCCGTACGGCACCTTCTCCAGCCACTCCATCCCAACAACCAGGATCCGTACAAAGACGATATTGGCCGCGTTGAACACGCCAGCCAGCCAGAGCGCACCGAGGGATCCGACCAGCACCGACAGGCATCCCGTGACCATGATCAGGAACGAGAGCGGCGAGACCAGCAGGTTGGCAACGAGCGCAATCGGCGAGAACTGACCAAAGAAATAGCGCGACAAGGGTACCGAGGTCAACCAGGCCGCCACCGAGACCGACATCATCCGCCCCGTCCAGAGCAGCAACACCTGCCACCAGGCAGAGCGCCCGGCCATCTCGGGAGGGACCAGCGGATCCGGCTGCAAATGGCGCAATAGCAGGGCATCGAGTACCGGCACCAGCACCAGGATCCCGGCGACCACCGCAAAGGAGAGGATAAATCCGACGTCGAAGCACTGCGAAGGCTGCCAGCCAAGAATCAGGATCGCGGACAAGGCCAGGGCAGAGATCACATCGGAACGGCGGCCCAGCGTCGGGGCCAGGAGATAGACGCATCCCATTACCCCCGCCCTCAAGGCACTGGACGCCCCCCCGGTCACATCGGCATACAGCATCACCAGCGGGGCGAGCCCGAAACACCAGCAGGTCTTGGGAATCCTGCACATCCCGGCGACAACGACAAGCAGGGAAACTAGGATCGCCACATGCATCCCACTGATGGCAAACATGTGAAGCGTTCCCGTCGCGATAAACGTCCGACGGGAAGATGACGGCAGGCTGGTGCGGTACCCCAGCAGAAAGGCATGCACCACGCCGGTCTCCATGGTCAGATCCTCCACGCCGTACGCCAGGATGTCGGCAGCCCGCCGCCGGACCTGTTGCATCCGGTTATCCCACGTCGATCCCGCCCGCTGCGTACGAACCATCCGATACGGCGCCGCCTGTAATCGCCAGCGGTCCGACCACTTATCCTGCACGAGTTCCCCCGTCACGCGCCAGCGCTCGCCATAGCGAGGCAATATCTCCGGCACCCCGGAAAGACTCACCTGCAGCGGAAAATCCTGGATATCGTTTGCCTCGTCACCCACCCACAAGGTATCCACCTGCAGCAGGGCGCGACATCGCGAACGCCTGACAGGGTCTACAGGAGCGGGGATGACATCCTCCAGCACAATGCCATCGACCGAACAAGCGCCCTGCGGCCCCACCCGCTCGGCAAGCCAGCCAGGCCCCGCCGTGGCGGAGGGGCGCGTACTTAGCGCCAGACCGACAAAGCCCGTGGCAACATATAGGCCAAGCGCTCCGGCCAACGGCCAGCGCTGCAGGGCGAATAAGGTGGCAGCGGCAGCCCATGCCCCGCAGGCCGCCAGCAACACGAGGCCATGCAGCCCCGACAGTGCCGGGTTATTCAGCCCGGCACCGATGCCCACCAGAAAGACCAGGCATAACCCTACTGCCGGACGCCGCATACCCTGCCGCCTTTACCCGCTAGAACTGGTCGATGGACGCGGCCGCGAGCTCCGTCGTCAACCGGTCGTTCGGTGGCGACACGAGGGCAATCGTCATGCGGCTCTTGTCAAAGCAGGAGGCCGCGAGTTCACGCACGTCCTCTGCGGTGACCCGTTGGATCTCCGCCATCGCCTCGGCCGGATCGATAAAGCGGCCGTAGGAAAGTACATTATTCCCAAGCCACATCATCTGGTTCGAGGACCCCTCCAGCCCCAGCCGCAATTGACCCACCATATAATCCTTCGCCCGGCGTAACTCGCCCGCCCCGATGGGCTTGAAACGGAATCGGTCCAACTCCTTGAGGATTAGATCCAAGGCCTTGGTACTGCGCTGTCGATCCAGTCCGGCCGAGATCTGCAACATGCCCGTGTCGTCATGCAACTGGACACTGGACTGGATCGAGTAGGCGAGCCCATACCGCTCCCTGACCACCTGGAAAAGCCTTGAACTCATGTTCTCGCCCAGCACGGTGTTAAGCACGCGGATCGCATGGCGCTGCGGATCATGCAGCCCGAAGGTTCGGATACCGAGCGCCAAGTGGGTCTGCTCGATCTCACGGGTTATCCCGTTGACACGCTCCTGGCGGCGGGACGCCTCGAACCGCACGGCCTTGGGAGCACGCCCTGCGGGCATGCCGCTGAAATAGGATTCGGCCAGGGCCACACACTGCTCGTGCTTGATCGCCCCGGCAAAGGCCAAGACCATCGTCGCCGGCACATACTTCTGGGCCTTGAACGCCTGGATATCCGCTGCGGTCATGGCCCCTACCGATTTCTCGCAGCCGATGACCGGACGCCCCATCGGATGTCCCGGCCACACCGCCTCCTGCAGTAGTTCCATCACATACTGGTGCGGCTGGTCCCGATACATCAGCATTTCCTCGAGGATGACATGCCGCTCCTTCTCGACATCCTCGGCCGAGCAGGTGGCATTCAGCACCATATCGGCCAGCACGTCAAACGAGGGTTTCAAGCGGTCAAAACCGCACTGGGCAAAATAGCAGGTACTCTCCTCCTGGGTGAACGCATTGAGGTAACCGCCACGCCCTTCGATATCCTGGGAGATCTGCAACGCACTGCGCCGGGGGGTTCCCTTGAACAGCAGATGCTCAAGAAAGTGACTGGCACCACCTTGGGCGACGGTCTCGTAGCGCGAGCCGACGTTCAGCCAGATGCCCATGGACACACTTTGAAAATGATCAATCGACGAGCTGATCACACGCAGCCCGTTCGGCAACTGGGTCATCTGAACCTTTGTGAACATAAGCAACCCCCTTTATTTTTCCTGCATTGCCGCCAGCGTCGTGGTTCCCTCATACAGGGCCTTACCGACAATCGCCCCGTACAGGTTGTCGCACTGCAGGGCATTCAGCCGCCGGACATCCTCTGGCGAGGTCACCCCGCCAGAGGCAATCACCCGGCAGCGCACCGCCCGGCAGATCTCCGCCACGGCCGCCACGTTGGTGCCTTGCATCATCCCGTCGGTCGCGGTATCCGTCACGATCAGGAGCGAGACGCCCAACGCATCGGCTTTACGCGCCAGGTCAACCGCCCGCATGGACGTCGTCTCGACCCAGCCCTTGACCTGTACAAAGCCGTCGCGGGCATCGATGCCAACCGCCAGCTTTTTCCCAAACCGGGCCACGCTACCCGCCAGGGACTCGGGATCGGCAAACGCGCGGGTGCCGATGATCGCACAGGCCACCCCGGTCTCCAGCATGGCGTGCACATCGTCGTCCGTGCGCAAGCCGCCGCCGACCTCGACCGGAATCGTCAACGCCGCCGCGATCCGTTCAATCACCTTCAAGTGTGCCGGACGCCCCTGGAAGGCGCCATCCAGATCCACCACATGCAGGCGCTCCGCCCCTTCATCCTGCCACCGCCTGGCCATCGCCACCGGATCTGCAGAATAGACCGTGGATTCGTCCGCCCGCCCCTGCCGGAGCCGTACGCACTGCCCCCCCTGTAAATCAATCGCCGGAATGATAACCATCTAAACTCCTCCTGCCTCAAGAAAGCCTCAGCGGAAGCCCGCCATGATCAACGGCAGGCAGTGTGCCAGACCCGCGCCCGAAATCCAAGCATCAAACAACTTTCTTGAAAAAGCTGGATACACCCTGACGTAGGATTGATTTTCGGGAAGGACTGGCGTATGTTGCCGGTATGAAATGCAATGATGTTTTAACCGCGCCGATTCCGATGCAGTGGGTAGGCCCGCTTCGGCTGAATATCGAGGGTCAGCAGGAAACCCTTGAGGTTCCGATGGCAACCTTCGAGTCGCCGCTTTGGCCCTCGACCGCCCGCGGGGCCCGGGTTTCGATGCAAACCGGCGGAATTGACGTCTCCATCGCCGCCGATGTGATGGCCCGTTCCATCCTGCTGGAAGCCCCGAGTGCGACCCGTGCCGTCGCCACCGTCCAGGCCCTCGCCGCCCGCAAACCGCAGATTGCCGCCGCCGTGAATGCAACCACCCGCTATGGTGTCTTCAGCGATCTGCACTGGCAGGTGGTCGGCAACCTGATCTATCTGCGCATCGAGATGCAGACCGGCGATGCCTCCGGCCAGAACATGGTGACGGCCGCCGCCGAGGCCGCGCTCAACGAGATCCTCGCCGCCTTTCCCGACCTGCGCTACAGCTCACTCTCGGCCAACTATTGCACCGACAAGAAAGCCTCGGCGGTCAATGGCATCCTCGGGCGTGGCAAATACGCCGTGGCCGAGATGTGCATTCCGGAATCCCTCTGCCGCAAGCTGCTGCGTACCACGCCGAATGCACTGGCCTTGCTCAACACCCGCAAGAACCTGCTGGGCACCGCCCTGGCTGGCGGCATCCGCTCCGCCAATGCCCACGCCGCCAACATGCTGCTGGCGGTCTACCTGGCCACTGGTCAGGATGCCGCCAATATCATCGAGGGCTCGCAGGCCTTCACTCTGGCCGAGACCGACCCGGAGTCCGGCGACCTGCGTTTTTCTGTCACCCTGCCCAATCTGATTGTCGGCACCGTGGGCAACGGCAAATCCCTTCCGTTTGTCGAGGAGAACCTAAACCGCCTGGGCTGCCGCGAAGCGCGCGCCACCGGGGCGAACGGACGACGCCTGGCGGCGATCATCGCCGCCACCGTACTGTGCGGCGAACTCTCGCTGATGGCCGCCCTGACCAACCCCGGCGAGCTAATGAAAGCCCACCGCAAACTGGAGCGTGCCTCCCGTGAGTAACGTCATCAACGAACGCAAGCACGACCACCTCCGCATCCTGCGCCACGACAAGGATACGGATCGGCGCAAATACTATTTCGACGATATCCGCCTGACCCATCGCGCCTTACCGGACATCGACCTGGCCGACGTCGATACGCGCATCCCCTTCATGGGCAAGACGCTTTCCTTCCCGCTGCTGATCTCCTGCATGACTGGCGGGCGTGGCGAGGAGCTGCTCAGGATCAACCGCCACCTGGCGGAAGCAGCAGAAGCCACCGGGGTGGCGATGGGCACCGGCTCGCAGCGCGTCATGCTCGAGGATGCCACCGCGCGCGACAGCTTCATGCTCCGCAAGCAGGCCCCCACCACCCTGCTGCTGGGCAATCTCGGGGCCGTGCAACTCAATTACGGCATCACCCCCGCGCAATGCAACCAACTGGTGCGCGACACTGGCGTCGATGCCATCTGCCTGCATCTCAACCCGCTCCAGGAGGCCGTGCAGCCGGAAGGCGATACCCGTTTCCGGGGGCTCACCGCCCGCATCCGCGACCTGGTCGCCTGCCTGGAGGTACCGGTCATCGTCAAGGAGGTCGGCTGCGGGATCGGGCTTGAGGACGCCCTGACCCTGCTGGATAACGGCGTCCGCTACCTCGACATCGCCGGGGCGGGCGGCACCTCCTGGAGCCGCATCGAGCATGGGCGCGATCCGGGCGGCGAAAGTCCGGGCCTGTGTTTCCAGGACTGGGGGATCCCGACCCCGGACGCCATCTATCGGCTCGCCCCCCTGCGCGACCGCCTGACGCTGATCGCTTCCGGCGGCATCCGCACGGGGCTGGACATGGCCAAGGCCATGATCCTCGGGGCCACGCTCTGCGGCATCGCCCGCCCGTTCCTCGACCCCGCCTCCGACTCCACCGAGGCCGTGATCGCCCACATCAGCCGACTCCAGCGCGAATTCCAGACCGCCCTGTTCCTGCTCGGCATCCCCCGCGCCACCGACCTCATCGGCCGCCACGACCTGATCCTGAATGCGGTGCACCTTCCCCCTGCTGGACGGTGAAGCTTTTCGGTTGACCGTCGCCGAGCACTTCATGAATCGGCAGCATCGGCCATCCCTCGGTCAGGCTCGATTTGCCATAAAGCTTATAGCGGTGACCGTCTGCCGGTATCCAGCAGGAAGATGCCCATTTCAGGTCCAGCTTGCGGTAAAGCTCAACGCAGTCCCGCAAGTATAGGTTGACAAGGTTCTGGTAGGGTATGCCGGACTCCTCCGCTAACGTCTTAAAGTAGGAAATGATGTCGGTTCCCATTCGGATCGTTACTTGCTTCTTGAGGCGGGATGCGTAGGGATTCCGCCGCTTTTTCAGATTTGATAGGTCGTATTCTGCTTTCATTTCGTTAGTTGGCATTCTTGTATTTCCTTCTTGATCTGATAGGCAAGGATGCGCTTCACGGCAGTTGCCTCGGTGGCAGCAAGGATATTCTCCTCGTCAAGATCAGCCCTGATGCAGTCCAAAGTCTCAATGAAGGTGGGCCGCGACGAAGGAACGCCGCTGTCGGGAATGGGTAGCGATATATATCGCAAACCGTGCCTCTGACAGATTACAGGCTCCTCCGCGAGATCAAGCTCGGCTTCCTCTGCGGGAGTCAGCGCCGAGACGACGCAGTCTACACCGGCTGAGCGCCACGCCTCGACTTCATCGTCCAGCCAGTCGCCACCTCGCGGCCGGGCGGCAATTGCGAGCCGTCCTTTCCGGGGGCCACGAATCCAGATGATATCCGTCTTCATGTAATCTGTCCTTGTCCATGATGCATATCCTAACAAATAAGCCATTAGATGTCGAATCCTTTGCTGCAGACTGGGGTACGGAGGAAGTTTTGTCTCTGGCGGTGTCCGCCGTAGCTTCATGCGAAGGTGCGACCTCCGCCTCAAAATGGCCCCCAAAAACCAAATGTCGATTGTAGATTCCGCTGAAAAACCACCTGCCGACAATGCCCCCAGGGCTTGCCGACAACATTTTCCGGTCGCGATCCGCCGTGCGATGTCGACCAGCCAGACGGCCCCGTAGAGCGCGGGAGCGATCCCTGCGGGCTACTTCAGGCTGAAGCGGTTTTCATTAGCATCGGCACCTCTTTTTTTATTATTTCGGCCTGTGATCGGTGCCATCGCCATGCCGTCCGCCCGGAGAGCCTGGTCCGCCTCCCACGCCACCCGACGAAAGAGTCGTCGGATGTTGCAGGCAGCCCCGATCAGGAAGTTCTAGAGCCTGACCTTGTCCTTTCCGCGATAGCGGGCCTGGCGCAGGCCATAGCCCCGGACCACGATAGGACACCTTGCCCGTGGCCTGCTCCTCAAGTCCTCAAGGCGACTGCAGTTGCTGCTGCGTTGGCCGCCCGGACACGTGGCGTAGCGTTCCTCGACATGCACATCGAAGACCTCGGACGTGAAGACCTTGCCTCGATCCGGCGAGGCCGGGGCGGGCCCGCGTAACTCGCGCCCCTCGTTGAGGGCGTTCTTGAGTGCTTCGCTGCTGACATAGGACCCGTCCACATCGAGGGCTGAAGGCGCATCCAATCCGTTTTCGCGCTGCTGACCGGAGACTTCAACCAAACCGGCCTTGTCGCTGTCAGTGGCATCCTGGGTGACGACCGCAGTAAGGAAACTGGCCGTCGGCTCGCCCTTTGAGCGAGGTTGCTTTCGACATACCGTTCCCAGTACGAGGACCAGGACTCGGGGAATAGCCCGTCGGCTTCAATTCCATCGAGCAGCAGGCGGATCGTCTCGCGGGCACAGTCGAGTCTGCTCATGGCGCTGAGCAGCCCACGCACATGCGTGGAGTCAAAGCGTTGGCGCGAGCGTTTCGGAATCCAACTCTGCTGCTTGTCGATCAGCCACGCGAAGGACGAACTGCAAGACCAGCATCCCGAGCAACCTCACCGGATCCCACGCCGGCCTCCCGTTATCCACGGTGTAAACCGTCTCGAATCGCCCGCGGTAAGACTCAAGCAGGGGGAATATCGTCTGGGCGAAAAAAACGAAAAACGCTGACTGGCGGCGCACAGCTTGCGGAATACCATCGCGCTGGGTGAACCGCGCCAACAGGTCCGCGTCGGGTTCACCGGGCGGCAAATGCCGGGGTAGTGACATAAACGAACCTGACCCTGCGAGAGCTAACCGGAATCCGCTAAACTGTCACCGTGACCTCAATGCAGGGTTAACGGAACGTGTTGTGCAATGAGTGTGAAGTGCTTGTCCCGTGTGTACAGTTCGAGGCGATTCTGAATCGCATGTTGTGCGATCATCAGATTTGGTATGCCAACTTTGTTGATCCCATGCTTAAGGCAAGCAATCTGCATTTGGATGAGATTATCCCAGTCCACCGCTAAAGGTGGACAGATGATTTCCCGCATAAGGCTGATCAATTTGAGTTGCCGCCTCAGGTGCAGTGCAGGAACCAGTTCGGCAAGAATCAGGTCGTTCACGACAACAAGGTTCTCTTCAATCAGGAAGTCGAGTCTTCCGTCGCCTGCTGAACCACGAAAGTACTCAACCCATATGGAACTATCGACCAAAACGCTCATGATCGCTTCCGAAGCGTATTCAGGTCTATGTCCAGATCAATTTTCCCTTTGAACATGGTGAGGCCACGGATACGGCTTCTGCGCACGAGCTCTTCAAGTGCCGTCACGATGACTGCCGTCTTCGTACGCTGATGCGTGGCCTTCATCGCTTCAGCAATTAGAGGAGCGGGAAGATCAAGTGTTGTTCTCATAGGTTTTTCCATGCATACATTTACCTGTGACCATGCAGACATAGTATGCACTATCGGGATCATGTGTCTAGATCATTTTTCCTGGTACTCTGACCCTGCGATAGCCGTACTGCTCAAAGGCTTCCGCAACACGGCGTTCCTCCTCCGCATGATCAGCGTGCATCCATGCTGGCAGCGGCTCGCCTGTGGCTTTCGCATAAAGTGTTTCGGGAGCAATATCCACCTCGTCACCCCAGGTAAGCACACCAAGCTCGCGATTCACCTCGAACCGGCGGAAAATATCCATATCCGCAAAACGCGCGAAAACACCGCTGCGTGCCGGATAGTCCGAGAAATCGACGACGCCTCGCCGTCCGTTCTCAAACGTCACCTCATTATAGAAGACGGCTATCACGATTCCAAAAAATCGGCTTATTTCCGGCATAAAGTAACCCCCAGACAACCCAGCAGAACAATAGTTTGCATAGGCGACATCATGCCGCCATAACAGTAAGTTTACGATTAGTCACACATGAGAATTCTGTCGTCATATCAGTGCTGTACTTTTAATTCAATTCTCATCATATGCTGATGAGCACGAGCTATGGTTGAGCTGTTTATTGGGGTTCGATATACATGCGTGGCATGGATTCAGGAAGGGTAGAGGAACTATGAATATCGAGGACATCTGGTCGACATTGCCTGCTGTGCATATCAGTACCCCGGCAGCAGAGATCCTGGATCGCTTTGCCGATGCCGGAGGGCCGCCGTTTCTCCCGATTGTGAATGCTGCCAATGAGCCACTCGGTATCGTCCGCGAGCAGGAACTGAAATCCTACATTTATTCTTTTTTTGGTCGCGAATTACTGACTCGAAAGCGGTTGCAGGATTTCTTGTACACCTGTCCGGTACTTCCGGCAAACGTCAGTATTGAAGACTTGCTGCATCTTGCTGCAAGCAAGGAGGATCCCGATGGCATTATGCTTACGGAAAACGGCACCTACAAAGCAGTGCTTTTCGGACGGCAGCTATTGCA
>DIZZ01000056.1:13837-14409 GCA_002428045.1 Verrucomicrobia bacterium UBA6015
ATCGGGGCTCTGGCTGGAGGGCTTGCACATGACTTGAACAATTTGCTGACACCGATTGTGGGCTTTGCAGAAATGGCTCTAGAAATGGTGGAAGACGGAGAAACACCGGACACTGGAATCTTGAAGGATATCCACAGTTGCGCAATGCGAGCATCCGAGACTGTCAAACGGGTGCAGTCTTTCAGTCGCCATCAGACCACGGAACAAACGGTTGTACATTTGTTCACGGTGATCGAGGAGGCCTTGCGCCTCCTGCAGTCATCAATTCCCAAGACACTTTCAATTAAGGTATTGCGAGGCACGTCGGAGGATTCCATTGTTGGGAATGCAGGAGAAATCCTGCAAGTGGTGATGAATTTATGCACCAATGCGGCACATGCCATGAAGGGCAAGTGCGGTGATATTATCGTGCGGCTATCGCGATACACGGGACATTTGCCGGGGTGGCATCTTTGCAAGGAGAAGCTTGAGGGTAATTATGTATGCCTATCCGTGACGGATAGCGGGTGCGGGATTCCCAGGGAGATTCTGCCTCAGGTGTTCATGCCATTCTTCACGACCAAGAAGCAGGG
>DIZZ01000056.1:14505-15235 GCA_002428045.1 Verrucomicrobia bacterium UBA6015
GAAAGGTTTCCGCACCCGCAGAGCCAAACATCGTGCCGGATGCAGAGGCCGCCACAAGTGCCGTTCGTGCCCTGCGAGCTGTCGTGGTGGACGATGAACCGTCGATTACCCGGCTGGCAACAGCGATTTTGTCCCGGCGCGGCTACGACGTTGTTCCGTTCACGGATAGTTTGGAGGCGATACATGCCATCGAGAATGACCATCTCGAATATGATGTGCTGATTGTGGACCAGATGATGCCGAACTTGACGGGCATTGAGCTGGCGCGGCGCGCTCTGAAAGTTTACCCCAATGCTCCAATCGTGATGTGTACTGGGTATACTCATGCGGTTTCGCCGGAAGAGGCAAAAAAGGTCGGCATCCGCAAATTCATGCTAAAGCCCGTGAATTTCAATAAGGTGATCGAGGGTATTGAATTGATGCCGACAGTAGCATGCTAGTTAGCGTGCGTGGATTCCTGGTAAAATGCCAGTTGCCTATTCAGCCATTCGATCTACCCGTCTCAATGCGTCTGCTAGCTAAAAATCAATCAAGTCTTAATGAAACGCTAACGGCGTGAGGTCTAGGGTTTCCAGGTTGTGAAATTATTGTCACTTATTGGAGCTGGGAGTTATTGGTTCTATGATCTATTCAATGCGTGTTCGGTTGTTGCTGCCGGTTTCCCTGGCTGCACTTGTCGGTTTGATCAGTATTGTCCTTCAGTTCGTCCTGCAGATTTCCACGAATCATG
>DIZZ01000056.1:15263-18129 GCA_002428045.1 Verrucomicrobia bacterium UBA6015
GAAACCCTTTCCGACGATTTGCGGGGGCGTATTTCAAAAAGTCAGGAACGCTTTATCACCTCGGCTATGAATATGGAGGCAGCCCGGGCAGTTCAATTGGCATTCTACGACACCTTGATCCAGTGGAAGAACCTGATTGTATATGCGCGGAATACCGATGCACGCGAGCGGTACGGAAAAGCCTTGAAGGCTTCCCTAGATAAGTTGAAAGCGGCTGCGGGGCAGTTGAGTATCAAACTCGGGTCGGATATACTGTCGGAATCGTCATTGACGATACAAAAACGTATCGAGGTGCTGGCGCAGGAGTATGATGAAAGCACAATGATGATTGATTTAGCCGACGACCCTGCGATTGGAGCAAAAGGAGCCAATGAACGCATGACGGGGAAGGATGGGCCTGTGATGGAGGCTGTTGACGATCTGGTTGCAGGATTGGTGAAGCGGATGGAAGCGGATGCGGCCGCTGCCAGCGCGCAAATCGGAGACCTTTCAAGAGCGGCCATTTCCGACGCTTTTATTGCCTTGGCAGAGCATACGGGAGCGGCCATCAATGCCGTGTTCAAGGCGTTCAAGGCGAGGCAAATCACCTATTCCCTGGCGGTCTTGTTGCTGTTCATTCTGGCGCTTGCGTATGGCATTCCATCATCGCTTCAAATGACGAGGCGCATCGGCTGGATGTCAACACGGATTCACAATATATGCCGAGGTGACTATACCGACAGCGGGGGCACCACACACCGTGACGAATTGTCCGAACTCGAGAATGCTATCGTTGAATTGAACCAGAACCTCGGTCGTCTTGCACAGTCGATGCTCACGATTGCGGATGGCGATTTGTCCGGTGACATTTCCCTGGAGGATACCCACCAATTGGAATCGGCCATGCATTCCATGTACCAGCAACTCCGTATGCTGATCGGCAGGGTTCGCCTATCCGCCGAGACGGTGTGTCACGATATGCTGAAAATATCTGCATCCGCGCAAAGCCTCAGTCAGGGCGCGACGGAGTCAGCTGCCAGTCTTGAAGAAATTACGGCATCGGCAGGTCAGATTGGTGCGCAGGCGAAGGGCAATGCTGAAACGGCATCGCAGGCGAATGCGCTTGCGATGGTTGCGCAAACGGCGGCCGAACATGGAACGGCAAGCATGCAAAATCTGAGCGTTTCGATAGCGGGAATCACCGAATCGAGCGAACAGATCGGCAACATCATCCAGACGATTGACAATATCGCCTTCCAGACGAATATTTTGGCCCTTAATGCCGCCGTTGAGGCAGCGCGAGCGGGACGTCATGGCAAGGGATTTGCCGTGGTTGCCGAGGAGGTGCGCAGTTTGGCAGCACGCAGTGCCAGGGCTGCACGCGAGACGGCGGTGCTTATCGAAGACGCCAAGCGTCGTGTAGATGAAGGGAACCATGTTGCAGCAGGGACGGCAAAGGCATTGGGCGAGATTGTAAATAATGTGATGAAGGTGGGGGCTTTGGTCAGCGATATGGCGGCGGCATCGAACGAGCAGGCAAGGGGGATTGCCGAAATCAGTCTTGGACTGGGGCAGATCGATCAGGTTGTGCAACAGAGTACTGCCACCTCTGAGGATACGGCTACCGCCGCAGAGACGCTATCCGGTGAAGGGGCTGAACTCCAGCAATTGGTCGCGCAGTTCAAGCTGGGCTAAGTTCCTGCATGAGTTTCAGCAACAAAAAAAAGAGTGTCAGGCCTACACTCTAGATACATCCAGCGGCTTTCTCAACACAAGAAGATGAGCGGTGACCAAACGCTCGAGGCGCTGCGCACCCGGTATAATGGCTATAAGTTCCACCAGGATGCACCGACGGTGTACAATCCCCTGTCAGTGTTGCCGCGAGTTCATCGAGGATGAATGCAGAAAGGATGATCTCATGATGGATGCCGCAATGCTCGAAAAGCTCATCGCATTTTCCATGCGAGATGAAGGCGGCGATAAGGACGTTCGTATCAAGGACCAGTTTCATGATACCTTATCGAACACATCCTGATCGGTATGAATCCCACGTTTCGCCGCCTTTGAAACCATCACCTTGCGCAAACTGCGGAAACGCCTGATAAACAGATAATCGCGCAGCGATTCCCGTACGAGATCGCTACGCGAGACGCCCTCCGATTGCGATATTTCGTCAAGCTCCATGCGCATCTGCTCAGGAACACTGATTGTCATCGTGCTTCTCATGATCATTCCCCTTTCCATACTGTAATCATTTACCTTACGAGCCTCTTGCAAAATATCCCCACCCATTCGGTCGGGACAGAGCCCGACCCTCCAAAATACGTTGAAACGGGTTTCTTGAAACTTGGAGGTGCTCTACTTTTGCCAACCGCTCGCCGAACTTGGGATACAGGTCTTTGAGCAGCGCTGTGAACTGTGCGGTATCCCAGCCGTTGATGTGACTTTTTACGGCATTCCAGCCTTTGGGTGTTTTTTCACTTCAGCATTCATGCAATCTCCTTTGCTTCTCCCCAGATGCGGGCGAGCGTGGATTGGATCTTGGTTTCGAAACGGGTGATGAGTTCGCGGTTGGCGTTAACCAGCGCCTGCTCGGCTTCTGTTTACCTGCTGCCGCCTTCTACTAGGGCATAAGGTCCACGCCAAACCGTTTTACAGCAATCGCCGTTATGACGAAACATACTGCGGTGAGGGCGGCACAGGCGAGCAGGGCCAACCAGAAGTTGACCGCGCGCGCCATCAACCATGGCATCAACAGGAACATGGGGAGTGTCGGAACCACATACCAGAATGTGTAGTAGGCATGCGCGCCGATCTTCTGGCCTCCCTGATGCTCGACATGGAGCCAGATCATCACCATGATCGTGACCAGCGGCAAGGCGGTGAT
>DIZZ01000056.1:18155-23376 GCA_002428045.1 Verrucomicrobia bacterium UBA6015
TGCCGTGACCATGTATTTCGCGATGATATACGCCATCTTGTTTATCCCTTCTTTAAGCGCTTCCGTCTTCTCTGGCCGTCCACCATTTCCCCATCAACTTTTATTCACCCCGGTATCTGATCTTGCGCGGCGCGCACCCGAACTCGTTGCGGATGGATTTGTTGAAGAGTTGGAGGTTGGCGATCCCAACCTCTACGGCGATCTCCTTGACGCTTTGAGTGGTATACCGGAGCAGGTGATGCGCTTGCTGGAGACGACGGCTCCGGATATAGGCCTGCACGGTTTTCTGGAATCGCTTCTGGAACAGCCGGGTCAAGTGGTTGTGCGATATGCCGACACCCGCTGCCAGCGCAGGGATGGCAATTGGCTCCGTCAGGCGTAGTTCAATCAGGCGGATCGCTTTCTGGAGGGCTGGAGAAATCATATCTCGGGTCGGCACCGGACGCGCCGCGCCATCCAGTAACCGGAGCAGCATATCCCAAAAACGGATTTCTGCCCGCCATCTATCCTCCGGGAAGATCTGGATCGCCTCCAGGAAGTCGGCCTTCCAGCGCGGATAATCATGCTCGGGATCACTCACCGCTGGCACGGCGTCAACCCCGTTGAGGGTGCTGGCGGGGAGCGCAAAGTGGGCATAGTAATACCGGTTTGGCCGGAACGGAAAATAATAGTGATTGGTGAGGTTCGGCGGCACGAGCAGAATCTGCTGCGACCCCAGCCGGAAGAGGTGGTCCCCAATGCCGACTTCTACCGGCTCCTGGAACAGGTGCAGGGTCCATAGTGTCGGCAAGGTGTAGGTAGCCCGTCCCTGGGCATGCTCTCCCACCGCAATCTGCTTGATCACCGGTTTCTCCCGGATAGGAACCTCCCAAGCCTGGCTGGTTATCGCTTTCATTAGGGTGAATATAAACCACTGATAGTGTTTAGAAACAACTATAAACTGTTGAAATGTCGAAATTTCGTTCTAAGATTAGATGGAAATGCACCACCAAAGGAGTTCCGCCATGACATCTCGCGAATTAGTGAAAGCCGCACTGGCCCATCAGGAAACCGACCGGGTCCCCTATTGTATTCTCACCTGCGGGGAGACCAATGACGAAATCAAGAGGGTCAAGGGGGTGGAGGATGTCGATGCGTGGCTGGACAACGATGTTGCGCAGGTGTGGCCGCCCTGGTGGGCCTGGAAAGACCTGGCCGCGGACTGGCAGGACTTTGATACTCCCGTGAGCCCCGCCAAAGTGAAGGGCACCGGCAGTTACCCGGACTTCCAGAAACAGGTGGGAGCGGCCCGCGCCAAGGATAAATATGTTTTGTCCATGATCTATGGAAGCCATTTCGAGAAAGCCTATTTCTCGCGGGGTATCGAGAACTATCTCTGCGACATCGCTCGTGATTACGGATTCGCCAAGACCCTGTGCACCAAGATCATCGACAAAAACATGGTGATGCTTGAGAACATCCTGTCAAATCCCGATATTGACGGCGTTCTGCTGGGTAGTGATTGGGGTTCGCAGTGCGACCTGCTGATGTCACCGGAGATCTGGCAGGACATGATCCGCCCGGGGGAGCAGCGTGAATACGACCTGATTCATTCCTACGGGAAGGACGTCTGGGTTCATTCGTGCGGTTGCATCACCAAGCTCCTTCCGTCACTCGTGGAAATGGGATTGGATGTGCTCAATCCGGTCCAGCCGGAATGTATGGACATTGCCCAGCTCAAGCGGGACTTCGGTAGCAAGCTGACCTTCTGGGGCGGACTGAGTACCCAGCAGACGCTCCCCTATGGGACGCCTGAAGAAGTCCGGGCGGAAGCCCGGAAGGTGCGCGATTTGTTAAGTCTACAGGGGGGGCATATCTTTGCCCCGGCCCAGGGGATCCAGGGCGATGTTCCCTTGCGGAATATTGAAGTGGTACTCGAAGTTGCGCGCGAACATCGAAAGATGGGCCAAAACTAGGTTGATGGCTGTTTCCCCGTCCGGCAAACCATCCGCTCGCCGCCAGAACCCTGTTTTCCTGTTCTGGACTTATGCTCTACTCGAAGGCCTTGCCATGCTCAACAACAATCACGCCAAACACCCTCGACAGTTCAATTGTCGATTATCGAGACGTGACCCCAAAAGCCCCGAGAGGGAAGAATTAGTAGTACGCAAACTAAATGACTATTTTAAGGAGGATGAATAATGAAAACAAAAGATTCGCATACAATTAAAGTCAGCCTATCTACGATTGAATCTCATCAGGGGATTCTTAGTTATATTAGGCAGCACAAACAAATCCACAATGTTCCAGCACGGGTTGCAACCTTCTATACCGAGTACAATCTGACGACATCAAGAGCATCAAGTGCCCTTAAGTCTCGCTCGTCCCATGTAAGTTAGAGAACGAAAAACTTGATAACGCAATTATATTCACATAGAACAGAATGCCATTGCAGAGGAGGAAAGATTATGCAACATCATTGTGGACGAAGGCATTCATCGCGGATCCACCTATGAATTCTTTTATGCCTGCTTGATTTAGCTGGATACGTGTCATTGAGGGCGAGGCTCGCCGTTTTCATCTCTTCCAGCGCGCTTCATTAACAGGTAATAGCATCAATCCTCAGTTCGCAAAAGCCTTGCCGAGATGGCGGGGGCGCGGTTTTCTCCTCCCCTTTATTCACCCCGGCGCGAGGCCGGGGGGATCTATTCTGCTTCTCCCCAGATGCGGGCGAGGGTGGTTTGGATCTTTTGCTCGAAACGGGTGATCAGTTCGCGGTTGGCGGCGACCAACGCTTGCTCGGCTTCGATCTCCGCCACGATCGCGCGCTGCGTGGCGAGGGGCGGCAGGGGGAGGTTTATCGACGTTATCATCGGCAGCGTTAGGTACCTTGTAAGCCCGCCAATAGATTTCTGCTTCAAGTCAAGCAGGTTGGCGTTCAGAACGTATTTTAAAATGCCGTATGTCATCCTCTCCAAGAACTGCTTCTTAACTGTGATGATATAGGTCCGTTGATAGGCATTGAACTTTCCGTGATAGTGCTTCACGTCAAAATCTCCGCTCGCATTATTCCCACTAAGAAGAATTGCTTCACCGTCGAACGCATGCTGATCGATTTTGAACACATCTTTTGAGCAGGTGAAGAATGGATAAGCCCCGCCTTCGACTGCGGCATTTGAGTTAAGCTTCCCTGTCTTAATGTCGCACACCTCCCCCAGCGCCACCATCGGCCAGGCTGGATCTATGGGGATGTGGGGGCGGTAGTTATCGAGGACGGCGCGGGCACCGTTGATGACTTTCTGGTATCCCTCGATCTCTGCCACGATCTCCCGCTGGATCTCTAGCGGCGGGAGGGGGATTTGGAAGTCGGCAAACGATGCCCAGCCTATGCGCGGTAGCTGCGCACCCTTGAGTTGGCCCATGACGGCATCGTTGAATCGTGAGCTGCGGAAGATGTACGCGTAAAGCGCCGGGTCTGTCTTCCCCTCAATTGCCTCGATGACGAAAATGTCAGTCGAGCAGATGCCCGTCCGGTCAGCGAGCCAGACTTTGTTCAAATTGGGCCTGAGCTTTCCGTAGAGAATGTCGCGCGGCTTGAAGACATTCTTCAGGCTCTTGATGTCAGCGGGATTGCCCGTGACAACAGCGCCCACAATTTCGCCGGTGTTCTGCGTGATGTTTTCGAGGCCAAGATATGTGACCGGTCCGGGGAGCGATTCGGGAAGCACGGTTTGGTCAGCCTTTCGGAAGGCATCGCCCACTGTAACGAAAGGCCACACCGATACGGCAACCACCCCCTCACGGTACCGCTCGCTGCTGAGGTTGTAGTCGCCGTTGGCGGCGATTTTGGCTTTTGCAACAATCTGGGCGGTGGGAGGTAGGGCGACGCCTCCGGCGGAGCCGTCCCCCGATCCACCGAGCGGCTCACTCGGAGAGTTCGCCCTACCCATCCATTTTTTCAGGAACGCGGCGGCGGCGGGCAGGTCGTTTTTGTCTATGGCGCGGCGTTGGGCTCCAAGCCCGTAGCCGTCGTTTTCGACCTTGAAGAACGCGATGGTGTCGGCGGTCCGGGCTAATCCGCGGTCGAGAATGAGGATGCTGGTCTTGACCCCGGAGTACGGGTTGAAGCACCCGGCCGGCAGCGACACGACGGCGACAAGGCTTTGCTCCACCAGCATCTTGCGCAACTGCTTGTACGCGGTCTGGCTCTGGAAGATGATCCCCTCCGGCACGATAATGGCGGCGCGTCCCTTGGGCGTAAGGTGTTCGGCCATGTAATCCACGAACAGCACTTCGCTGCGCTTGGCCTGGATGGAGAAGCGCTTGTGCGGTTTGATGCCGCCTTTGGGCGACATGAATGGCGGGTTGGCCAGGATCACATCGGCATACTCATTCCAGCGTTCCTCGGAGGTGAGCGTGTCGTATTCGTAGATGTGCGGGGTGCTGAAGCCGTGCAGATACAGGTTCACCAGCGAGAGCCGCACCATGTCGGGGGAAATGTCGTAGCCGCGGATGTTTTTGGCCAGCCGCCCGCGCTCATCCGGCGTGAGGGGGTTTTTGCCATGATCGGACGGATCGGACAGATCGGTCTGATCTGACCGATCGTGCTTGCGTTGGATGTGCTTGTAGGCGGAGATCAGGAACCCGGCTGTGCCGCAGGCGGGGTCGAGGATGGTTTCGTGTTTCTGCGGGTCGAGCACCTCGACCATGAAGTCGATAATGTGGCGCGGGGTGCGGAACTGTCCGGCATCGCCTTGCGAGCCGAGGACGCTGAGGAGATACTCGAAGCCGTCGCCGAGGCGTTCGCTGTGATCGTAGCTGAACTCGTCGATGATCTTGAGAAAGCTCTTGAGTGTCTCGGGGTCGCGGTACGGGAGGTAGGCGTTCTTGAAGATGTCGCGGAACAGCGGCGGGATGCCGGGGTTCTCGGGCATCTTGGCAATGCCCTCGCCGTAGAGGCCGAGCATCTCGTGGCCGCCGAGGCTGCGATCCATGAGCCTGGCCCAGCCATAGCGGGCGAACTCGCCGGTGAAGAATTTGCGCTTGCCGCCGAGCTCCTCGCTCTCGGCGTCCATGTCGTCCATGAACTTGTAGATGAGCGCGATGGTGATCTGCTCGACCTGGGATTTCGGGTCGGGCACTTTGCCGACGAGAATGTCGCGGGCGGTATCGATGCGGCGTTTGGTGTCGGTGTCTAGCATGGGGTAATTCCTTTGCATTCGGGGTAGGCGGTGCAGCCCCA
>DIZZ01000205.1 GCA_002428045.1 Verrucomicrobia bacterium UBA6015
TCGAGATGTGACCCCTATTCCTGAACTTGATCGAGAGCAGGAGGCAGGCGACTGGGATCAGGTTGGTGCCCCTGCATAGACCTGCCGCAGCATGACCAGCCCCTCGATCCAATCCTGGAGCATGGTTTTGGCTTCCTTGCTGTCAGACAAGGGCTGTTCCTGATGCGCCACGCGGGTGTTCCGGAAATCGTTGATCTGGGCTATGCGTTCAAGCAGTTTGCGTCCGTCTGTGAACCGCATGGTTTGCTTGATCGCCTCAAACACGCCGGCAATACGGGTGTTATCGTTGAGCGCGTAATCGAGACAACTTCGCAAGAGTCCGAGCGGCGAAACGCCATTCCCGTAAACCAAGGTTCGGCGCAGGTTCTTGGCCGTCTGATCATAATGGGGGATGTTCCTCCGATCCATCCGCTGGTCATAATGCGGATCGAACCAGTCCCGCTGATCCTGCATGGCCGTTGGCATCAAGTCCTTGAGTTTCGTCGCCATGATAACCCGTGCTGCATCGTCAACCGCCCCAAGCAATGCCGTAAAGACCGGTGCATAGGACGCCGATTTCTTGCTCTCGAAGAAGCGGAACAATGCAATCGCCTCGTCCGCCGCCTTGCGGTGCCGATCTGGGAGCACTTCCAGCAACTTCGGATCAACAAGGTCCGGAACTGCCGGTGTCTGATCTAGCGAGTCCATGCCTACGCTAGCGAAGAGTGGCATTTCAATCTGGAACTTTTCCTGATTGACCAGATCCGTCAAGGATGGGACGCACATTCGCACCAGCTCCGCCATGGTACTGCTCTGATAGTTCTGGAAAAGCGCTTCCGGCACAAATACATAATCCCATTTCACCGCTTTTGTTGAAGCCGCCTTGCACCATTCGCACGCGGCCCTGGCCTTGAGAGGCACGTCCCGATCCACACGTCCCTTGGTTTCCACCATACAGATTGTTCCGTTGGCAAGCCGGACAAAGAAGTCGGGTGTGTAGAACGCCAGCCTGCCACCTGCCGAGAGATAATCAATCCTCAAGGCTTGCGGCCCCGCGTTCTTGGCGAGGGCGGCAACATCGGCCGCCTTGTCGCAGAATTGTACAAACGCCGTTTCCAGAGCCCTGTCACAGGGGACCAGATTGAACACTGTCCTTTCCGATGGCCGCACGGGATGTCTTTCGCTGACCGTGACCTGATACGCTCTCCAGCCGGAAACAGGAATCACTTCCGGCGTACGCAAGCGAACCTGCTGCTGGATCGTTTTCGCCTGGATCAACGGCACAAAAACCTTCCGGATGTATTCGCGCACATCGCTGTTCCCGAGGCGTGACACAACCGCCCTATCGAACAGCGACACCTTTTTGCCGAAGAGCAATTCCTCAAGAAACATCTCCAGCAAGGGAGCCAGCACAGTATGCGTTCCCTTGACCTTGCAGATGTGCTCCAGTTCCTGCTTGAAGAAGGAAATCGCCCCGAACCCCGATTCCAGTAAGGGGAGATGCACGTTCATCCGTTCAACGATCTCGCCCGTGATCAGGTGCTGCCCCTCGTATTGCACCCTGTCTTCGCCAACCTTGCCCAGCGGCAAGGCCGGATAGCGCACGAAGGCGGTCTTGACCTCTTCCGGGGTGATCGGTCCCAGCGTGGATAGCGTCACGTTCCCGGCACTGAGGCGGGGGATCTGGATGTCGAGCGCTGCAATGTTCTTGCGGCCATCCGGGAAGATGGAGACCGTGGTGACAGGCACCTTGTCGGCATCCACGATTTCCAGCGGCAACCCTTCCTGCGCCAGTTCATCACGATAGAGCCGGGCGAAGGCTTCGTGCTCGATTACCGCCACCACTTCATTGGCCTGCCCCGGTGGCGTTATGCGCCGCAATCCGCGTCCAAGGGTCTGCTCCGGCAGGATGGCCGACTGGGCGGTGTACGGCCGCAGCGGCACGATCGTGGTGACATTCCGGACGTCCCACCCCTCGCGCAGCATCAGCACACTGACAATACACATGTACGGGCTTGATCCGCTGTCCAGTTCGCGGCTGAGCTTGCGCAACGCCTTCATGTCCTCGTCGCTGATGTCCTTCTCGCTCTCGACGAATACCTTGCGTTCATCCTTGCCGCTGCCAACGGTCTTGATCTTCCCCTTGAGGTTGGTGTGTAGGTTGATGGTGCGCCCGTTAAGTTCCTTGAACACGCCGTCGCTGTTCAGCCGCGAGGTAATCTCGTCAGCGGCCTGGGTATTCTCGCACATGATGAACAGCAGCGGTTTCTTGCCGCTCTGTTGCCATTCTTCCCGGCTCTTGAGCCAGCGCTCGTACCCCAGCTTCAGGTGCATCTCGTATTTCCAGGCGGCATTGTCGGTCGCCTGCTCGATCAACTGGCCGGCCTTGCCGATGATCGGGGTCTTGATGATGCCAGCATCCACCGCCTCGCCCAGCGGGGTGTCGCAAACGATATGCTTGAAGTAGTTGGCCTTGTCATCCTTCGGGGTGGCCGAGAAATCAAGCTGGGCGATCAACCCGCCGCCCGTGCGCTTGCGGATGGCTTCGTTCAGGTAGGCGATGGCCTCGTTCCAGGCGGAATCCGGATCCCAGACGTGGTGCGCCTCGTCGTTCATGACCATCACCCGGGCATGACCGGTAATCCGCTCGCGCAGTTCCGCCCCCGTGTCGAGTGCCTTGGCCTTGCTGACCGCCGGTCCCATCCAGTCGTAGGTTTCGGTTGCCTTCTTTCGCTTGGTGGTGTCGAACAACCGGTGGATGTTGGTCAGGTACAGGACGCCGCCCGTGGCGGCCCCGCCCGCCTCGTCCTGCAACACGGTGGTCAGGTTCCAGTCACCGCGCCATTCCGGCGGGATCAGCGGATCGCGGTCGAAGATATCCGGCCCGCCGCCCTCGGGTTTGAAATCCTCTTTCAGGCGCTCGAACACCGTCAGGTTGGGCGCGATCACGACAAAATGCCGGGCCATCGGCGAATCGCTCTCGCGCAGGGCATGGAAGTAGCTCCAGACAATGGCCAGGCTCATGACCTTGGTCTTGCCGGAACCGGTCGCCATCTTGAATGCATAACGGCTCCAGGCATCATCCTCGGGCGTCACCCCAAGGGCCGAGGCTTCCGCCAGCGTGCCGCCAAATTCGGCAATCATCTGCGAAAGGCATTCCAACCGTCGCACCTCCTTGAGGTAGATCAGCGTCTCAATCGCCTCGCGCTGGCAGAAAAAATAACGGAATTCGAAGCCGCTGACCTCGTGGGCACGCCCGAACCAGTGGTTCAGCAACTGCCGACTCGTGTCGCTGGCGCCGAAATAGAAGTTATCGCGCCACTCCTTGACCATCGCCCGCAGGTTCTGCGCAATCGTGATTCCGCTCGGCCGCCGCCCCTGGCGCACGACGGCCCCATCGCCGCCCTCGGCACGGGCGCGGTGCAGCCGCGGTTCCTCCCAGGCTGTGAAAAGGGGTCCCAGCGCATCGCTTCGAACATCCAGCGCATCCGCGCCGCCAACCTTGTTTTCTTCCGCCATGCTCACACCTCCACATCCAGCGTCATGCTGGTATCACAGCCAAAAACATCCACCACCTTCACACAGATCGTGTAGCGGCCGCGCCTGGCATACACATGCCCCGCGTCGCTGACCGTCTTGAGCGAGCGATCCTTGCGCGTGCGGTAGTCCTGCCAGTCGTGCCGGAAGGGTTGTCCCGGCTGCCAGTCGAAATCCACGGCCCAGAAATCAATGAAATCAAAGCCGCTCTGGGTGGCTCGCTCCTTGAGTGCTTCCAGTTCCTTACCGGGTACCTCGGCCAGCGAGGGGATAAAACACGTCAACTTCACATCCACCCGCGTCCATGCCTTTTCATGACGCACAACCGCCTCCGCATCCAACGCCGCCATTTCCAGGAATGGCGGCGGCGTGGTGCGGTTCTTTTCCATCAGCTCGCGCGGGATGGGAACCAGCTTGATCCGGATGCCGAATTCCGCTTCCAGCGCCAGACAATGCTGCCGCAGGTCCATCTCGAATTCCCAGGCGAGGCAATACACCTCACGTCCCCCGGCCTGCACAACGGCTTCTACCACGGCGCGGACCTCAACCCGCGAAAAGACCGAGTCGATACCGTCCACATGACAGAACGCACCCGCCTTGCGACCATGCAGCAGCGGATTCGTCGGGTTCTGAAGCACCTCAGCCTTGAAGAACTCCAGTACCACGCGGCGATGCTTTTCATCCGCCCCCTCCAGCCGTTCCTTCTGCCACCATTGCCGCTCGTAGCGGCCGAGATTGTACACATCGAACGCGCGGTACGACTGTCCCTCCGCATGCAGCTTGCGCTGCAGCTCGATCAACCGTTTGCGACTGGTGTGGACCGCGAAACGCCCAAGATCCGACATGATCCAACGCCGCCCGAGCCGCTCCGCTACCGCCCCCGTCGTTCCACTCCCACAGAAGAAGTCGGCCACTAGATCATTTTCATCGGTCGACGTAACAAGAATTCGCTCAATTAAACCTTCTGGTTTTTGTGTATTGTAGCCGAGTTTTTCTTCTTCCTGCTCCAACCACTTCACATCATCATCGATACAGGCATCAGAGCCATAGAGCACTCCTCTTGTGTTAGGCTGATATGCCCACAAGTCTTGGAATGGAACACCTTCATTGAGGTATTGGCGATACATAGGTTGCCCTCCCTCTTTCTTTGGAATGACTAGAAGATTAGCTTTTAGGCATTCGTCGAGGATTTGCTGTGTACTCATTCCAGAAATGTCCACAGTTAATAGTTCTCTCATTTTTGCTGGAATGGCCCAATGTCTGCCAACTTTGGTAGGATCGTAGCCATGCCACGGAAGGCCACTCTCTCCCTTTCGTTTTCCCGGCCCAGTAAGGTAATTTGGTTGATAAACTCCGCGGCTGTCTTTGTATTTAAATCTCTCATCAATGTATGCCCGAGAGAATGGCGTTGTTCCGGGGTGAAATTTAATATTTGCAGTTTTCGAATAGAAAAGAATTACATCGTGGATAGGCCCATATTGGTCAGTCAACTTATTGTGCGAGTTGCTTCTGCGCCACACGATTTCACTAT
>DIZZ01000085.1 GCA_002428045.1 Verrucomicrobia bacterium UBA6015
ATGCATCAGGAACCCGTTCAGGAACAGCTTGCGCGACTCCATATCGACGGCATTCATACCGATATTGCCGATCTCAGTATAGGTCATGGTGACAAACTGGCCGGCATAGGAAGGGTCGCTGATAATCTCCTCATACCCGCTCATGCCGGTATTGAAGACCACTTCCCCCACCCCATCGACAGCCGCACCCACCGAATAGCCACGGAAAATACTGCCATCCTCAAGCGCCAGGAACGCCGTTTTGTCGCGCTGCGCCTTCCACTCCTGCTGTTTATTCAAGCCTGCCCCCCTCGCTATGCAATTCCGCCCTGTTAAAAATTGAATGGTGGGACTCTACGCGTTAACCCCGATGAAATCAAGATTATGCCTACACTATATTCAAAACATGCCTACACGGCAAGATTTTCATGCCCGGCCCACGATGGAAAGGTCAAACATGATTATAATTCGCTTGCCCGCCCCGAGGTGGCGATGCGAACCTCATGAGATCCTGCCGCGAACTCCTGATAGCGATCGCGATCGGCCACCCCTGGCAACACCCCTGCCCGATCAAGGATAACCGGCATGGAGGCCTCGAAGCGCAGCCAGCGGTGCCGGGCGGTCGTCGAATCAAAGGTCACCCGTATGGGATCCTTGCAGGTTGGAACCTGGGCATCGAAAGCAGCCAGCGATGCGGGCTGAGGGGCTAGATGCACGCTATCAAACCCCGGTGCGGCGGGGCGGACCCCCACCAAGAATCGCGGAATGATATTGGCGGGTGCAGCTCCCCAGGCATGATTCCAGTCTAGGTTGTTCTTGTAGCGGTGATCCCACGCTTCCAGTGTCACGGTCGATCCGACATTAATCATATTGAGCCAACCCCGATCATGTTCGGCGGTCATCAACGCCAGCGCGTGATCCGCCGCCCCCAGACGATAACAGGCGTCCAGCAGATACTGTGCTCCATAGACGCTGCAGGCCATTCCCCGCGAGCGGATAAAGGCCATCACCGACGCCTCCTGCCCAGCCGGCACCAGCCCAATCGCCGCAGGGAACATCGATGCATGCACCGAGGCGTGCGTCGAGCCCTCGCCATCACAGAAACGATCCCCCTGGAAACAAACCCGATGAAAACTCGCCAGCCCCTGCCGATAACGCCCCGCGAAACGTTCGGCATCTGCCGACTTGCCTAACCGCTCGGCGACCTTCACCAGCAGGTTCAGGTTCCAGAGGTGAAACGCATTGACTACGGTATTGATAGGCACCATCTCGTAGTTGTCGCGTTCCCCTGTACCGCCTTGCGTGAACGATCCCGGAGGCCAGTCCACCAGATCGCGCATCGGCTTATCCAGAAACACCCCCGCATGGATGTCCGGCGTTACCCGTCCATCCGCCGTGCTGATCAGGCCATCCTCGCGCGCCAGCTCCAACAGGGCCTTGCGCTGCAGGATGTCGTAGTAAGCCGCCAGCAGGTCGGTCCGCCCCGTGTAGCAATAATCCGCCCAAGCCATCGGCAGGCAATGCAGGATCCATTCGGTTGGCCAGGTGGGATGAAACAACAGATGTTCAAGCGTCTGCCGGGCCATTTCATACTCGGCATCCACGCCGTAGTGACAGAGCTGGTTGATATAGGCATCGCCTTCGTAAGGGATCCGTTCGCGGTCGCCATCGACATACACCCCGCAGAAACTGGTGGCCTTTATGCTGTACTTGCAAAGGTCCCAGACCTTGTTCAGCCGGTCATCGCTGGAGACAAAGGCGGCAGCGCTCTCATCGAAGGGGTAGAATACCGCCAACCGCCGGACATCGCCCAGCACAGCGGGCATCCCCTCGCCCACAACAATCTCCGCATAGCGGAACGGCAAGACCTCGAACAGAGGGGCGGGCATCAGAATCGCGGCTGGACCGGTGTTGCGGGCATCGGGAGGAATCACAACCTGCTGCGTTGACCGTCCCACCGGTAATGGCACCGCTACGGCACGGTAGCGCACACAGCCATGAGGCTGCCGATCGATCCGCCCATCGGCGGCAAGACGTTCGCCGAGATGGATCGTCGCCTGCCCCCCCCGCGGCGCGTCGAGCGTCAGAAGCAGGGTGCCAAAGGCCGCCGTCCCGAAATCCACGAACCAATGACCTGAACCGAGCAAGCGGACGGCAGAAGGATGACGCGAGTCGACCACAAGGTCACGCGGCTTGGCAATACGTAATGAATGCTTCATGTTCCGAGTACCCCTGCAATCGTTTCACTAAGGTGGTGCCGGGTTACCGGCTTCTGTAGAAAGGCACTGAAGCCAACTTGCCGTGTAGCCTCTTCGGACAGTTGCTCGGAAAACCCCGAACAAAGGATCACGGGGAGTTCCGGGCGTATCTCACGGATGGCGCTCGCCAGGTCAGCCCCTGTCATGCCCGGCATGACCAGATCAGTAATCAGCAGCGCAAAGGATGCAGGATCGCCTTTGAAACGATCAATGGCAATCGATCCTGACGTGCATACCACCGGGGTGTACCCCAGGGATGCCAACATCGGTTCCGCCATTTTGGCAATACTGACATCATCGTCCACGAACAGGACTCGCTGCCCCTTGGCCAACGGCGGATGCCACTCCTCAGGCGTGTCGTCGGGTTCCGCATCAATTAGCGGCAAAGCCACATGGAATGTGCTGCCCTCGCCCACCTTAGATTCCAGCGCAATCGCCCCGCCCAGGCTGTCGACGATATTCCCAGTGACCGCCAGTCCCATGCCGGTGCCTTCCCCGCTGGGTTTTGTCGAAAAGAAAGGCGAAAAGATCTGTTGGCGCAGATCCTCGGGAATACCGCAGCCGGTATCGCTGACCGTGAGCCGCAGATAGGTGCCCTTCTTCAACTGTGGAAACTCCTGGCGATGACGCCATCCCATCGAGAAACAGGTCAACTGGATGTCGACGGCACCTTCCTTCTCTGCCATGGCATAAATGGCATTGGTCACAAGATTGGTCAGGATCTGGTGGATCTGGGTTGGGTTGGCCTGTGCCAGATCGCGATCGGTACGAATCGCATAGCGTACGGTGATATTTGCCGGGCAGGCGGTTGCCTGCTGCTTGGCAACTTCCTTCACGATAGGCCCCAGATGTATCGGGCTGGTGGAGTTATCCGACTGACGGCTGAAAATCAGGATCTGATGCACGAGTTCCTTGGCCCGCAACGAGGCACTGCGGATTTCCTTGATGAAATCATACATGCGGTCGTTCTTGTCACAAACTTCCAACCCGATTTCCGCATAGCCTAGGATCGGCGTGAGGATATTGTTGAAATCGTGGGCGATGCCCCCGGTCATGGTACCGATGGCTTGCATCTTGTGCGATTGGCGAAGCTGTGCCTCGCGGAGCTGCAAGGCGGATTCGGTCTCGCGAAGATCGGTCAGGTCCTGCACCTGGATCAAGTGCCCGATCGGATGCCGGACACTGTCATACCCCAGATTCTGGAAAAAGACATCCAGAACGGCTTTCCCCCGCCGGTTGCTAACAAACCCCATGGATGAAATCATGGCATCCAGATCAAAGACAGACTCTCCATTGGTACTCTCGCCCTTTGCCACCTGCTGATGGACGTCATTTGAAATAAAGCCGCAGGAGAAAAAGTCCAACTTGGCGAAATCGTCCTTGTGCGGACAGCCGAAAATGCGAAGACACGCGGGATTGACGGCGATCAGGCGCTGCTCGGCATCATACAGCGCCGCACCGACCAGGGTGGTATTGAAAAAATCCTTGAAACGACGCTCGGCCTCGTTCAGCGACGTCATCAGCCGTTGCCGCTCCTCGATACGACGGACACTGTAAAGCAGGCGAAACGGCGCGGTCTTGGCCAGCGCCGTCAGGCTCACTTCGACCGGGATACGGTGGTGACGGCGGGCGACCAGGCTGCTCTCGTAGGTTAACACGCCGTCGGCCACTGCATTCCTGATATTCCGCTGCATGGATCGCAAGGCCATCACGCTGTTGCGGGGCAACTGCTCGGTATTGTCCAGGCGCATCAGGTCAACATCCGTTTGCGTCCGCTGGACGTCCGGTTCGCGAACGAGTTCAAGATCCATGGGGGTCAGCTTCAATAAATCGGCAGGGGCATAGTCCAGAAGTTGACCGATGGCGGCATTTGAGTGCGTGAAGGCCTGCGGCGTAAAGGACTCGTCGGCAGAGAAAACAAGCTGCCCCTCCGGAACCGCATTGAACATCGCCTGCAGCAGCCCACGCGTGGTAAACTCACGATCCAATGCCATCTGCGAAGACTGCAGCGCCAGCCGCTGCCGCGATTCCTCATCCTTGCGATCAGCCTGCTCGCGCTGGCGCGAACGCTTGCACTTGATCAGCTTGATCGCCAGGAATGAACTCACCACCGATAAAACGGCACACACGACATAGACTGCGACTAGCTGCACGCTTCACTCACCTTGGCTCGTTGTTTTCTCACTTCCTGCCTGTGGATCCTAGCGTAACCGCAACCGTATCGTAAAGCGAATTCACACTGCGTTCAAACGCAGGCAGACTATAGTATTGCCGGGCGCGCTGGACGGCGGCAGCCGCCAATGCGGCGCCGAGTGCTGGATCATCCAGCAACCTGACCATGGCCGAGGCCATGCCGTCCGGCGTCGGGTCCGCGAGCAGGGCAACCTGATCATCGAGAACCTGGGTATGCGTGGGCAAGCGGGTTGCAACCAGCGGCTTTCCGGCATCGAGGTAGGAGTAGATCTTCATCGGGGTATTCTGCCCCTGGGTGCGCGGCGAGATGAGCATATCCGCCTCATGGAACAGGTGCGGCATATGGGCGACGGGACGCGGCCCGAGGAAGTAGACACGATCCGCGATGCCCAGTGCAGTAGCCCGGGCACGGCAGGTGGCGATATCATCGGCCCGCCCACCGGCGATCACCACGGCCAGCGCACGTCCTCCAGCCAACACCTGCGCGACACTCTGCAGCAATAGATCAATGCCTTGGTACGGCTCAAGATTGCCGATATAAAGGACCACCGGACCGGTGATCCCGGTGGCCCGGCGGAACCCGAGGGCGGGATCTGGCGCCACGTTCATCGGCACGAGCGAGATATCGCGCAGGAGCGTGACATGCCGCGCACCGGCTTGACGGGCCTCGTCGGCAATGGAATCGCACATCGGCACCACCGCGATGGCATCGCGCATCGCCCGCCGCTCGATCCAGCGCATCAACGG
This sequence comes from Verrucomicrobia bacterium UBA6015, assembly GCA_002428045.1. GTDB lineage: Bacteria > Verrucomicrobiota > Kiritimatiellia > UBA8416 > UBA8416 > UBA8416. The sequence goes on from DIZZ01000085.1 coordinate 5,178, forward strand.
AACGAGCGGTCCCAGGATCGGGACCTTGTCAGCAATCTGGCGCGGCATGGAGGAATCCATGTCAAAGATATACGGAATACCAAGGCGCCGGGAAATGCGGCGGGCCATGAAGGCCGACTCCTCGACCGCATGGATGCAGTCAACCCGAAGCGTGCTTGCCAGACGCATGGCGTGGGGCATCATCACCATATCACAGATCAGCTTCTTGAGCGAGAATCCGGGGCGGATATGCCGGATAAAACGCGGGGCCTTGATCCGGTGCATCGTGACGGTCGGTCCATAATCGCGATCCTCGCCTTCATGGTAGGTTAACAGGGTGACCCGATCCCCGCGTTTGACCAGTGCCTGAATGAGCAGGTCAACGGCAATCGGGGTGCCACGTTCCTGGAAGAAAGGATGAGGAGCCAGCAGGAGGATGTGCATCGTCAATTTCGTCATGGGATGACCTTGTTCATGCCAGCATCCGGGCCTGGGCTAGCCGGTCTGCATGTTGCTGTTCTTCCTCCGCCAAGCTAGAAAAGATGCGGCGCAAGGCAGGAATACCGGTGTCATCGGCAAGTGCACGATAAAAGGCGGCGGTGGCTTGCTCATGATGAATAGCATGCTCCAGCACCGATTCGGTGCCTGCTGCTACATCATGCTTGAGTTCCGCTTCGCCATGCGTCTTGATCGCCGCCTCTGCCATGGCGACTTCGCCATGGTGCTCGCCAGCGCTACGCAGCTTGGCGACGTGCGACTCCTCGGCATCGGCCAACCAACTGAACAACTGACGCAGGGCAGGCGATTCGGCCTGCCCGGCAAGCTGTCGGTAGTCATCCGCTGCTGCCCGCTCGAATTCGGCTGCCGCCCGCAGCACAACCCGAGCCAGAAGACCGGTGGCTGGCTGGATCGCCGTGGTTCCCTCCTCCACGGCGGACTCACGTGCCGCCGCCCGCCGTCCAAGGGCATCGCGCAGCAACAACACACCGAACACGATAAACAGCACCGCCGCCGCCATCCGGATGACATGCTCGGGAACGACCCGCGTCAAGGCCGAACCGATCAGCACGGCAATCAGCGTCGAGAGCACCAACGCCGCTGCCGCCGCGCTAAACACCGTCCAGCGCGAGGACTCCGCCGTGGCCGTTCGCGCCATGGCCGCCAGTTGCGTCTTGTCGCCCAACTCAGCCAGGAAAATCAAAACAAACGTTGAAAAGAATAGCTTATAGTCCATAAACACGCCCCTCCACTATCAATCTTAATCCTAATCTATCCCTGCGCTTCGCCCCATCAAACCCGCCCCGTACCTAATAATCCCCAACCGCCTGACCTCCGTCAAGCACCGCCTCGGACGAACCGATGCCAAGCCGCGAGCAGCCCTGCCGTAAAAAGGCCACGGCATCAGCCCAGTTACGGATGCCACCGGACGCCTTGACCTTCATGCTGCTGCCAACGGTGTCGAGCATGATCGCCACCGCCTCCGGAGTCGCCCCGCCCCCCGATAGTCCCGTTGCGGTCTTGACATAATCCGCCCCCGCCGCCTGGGCAAGACGGCAGGCATCGGCGATTTCACACGCCGTCAACAACCCCGTTTCCAGGATCACCTTGACGATCACACCGTGCCGGTGGGCAACCGCTACCACACCGGCGATGTCCTGCTGCACAAGCGCCCGCTCGCCCGATTTGAAACGACCGACATTCATCACCATATCCAATTCCACCGCGCCATCGCGGATCGCCCATTCCGCCTCGAGCGCCTTGACCTCGCCACGGTTGGCACCCAGCGGAAAGCCGACCACGACGCAAACCCGGCAATCGCTGCCAGCCAGTTCGCGGGCAGCCAACAGGGCATCGGTCGGACGAACGCACAGCGTACCAATGCCACGCCGCTTGCACATGGCCGCCGCCTGACGGATATCCGCATCGGAATATTCCGTCTTCAAGACGGCATGATCAATCACGGATGCCACCTGCGCCTGCGTAAAAATCATCACGGACTCCTGTAAGGTTCGATCCAAATTTCCGTTTAATAACATAAGCGACATGCAACGGCCATTAAAAAGATTAACGGAGGTGAAATATGGAATCCATTGTTTTTGGCGCGGGGTGTTTCTGGTGTGTCGAGGCCGCCTTCCGACTGGTGGTTGGCGTGAATAGCGTAACCGTGGGCTATACCGGCGGTGCCGTGACGAATCCGACCTACGCCGCTGTCTGTACGGGCACCACGGGCCATGCGGAAGTTGCCAAAGTGGACTATGATCCGGCCATCACCTCGCTTCCTCAGCTTGTTGAGGTGTTCCTCGCCGTGCACGACCCGACCTCGCGCAATAAGCAAGGGGCGGATGTCGGGACGCAGTATCGCTCAGCCGTTTTCTGTACATCCGAAAAGCAGCGCAAAGACATGGTTGCGCTGCTGACGAAAGCACAACCCGAGTACCGCCGCACAATCGTGACCGAGGTCTCCTTGCTGGGCGATTTTTACGCGGCCGAAGATTACCACCAGCGCTACTTTGAAAAAAATCCGGCCGCAGGCTATTGCCAGGCCGTCGTGGCCCCAAAGGTCAATACCGTACGCAAACTGCTCAAGCCGCGACATGACGCCAAAACCACTGAATGAAGCGTCCAGAGTCGTCCATGGAACCATCGTACCAACATCGGCAGCAGCCACATTAAAACTTGCGAAAACGCAGGTTTGGATGTGGACACGGCGCTGAAGGATGATATATTCAAGCGAATCGGTATTTCCGAGCAACCCGATGGGGCTTGATCAATTAAAGAGGTATTCATGAAAAGTTGTTTGATTTACGCAATGTTCATATCCATGGTGGTCTTTCAGGCTGGCATTGCCGGAGCGGCAACGTCGGGACGTACGCCGATCGAGACCCGCTCAAAAGACCCCTATCTCGGAGCCATCGTCGTGGACGCCGCCACAGGGAATGTCCTGTTTGAAAACAATGCGGATGCACAGGGCTACCCCGCCAGCGTCATCAAGCTCATGGTTCTGCTCATCATCCAGGAACGGATCGATAATGCAACCCTTCGTCTGACTGATGTTGTTACCGCAACAGCGGAAGCCGCCGGCATGGGTGGCTCGCAGGTCTACCTGAAAGAGCATGAAACCTTCCCTGTCGAGGACCTGCTTTACGCACTCATCATCCAATCCGCCAACGATGCGGCGGCCGCCCTGGCCATCCATGTTGGCGGGACAAGGGATGGCTTTATAGAGCTGATGAACAACCGTGCCAAGGAACTCGGCATGACGGCCACGGAGATCCATTCGGTACACGGACTGCCGCCCTCGCAGGGAGCCCGTCCGGATGTTACCACGGCACGGGATCTGGCCATACTGGCCCGTGAAATCCTGAAGCATCCGGACTGCCTGAAGTACACCTCGACCCGCGAGCGAGGCTTTCGCAACGGGACCTTCAACATGCTCACCCACAACCACCTGCTGGGAACCACCGAGGGATGCGATGGCATGAAGACGGGGTATTTTACGGCCGCTGGCTTTTCATCGATTGTCACAGCCCAACGCGGCGGACGCAGGGTCATCGCCGTCCTATTAGGATGCCCGACCCGCCAAGGACGCGACAACCAGGCACGCACACTACTTGCCACCGGTTTCGCCAGCCTGCCAGCCGAGCCGGCACCGCCCCCGGCACCAACGCCTGCGGTTGCCGAGGTTCCTCCACCTGCCGTGCAGCCTGCCGCCGTTACACCGCCGCCGGAACAAGACACAAGCGGAACCGGACACCGGATATTGTACGCCGCCTTGGTGCTCGCCGCCGCCGCAGGGATACTCGGCCTTGGCATCCGTATCGGACGCCGGCGCCATCCGTAATGCCCTATGCTGCCCTGACGCAAGGTCATCAGGCGGCACCCATCTCCGCTTTGGGACTACCGTTCCTCCTGCACGAAGCGGACGTTCGGAAACGACTTGAAAAGTGTGCTCTGCGCGGAGGCAAGACGCTTTTTAATAGCCTCCATCGTCCCCTCGGGCGGGGTCGCGGATTGCGCATGATAGGCGGCGACCGCCGCATCGTAATCGCGGATCGCCGTGTACTGGACCTCGGTCAGATTCTCAAACTGTTTAAAGACCGCCGAGTCCATGATCATCACCTCGTTTTCGCCAAGCTTTGGAAGTGTCACGGTGACCGTCTCCAACAGTTCGACGTTGCCGCCATCGCCAGCGGGGATGGCCTGAACAGCGCCCGTCAAGAGTTCCGGGAACGCTTTGATCAGGGCATCCTGGTTCTCGTCCATCTCGCGTTTAAGCGGCTGTTCCTCGGCCTTGCGGATACGCAGGTCGTTCAACACCTTTTGACGTTCCATCCCCGTCAGCGTGTCCATGGTCGCAACCATGCTAGAACTCTCGGCCACGAAATCACGATATTTACGCTTTGCGGACTTATATTGCTCCAGTATCGCCTTCTTTTCGGCTGTCAAATCCGGCCGATCCAGCAACGTATTGATCTCCGCGTCTGCAATTTGCAGTACGGCGTCCGATTCCGCATCCCGTCCGGACGGCGGCAGCGGGTCGAGCTTGATGCGGCTGACTCTCATCCCCATCACCGACAGATCCTTGCCATTCTCCGTAAGCAGAAACTCACCATCGGCAAATCCCCGTACCAGCATCTTCTCCGGGGAGGGAGGCTTCCCCCCGATCACCACCTCGCCCTTACGAGGCTGATCCAGTTTAAGCGCCTTGACCGACGAGCGCGGGACCGCCAGCAGGTTGCCATTGGCGTCCCGGAACTGGAAGTTACGTCCATCGTATCCCTCAAGCGTGCCGCTCTGGGTCTTCGAGCCGATGTTGAGGACATCCGCCCTGACCGTCGCGAAGGCACACAGCATAAGCAGAACCGCCACCCGCATCACCACACTGATCATATCCGCCTCCCCATATCTTCTTTTCATACGTTTCCCGCTAGCCACGATTAATCATAGGACCTGTCCCTTGGCAATGCAAACTAGATTCTGAAAATGCTCACGTACAAACACGTGCAAACTGTACCACCAGATGCGTCTTGCTAATCTGCGGCATTATCACTAGATTGGAGCCATCATGGAACCGGGAGAGCAGGAACATGGACAAAAACAGTTTATCAGCCGACCACTTCTCCAACGGGTTATTCTGGGACATCGATCCGGCATCGCTTGATGTGCAAATGCATATCCGCTATATCGTCGGCCGTGTACTGGCGGCAGGCACACTGGCGGACTGGAATGTATTGTGCCAACATCTCTCGCTTCAAGGCGTCATACAAATTGCAAGATCGCTACGTACACTCGATAAAAAAAGCCTTGCATTCCTTTCGGTTGTCGGCCGGATTCCCCAGGAGCAATTCAGATGCTGCACACAGAAACAGTCGACGCAAACACATTGGATCTCCTGAAGCAGATCCAGGCCAATCCGCACTTCCACGAGACACGACTCGTGGGAGGGACCGCCCTGGCATTGCAGATCGGCCATCGAAAGTCGATTGATCTGGATATCTTCGGCAACATCAGGCTAGAGCCGCTTGAGCTGACGCAGGAACTCCAGACCTACGGCACCCTCTCTATCCGCAGCGCAAGCCAGCGTATTCACCATTTGATGCTACGGGGCGTCCTGCTTGATATTGTTAAATACGATTATCCATGGATTGACGCTCCTGTCGTCGCTGACGGGGTGCGACTGGCCAGTATACGCGACATTGCCGCGATGAAACTGGCGGCGATCACGAACCGCGGCACGAGAAAGGATTTCATTGATCTCGCCTTCTTACTGGATCGTTTTGATTTGCCGCAAATGCTGGAGCTCTACAAGCAAAAATTCAAGGATGGCGAAGTGTTCATGGTTCTCAAGAGCCTGGTGTTTTTTGACGATGCAGAAGATGACCCGATGCCGTACATGCTGCAACCCATCGACTGGAACGTAGCGAAACAGCGCATCGTCGACAGCGTCCGGACCCATATATAGAAATGAACAAACACCATCGTGCACAGATATAACACAACACCGCTCAAGAGATATCTCATTGAATCCTTTCCTAATAAAGTATGAACTGATTTGTTAGTGCTGGTTAGCATCATTTTCAACTGCCGGTTACTGCTTCTCGTCGCCGTGCGGACGCCGCCGCACCAGCAGGAAGGTCACAGCGCAAAGAAATTCCCTATCACGGCTTGAACGCGGATCTTTTCTGCTTGTGTCAGGCGTCCGAGTTTCTTAATCACGATGCGGTGCGAGATCGTGGCCAGCTTCATTCTCAATCGGCTACAGGGAGTCATAAACACGGTCCTCCTCGTTGTCCCACTCTGCAAAGGCGGCTTCGGATACTTTCATGAGAGCCTGCATTTCCTGGCTCTTGGAATAGTCGCCTAGCGTGGCCTTCTTGTGCTCGACATACTCGTCAAGCAAAATGTAGGATTTGCGACATAACAGCAAGAATAATTATAGCGTTTATTTGGTGGGTGTGATTTTAAATTGTTGA
>DIZZ01000279.1:0-3479 GCA_002428045.1 Verrucomicrobia bacterium UBA6015
GATTCTCCTTTGAAAAGCCAACGCTCGCCTTCACCGGACCCCGCCCGTGCGTCCGCGCGCGGGTGGGGATACGGTGCGAGGCGTTGTTCGATTCTCAGTATTCGAGATTCCTGATTCGTGCTATTTGGGCTTCGACATGCTGAGATGCTGCCTTCTTGTTCACCAAGTAGGTTCTTGCCTCCGTGACGATGTCTTCCATAGTTGCTTCGGCGTCGATTGCTGTCTTGAACATTTCCCTGCAACGCTCCTCATCGAGGGCGTGACTTCCCCAGATCAAGTCCACAGAACCAAAACAGCCGGGCACTTTCTTTTTCCAGTCAGTGTTCTTCATTGGTCTATCCTCCTCAAGAATTAACCTTTTCCTGCACAATGACAATCTTTCGCGTTATGTGGAGAAGAACCCACATCGAGGATTCAGGCCCTTCGCAAATGACCGTCCAACCTTTGTCAAGGTATCGCGTCTTCAGCGTTTCTTCGGTCAAGCAGTTGTCGGTGTCAGAAGCCCCCAGGCTCGACTGAACATTGACAGCAACCCGTTTCGCCTTCTTGTCGGTCTTCTCCAGTGTGACAGTCATGTGTCCGAGTTTCTTGTTGAGGAACGGAATCCCCGTTCCTTCGATGGGGCCAAAGCCGCTGACGTCCCACCCATCATCCAGCATTGTCTGCAACTGCCCAAGATTATGGGGATGATGATCCAGATCGTGCTGGAACACTGTTATCGTTTTGGTTTCTGGCATTCTTCTTCCTTTCTGTATCGAACGCTCACGTTGAGCTTCCTCCGGGGGTCGCGTCCGCGCGGCCCCCGGAGGTAAGCTCCGACGTGTTGTTCTGCATCCGTTGCTTCACCAGGAGTACTTGTTCCCTGTCCTCTTCGTGCCGAGTGGCTGAAGGCGGATCGCCCCGGTTCCCGTGATCTTTCCGAAGACAGAATACGTTGTGCCTTTCGCGTACTGCTTCTCGTACACGTCACCGATGCTAACTCTCCCCTCGTGACGGTACTTAGTCTTAGGAAGAGATGACAGCCACCCGGCAGCCAAGCCGGGGAATCTCGCTGAGATTCCTATGCTGTCAGCACTCCTGAAGATGGAGCTGAACATCGTCGTCTCATATCCATCTTGTGCCTCTATGATGTCAGCTACGCTCATGAAGGAAAGCTGGATCACTTTCCCATTGAGTTTGGCGATGTTCGCTTGCGCTTGCGCTACGTCAAATTGGCCAGCGTACTCAAACTTGGGTTCCTCGGCTGGTGCGGCGGCTTGCCCCTTGGCGGCAGCCGTGCGCTGCTGCTCCAATTCAGCCTGTCGTTGTGCGGCAGCGCGTCGGCGGGCCTCCGCCGCCTGCTGGCTGTAGGTCGCTGCCTGATCAGGATCATAACCGTGCTTCTCCTGGTATTCCGGAGGAAGATCGGGAAAAGGAATCTTTGCGATGCCTTTTGAGTGAAAGATGCTGATACCGTCTGGCTCCACTCGCGTGACTTTGCAGCGATCATACGTAACACCGCTGCGCGTCGTTATACTCGGACGATCATCCGTTGTTGGTGCGGAAGTCGCGCTGGACTCTTCGGCAGCGCGCGCAAAGCCACTGATCACGATGAGTAAGGTAATAGTGATTCGCGTGTACATATCATTTCTCCTTTTGCAGAACGTATAGTAGTCTGAGTGAGCAATAATAAATCGTTCTGCTCTGTTATTGCTCACGGGGTGTTTTGTTATTTATATTGCGTCTGGTTTTTACTTTTCGTAGGGTGTTTGCAATTTCAGTGGCGTTTTTCAATATCCGGTGCCTTTTGATATACAAGCTGAGGTGATAATGGCTGATTCAAACAAGGATGTCAACGGTTTTTGGACGGGATTTGCGAAGGTTCTTTCCGAAAATGGGGTTGATGATGAGCATCTCCGGTTCTATTTGGATTGGGGGCGCAAATTCGCGATGCATCAAAAGGGTTCTTTGCGTACCCGTTCTCCCGGTGATATCCGTGCATTTATTGCGCAGCTTGCCGCCTCAGGCGTTGCAGACTGGCAGATTAATCAGGCGCGGAAGGCTATAGAAATCCTTTATCGCGATTATCTGAAAATGGATCTGGATTCGCGCGGAGAAGGATCGGGGGCGGATCAGGCTGCTCCTCGCGATCATGTGGTTTCGGCTGATGTCGTGGAGGCGCATTATGAGGAACTTTTCAGCGACCTGCGCCGTTTCTTTGCCTTGCGTCATCTCTCGCCGCGAACCGCTGATGCCTATCTGGCGTGGGTGCGGCGTTTTCTGGTCTATTATGGTCTTGTCCCGGTGGCGCAGCTCGATGGCAGTGCGATTGGAGCTTATCTCTCGTACCTGGCGCAGGAGCGGGTCGTTTCGGCCAGTACGCAGAATCAGGCGCTTAATGCGTTGGTTTTCCTCTTCAAGAATGGGTTGAAACGCGATCCCGGCGATTTCGGTGATTTTGTCCGGGCCAAGGAGCCTGTCCGCGAGCCTGTCGCCCTCAGTTTGCCGGAGGCGGATCGGTTGCTGGTTGCGCTCGACGGCGTGGATTGGATCATTGCGTTGCTGCTTTTTTCTTCCGGTCTACGGATTAGTGAATGTCTTTCATTAAGGGTAAAGGATCTGCAGTTTGATGACCTGCACATCCGTGTTTATCGTGGAAAGGGACAGAAAGACCGGCTCTCGGTGCTGGATCGGGAATTGGTAAATCCCTTGAAGCGATATCTGGAAGATGAGGTCCGTCCAGCGTTTGACGCGGATGCCGTGCATGAGCCTGATTTACGCTGGGGGGATTATACCATTTTCCCTGCTGAAAAGTTGACGCTGGATCCGCGAACACGGGTTGCCAGGCGAGTGCATCTGGATCGCAACCGGTTTGCCCGTGCATTGGCGGATGCCGGGGAGCGGGCGGGGATTGCCAGCCGGGTGACTCCACATGTATTACGGCATACCTTTGCCACCCACATGCTTGAACAGGGATTGGATCTGCGGAAAATCCAGAAGTTGCTGGGGCATTCATTTGTTTCAACGACGATGATCTATACGCATCCGAAAGAAAGCAGCGGGCGGTTCTGGCCGTCGTTGCTGGGAACATTTAGACGGAAGACTAAAGACTGAAGACTGAATACGGTTTTGCCCCCACGCGGCTGGGCCGGCTGGTTGGTTATTGAATCGCCATGGCCAAGCTCATGTCCGTGCGGAGAAGATCGTTCACGATCTTGCTCATATCTGCTTTTTTATGCGCGGCGATCCCGGAAACGAAGACTCTGACTTCGTCATCGAGATAGACGGGAATATTGAGTTTTGCGTCTGCGCTATAAAATTTACCACGCTCTGCGTTCGTGAAGTCGTATTCCTTTTTCATTGTCTATTCTCCATATTTAGCCTAGCACAGCGAGGTGCAGGCATCAATCCTTCTTTTCCGAGCTAACGGGGGTTGGCTCTGCTCTTGCTGCTTTGGGAGCTAGATAATTGGCAAGTTTGGTGCGGAGGCGGGTGAAGCC
>DIZZ01000279.1:3532-3972 GCA_002428045.1 Verrucomicrobia bacterium UBA6015
CGGGCACGGGTGAGCGGGGTTACGACAGCCTGGGGACCATCCTGCATAACGTGGGTATAGATTTGCGTCGTGCTGACATCGGCATGGCCGAGGAGTTCCTGAATGGTGCGGATGTCGTGCCCGGCTTCTAAAAGGTGGGTAGCGAATGAGTGCCGCAGGCTATGGGCATGGACCATCTTTGAAATGCCTGCTTTCTGGGTGGCTTCCTTGATGGCTTCCTGGAGGACGCTTTCGTAGACGTGATGGCGCTGGGTGATGCCGGACCGTGGGTCGGTTGAAATCTGGCGGGAAGGGAAGACGTATTGCCAGCACCACTCCTTGGCGGCATTCGGGTATTTCTTGGCGAGGGCGTAGGGCAGGTGTACGGTGCCGTAGCCTTCCGCAAGGTCTTTCTTGTGTAGTTCCCTTGTCTTTTCGAGCTGTGCCTTGAGATCTTCGAC
>DIZZ01000279.1:4019-4237 GCA_002428045.1 Verrucomicrobia bacterium UBA6015
TCGAAGTCGATGTCCTTGACGCGCAGGCGGATGAGTTCGATGATGCGGGCACCGGTGGCGTACATCAGTTCCCCCATGACGCGCTGTACACCGGTCAGGTGCGAGAGCAGCCGCGCCGTTTTGTCCAGACTGAGGACGACGGGGAGTTGTTTGGGGCGTTGGGCGCGGACGAGGGTTTTGCCGAAATCCTTTACTTCGATCTTGAGGACGTTTTTATA
>DIZZ01000064.1 GCA_002428045.1 Verrucomicrobia bacterium UBA6015
GTTTTCATGCCGCCGCCAACATCATAATCGTAGGCAATCTCATCGTCGAGATCCATCCAATAGAGACTGACACGCACATCTACATGCTCGCCGAGAGGGTCACGAATGCCGATCTCATGGTTGACGGCGGTTTCCGGCTTCAGATCCGGATTCGCACTGCTGTACGTGAACATCTCGCCGAGGGTGGGCGAGCGGAAGGCCTGCGCCATGCTGGCGAACAGGATACCCTTACGCGGAGCCTCGCCAGCCACCCCTTCGGAGGTGCGGTATGCATAGCTTGCGCCGATGCGTACGCTGTCCTCGGAAATACGTTGATCGGAATTCTTGTCATGTTGCAGGCGATCCTCGAAGTCATAGTCCAGACGGCTGTGCCTGCCTCCCAGCAGAAACCGGAATCGGCTGCCGATCGCGATTTCATCTTCGGCATAAACGCCAAGGCGGTCCCGCACGGCGTCGTAGTCCGATTGCAGCGAGCCCCGGAGCTGGGATGGCGCGGCGTACTTCTCGTAATCAAAGGTTCCCCGCTCCAGTTCGGCACCGCTCACGAACACATGGGGGATCCCCCATAGTTCCGGTTCCGCGGTACATGCCAGATGTGCGCCATACAGGTTTTCGTTCTGTAGGATTTCCGCCGTGCTGGCAGCCGTGTTTCCGCTGGTGTAGAAGGATTCACCATCCTCGTTGCGGACATAGCCATCCAGGGTCATTGACAGCGTGTCGAGGAAGGGCATCTCGTACGTCATGCCAGCATTCACCTTGCGGTTTCCGCTGTTGTCATGTTCCGTGCCCGGCCGTGCCTGACGCCGGTCAGTGGCGATTTCCGCTTCTGAAAGGGCCAGTGGATGCGCTCCGCGCTCGATCTCGCTGTACTGGAGCCGGGTGGTCAAGCGGGCGTCGTTGGCCAGTTCGAATCCGAGATTCCCCGTCACATCACTGATTTCAACGTCGCCATGATCGCGGAAGCCAGCGGTCCTGGTTTGTCCGATGCTGACCAGATAATCTGCCGGACCAGCAACCGACCCCGTGCGCAATCCCCATTTCAGGGTATCAAAGCTGCCATACGCCGCGTGTAGCATGGTTTGTGGCTGCGGCTGTCGTCCTTTGGTGATGATGTTGATCACCCCCGACATGGCATTATCGCCATAGAGCGCGGACAGCGGTCCGCGCACGACCTCGATCCGTTCGATGTTCGCGAGCGGAATCAGGTTCCAGTCGACCAGCTTATCGTTCAGCGAGTTCTGCGGTACGCCATCCACCAGCACCAGATGATGGCTCGACATTTCGGTGGTGAACCCCCGCAGATTGATTTTTGAGGAGGTCCCAACGCCGGAGGCATCCACGACGTAGATACCATCGCTATTGGCAAGCAGATCCGGGATACTGTTGGCGTTCGCCTGCTGGATCTGCGCTGCCGTGATCACGGTACTGTTGGCCAACGACTCACTAACCGGCTGCTCCGTGCGGCGCGCGGTCACCACGATATCCGCCGGGCGCGTGGTGGGCAGGGGGGCGGGTGCTTGCGCCGCCGCGTGGGTGCACAGGGCGATCCCGGCACAGCTCATAAACGCCAGCATGGTTTTCGTGCGATGGGTCAGGTCTGTCTTCATGTCATCCTTTTCTGTGTGTTGCCATGGCAATTTAACTACATACCGCCTCATGACGGTCAAAAAAGAAAAAGCCTTCAACTCCCGGAAAGGAAGTTGAAGGCTGTATAGACGGCCCCCGAACCTCTATTCTCCTTTTCCGCGAAGGAGCGGGCAACCCCATCTCTGGCGTTTCCCAACAAGGCGAAAGGGAACGTCTTCTGACTTCCGGCCTCAATCCTACTCCCTCGCCTTCCCGCCTCGCACAACGTCGATTGGCAGTGGCCTTTGAGGTTTCGCCACGTCGGATCCGATTTACTCCTCGGCTCCGGCGTACCCGTGAGTTACGGCCCATCCCTGGGCGCGTGAGCGCACGATATCCGGTTACAGCGGCGCGACCGCGTCCGAATTCCACGGACTTCCGTCACACCTTTCGCATCTGGCTTTTTCAAAAACAGGACAAACCATAGCACGTTATGACTGCCAGTCAAGCCTAGTTTACAGGCCTAGTTTACAGGGCAGACGCATGGGCGCATTTCACCCCCTACGGGGATCAGGCTGTAAATAACAATTAAGGAGTTATGACACCACAGTCGTAGAAGAACGGATACTATCAATCAGACGATCAAGCATCGTTGCCGTCACCTCTGCTCGCACGCGCTTACGCGCAAGGCTTACCGCCTGCGAGCTGACCCCGCCGTGCAAGGCTCCGATCTCGCGCTGGCGCATTCCGCTCAAGCGGCACGCCAGCTCCATCGCCACAGACTTCGCCAATCCCGATCCTGCCGCGTGACCGTTTACTTTCAGCATCTCAACGCTCGTGCCAAACGCCTGCGCCACCACCGCATCAATACGCTCCACAGTAACCCGTTCAATCGGATAATCCAGATCCCGGTCACGATCCGATCCCTCTTTGCGTCCTCTCAACTCCCGCTCAAGCGCCTCGACAAAATCATCATCCCCTATGCCGTAACGGCATCGTTCCAACGCCTCGATCAGCTCATCATCATCTGCCGTGAGAAAACCATACAAATACCTGCGGTAACGGCGACGGGCGACACGGGAATTGGCCGAGCCCAACGCGGCAAGCACATCATAGCTTACGAAGTCTTCTTGGCGACGTTCATCGAGATATCCAAGACAGCTGCTCCATTCGTACTGCTCAATAGTCCGCTGGCGTTCGGCATTATCGCGGCCAGCCATCGTCTTAATCTTAACCGGATTAAGATGAATATAGCGGGTCAGCGTCAGGAGGTACGGATCCCCTTGCACCAGTTTTGCCTTGTAGCGTCCCTCCAGCCGATGCCCAGGCTTCTTGTGCTTATAGCGCGAATATAGCGCATAGCTCGTGTTCAATCGCTGCATGAAGCGGCCAAGATTCGCCTGCCTTGTG
>DIZZ01000083.1:0-1281 GCA_002428045.1 Verrucomicrobia bacterium UBA6015
ATCAAGTTCAAGAACCAGGCGACACTGGAGCTGAATGTTTCCTGGGTTCTGCATCAGGAACAGGGCGACAGGAATAATGTGGAACTTTACGGGACCGACGCAGGAATATCACTGGCCCCGACGAAGGTATTCCGGCAGTCGACGCAGCAAGGCGAGTACGAGGTCGTTATGCCCCAGGACGTCAAGATCCCGCACCGCTATCAGAATCGCCAGGCCAACTGGCTGGATGCCATCCTCGGAAAGGATCAGCCGCTGTGTACAACGGACGAGGCACTGGTTGTGCAGCGCATTCTGGATGCGGTCTACGCATCCTCCGAAACGGGTAAAGAAATCCGCTTCACGAAATAAAAAACGGGGCGCTCCGTACGGAGCGCCCCGTTCTGTATCATCAACCCGTGCCTCTTAGCGCCTCTTCTCGCCCGGGTGCCACTCTTCAAGCCCGCTGAATGCCTCATCAAAGGCACCTGCCAGGTCAACCATGTTGTCGCCCGGCCGCAGTCCTTCAAGCAGCTCATCCTGGTGCTTCGTGAATTCTTCCTCAGGCATGGTCTTGGCCTTGATGCTCAGGCCGATGCGGCGGGCCACCTGATCAATCTTGATCACGCGGGCTTCCACTTCCTGACCGACATCCAGCGCATCGCGCACCTTCTCGACATGATCCTCACTGATCTGCGAGATATGCACGAGACCGTCAACACCTTCCTCGAGTTGGATAAAGGCACCGAAGGTAGCCACCTTCGAGACCGTCCCCTTCACGAGCTGGCCGATCTGGTAACGCGTAGTAATCGTGTTCCATGGATCATCGCTCGCCTGCTTCAGGCCGAGGCTGATACGCTTGTTGCCCGAATCAACTTCCAGCACAACGGCGTCCACCGTCTGGCCCTTTTCGAGGACTTCCGACGGATGGTTGATCTTGCGGGTCCAGGACATGTCCGACACGTGGATCATACCGTCGATACCATCCTCGAGTTCGACAAACGCGCCGTAGGAGGTGAAGTTACGAACCTGTCCGTTGATACGGGTTCCGACCGGATAACGTGCCTGCACGGTATCCCACGGATTGGCTTCGGTCTGGCGCATGCCCAATGCAATCTTCTGCTCCTCAGGATTCACGCTCAGCACGACCACATCCACCTCGTCGCCGATCGACAGCACGTCCGATGCACGAGCGACACGCTTGGTCCAACTGATTTCAGACACATGCACAAGGCCTTCGACACCTTCCTCGATCTCCACGAACGCGCCGTAGGGAACCAGGTTGACCACCTTGCCACGCAGGCG
>DIZZ01000083.1:1334-13861 GCA_002428045.1 Verrucomicrobia bacterium UBA6015
ACGCGTTCCTTGTCCTGATCCACGTCCAGGATAACCACCTCGATCGGATCGCTGACACGGACCATCTCCGACGGGTGCTTGATGCGGCCCCAGCTCATATCCGTGATATGCAGCAGGCCGTCCAATCCATCCAGATCGACGAACACACCGAAATCGGTGATATTCTTCACAATCCCCTTGCGGACCTGCCCCTTGACAATCGTCGTCAGCAGTTCCCGCTTCTTCACGCGCATCCGCTCCTCAATCAGGTCACGGCGCGAAAGGATGATATTACGGCGATCCTCGTTGATCTTGATCACCTTGAATTCAAACTCGTTATCAATCAGCGAGTCCACATTGTGCATCGGGCTGACGTCCACCTGCGAACCTGGCAGGAATGCATCCACACCATTGACGTCCACGATCATGCCGCCCTTGACCCGTGCCTTGACCACACCCATGACGGTGCTGCCTTCCGCGCAGGACTTGATCACGTGTTCCCACTGGATCTGCTGCTCGGCCTTTTCCTTGCTCAGGATGACCATGCCACATTCGTCTTCCATCTGGTCGAGAAGCACATCGAGCTGGTCGCCGACCTGGACGATGGAGATATCCTTGAACTCATGCCCGTCGATCACGCCTTCGGACTTGTAGCCGATGTCGACCAGCACTTCATTATTCTGGATGGCCAGGACCCGGCCTGGAACGATTGACCCTTCAGTGAAGCTCTTCAGCGTTTCCGCATACATCTTCGACATTTGTTCCTGTCCCACAGAGTCAATCTGGGACAGATCAATGATGACCGGCTTCTTTTTCTTAACCTTTAATGCCATGTTACTGTTACTACTTGTTGTTACTACGACCTTACCCTGTGCAGCCAACAGCGGCTCTTCCCGAGAAAAACCACGACTGCAACTTAATATCTAACCGTTATACCTGAAGCAGCCTATACACAGCAAGCCAAAAAACAGAAAACTCATACGTCAAGAGCAGTTTTTCTTGACCAACAGATGCCGTTCAAGTACGTTTCATTATCTGCATTCAGCGATTTTATCCTGTGACCCAGGTGGCAATGCAAGAGGAACGAGCAATCAACATGACGGCAGTGGCGAAAACAACGGAAAAACAACGGATCCTACTTGTCGATGATCATCCGATTGTCCGTCAAGGAATCGCCATGTTGATCAACGAGGAGGAGGATCTGCTCGTCTGCGGAGAGGCCGGGACTCCTGCCGAAGCCTTCCATGCCATCCAGGGGACGTTTCCTGATATCGTCATTATCGATGTCTCGCTCGACGGTACCAGCGGTATCGAACTGACCCGCTCCATTAAGACAAAATACAAGAGCTTACCCATCCTGGTGCTTTCCATGCATGACGAAGATCTCTACGCCGAGCGCGCCATCCGCGCCGGTGCACGGGGTTATGTGATGAAGCAGGAACCGGCAGAAACGGTGCTCGACGCCATCCGCATTGTACTCAGCGGGAATGTATTCCTCAGCAGTAAGCTTTCATCTAAGGTGCTGAAGGAGTTGATCGGGCAAGCACCAACCGACCAGCAGCCCAGCGGTACACCGGGGGTTGAGCGGTTGAGCGACCGGGAGCTGGAGATCTTTGAACTGATCGGACGGGGATACGCCACGCGTCGCATTGCCGACTCGCTTAGCCTCAGCATCAAGACGGTTGAGACACACCGTGCACACATCAAGCAGAAATTAAAACTGGGGAGCGCCACGGAACTTATCCATCGCGCCTTCCATTGGATCGAAAGCGGTGCCCGCAACCGCTAGCGGGCACCGCCTCCCACGCGTTGTCACTCGGCTGGCGTCGCGGCCGATGGCACCGCATCGATCACCGGCGCCGGAACAATCACCGGCGCGGATGCCGGTTCAGCACCTCCATCGACGGGAGCCACAGGCACCACGGCGGGGGTGGATACCGGGGCAGCCTCACTGACCATCGGAATTTCACTCGATCCGACAGGAATCGCGGGCATGGCTTCCGGCATCGTCATCGGCAATGCCTGTTGCGCTGGCGGAGCCTGAACCGGTAACACATCGACCGTGTCAACGATGGATCCGCGGGTACCGCGTTGCGCCGTCAGGATCGTCAACAAGATCGTGTTCACCAAGAACATGCTGCCCATAACCACCGTGGCCTTGGTCAGCACATTGCCCATCCGCGATCCGAAAATCGCCTCGCCTGCACCACCGCCAAACGCTGTGCCGCCCATTCCGCCCTTGGTCTTCTGCATGAAGATCACCGCGATCAGCAAGGCACTCAGCAAGGCCTCCAACACAATCAGAAACGCATAGATAATTCCCATATTAACACCCTCTCTGCCTACAGCCGCGTTAGCGTTGCTGCGCGATTCTTACCAATTCAACAAACGACCGGGCGTCCAGCGATGCCCCGCCAATCAGCCCGCCATCAATATCCGGCTTGGCCAGCAGTTCCGCCGCATTCGACGGTTTCATGCTGCCACCGTACTGGATGCGGATCGATTGAGCAACCTCTTCGTTCGACATGTCCGTCAACACGGACCGAATAAACGCATGCATTTCCTGCGCCTGCTCCGGAGTTGCCGTCAGCCCGGTGCCGATCGCCCAGACCGGCTCATAGGCCACCACGATCTTCTTCAGCTCCGCAGGCGAGATATCGGCTAGACTTCCTTGAACCTGGGTTCGTACGACATCCATGTGCGAGTTCGCTTGGCGCTCAGCGATCGTCTCACCCACGCAGACGATCGGTGTCAGCGATGCAGCAATCGCCGATTTGGTCTTCTTGTTGATGATTGCATCCGTCTCCCCGAAGTAGGAGCGCCGCTCGCTATGCCCCAGGATCACGAAATGGCAATACAGAGACCGCAGCATAAAGGCCGAGATCTCGCCGGTATAGGCCCCACTGGCCTCCCAGTGCATGTTCTGTGCGCCGAACTTGATCGCTGTCTCACCAACCACGTCGGCCACGGTCTGCAACGAGGTGAACGGCGGACAGAGCACCACTTCAACGTCCCTGCATTCGCCCAGTTCGCGCTTGACATCCTCGGCCAGCGCCTGTGATTCGCTAGCCGTCTTGTTCATTTTCCAGTTGCCTGCAATAATCCGTTTTCTCTGCTTCATCGTTTTCCTTACGTTGTTACGCCTTATCGCTCAGTGACGCCACGCCCGGCAGCACTTTACCTTCCAGAAACTCGAGACTCGCCCCGCCCCCCGTGCTGATGTGCGTCATCTTCGGTGCCAGTCCGCTCTTGTTGACGGCGCTGACACTATCGCCACCACCGATGATACTCACGCTGTCGCTATCGGCCACCGCCTGGCATACCCCCAGCGTGCCCTTGGCAAAAGCGGGCATTTCAAAACACCCCATCGGCCCATTCCAGACCACGGTCTTGGCGCTCTTGATAGCCTCCGCATACAAGGCCGTGGTCTTCGGCCCGATGTCCAGTGCCATCCAGCCTTCAGGAATGTCATTCCCGACAAGCCGCGTATTGGCATCGGCAGCGAAATTGTCAGCCGCCACGTTATCGAGCGGCAGCAGGAACTTGACACCACGTTTTTCGGCATCCGCCAGCATCTCGCGGGCATAGTCCAGTTGATCCAGCTCACAGAGCGACTTGCCGATCTCGTGTCCCTTGGCCTTCAGGAAGGTGTAGGCCATGCCGCCGCCGATGATCAGCACATCGACCTTGGTCAGCAGGTTCTTCACCACGGCCAGCTTGTCGCTGACCTTGGCACCGCCAAGAATGGCGACAAACGGACGGGCTGGCTTCTCCACCGCACCACCCAGGTACTCAATCTCCTTTTCCATCAGGAACCCAGCAACGCTTTCGCCGATATACTTGCAGATCACGGCGGTGGAGGCATGCGCACGATGCGCTGCACCGAAGGCGTCATTGCAGTACAGATCGCCATAAGATGCCAGCTTCTTCGCCAAGACCGACTGCTTTTGCTTCATCTCGGCCTTCTTGGCGGCGTACACCTCGTCGGTCATATCGTCCGTCTTCTTGGGCTTGCCTTCTTCTTCCGCATAGAATCGGGTATTCTCCAGCATCACGACCGAACCCGCGCCGGCTGATTTGACGACGTCGTCTGCCGCCATGCAATCCGGGGCGAAGACAACCTTGCGACCCAGCACCTTTTCCAGATGGACAGCCACGGGTGCCAGACTGAACTCGACCTCATACCCCGTGCCCTTCGGGCGGCCCAGATGGCTCATCAGGACCAGGCTTCCGCCCTGCTCCAACACATAACGGATACTTGGCAAAGCCGCCTGCACGCGGGTATCATCGCTGATCACACCCCCCTTGATCGGCACGTTGAAATCCACCCGCATCACCACCCGCTTACCATTGAGGTTCACATCCCGAAGGGTCTTTTTATTCATCGGATCCGGCTCCTTATTATTAAAACAACAGAGCGCGGCATCGTCATGAGTGACGACGCCGCGCTGCTGGATTTATTATTGCTGCGTAATCAAACGCGGCATCACTACTTCACCGTGTTCATGTGCTGGATCAGGTTCACCAGCTTATTGGAATAACCCCACTCGTTGTCATACCAGGAAACCAGCTTCGCGAAGCTCGGGTTCAGCATGATACCGGCACCGGCATCGAAGACCGAGGTCCGCGTCTCGTGATTGAAGTCGCTGGAGACCACCTCATCCTCGGTGTATCCAAGCACGCCCTTCAGCTCACCCTGGCTGGCCGCCTTCATGGCCGCCTTGATCGCCTCGTAGGCCGAATCGGCATCCGCGCCCGCTGGCTTAACCAGCTTGACCGTCAGGTCGACGACCGACACATTGAGCGTCGGCACACGGAAGGCCATCCCCGTGAGTTTGCCATTCAACTCAGGAATCACCTTGCCAACCGCCTTGGCCGCACCCGTCGATGACGGGATGATATTGCCGGCGGCAGCACGGCCACCACGATAATCCTTCTTTCCGCCCGGGCCGTCCACCGTCTTCTGTGTCGCCGTCGTGGCATGCACCGTGGTCATCAGGCCTTCGGCGATGCCCCAGTTGTCATTCACCACCTTGGCGATCGGAGCCAGGCAGTTGGTCGTGCAGGAGGCATTCGAGACATAGGCCTGACCGGCGTAGGTCTTATGGTTGACACCCATCACGAACATCGGGGTGCTGTCCTTCGACGGGGCACTCATCACAACACGCTTGGCACCGGCCTTGATGTGGCCTTCGGCACTGGCCTGGTCCAGGAAGAAGCCCGTCGATTCGCAGATGTACTCGGCACCGATGTCGCCCCACTTCAGGTTCGCCGGATCACGTTCAGCGGTCAGGCGGATGGTCTTGCCATTCACGATCAGGGCCTTGTCGCCCGCTTCCACCGTGCCCGGGAAGGCACCATGGATTGTGTCATACTTCAGCATATAAGCCAACTGATGCGCGTCAAACAGGTCATTGATGCCGACGACCTCGACAGCAGGATTCTCCGCCGCCGCACGAAACACCAACCGACCAATACGACCAAACCCATTGATACCAATCTTGATTGCCATGCTTATTCTCCTTCACCTTGTTTACGAAAAAATTCAGTATGCGTTTACACTTACACCCTGAAAAACGTTCGCTAACCCTACCGCATTTGTTTCCCCGCGTCAATACAACAGCCGTTTTTTTTCAAACACAGGAAATTCGCTTTCCCTTTTTCTCATTTGTCCTTAGTATGCCGGGGAAATGAAGTTGATTGATAAACACCTCCTGCGAGAACTGCTGATCCCGCTCTGCTACTGCCTGGTTGGTTTTGCCATGGTATTGCTCATCGGTGAAATGTTCGGCGATATCGACCGGATCCTCAGTGCCCGTCCAGGCTGGCTCCTGGTGGTGCGGTTTTATGTCTCCATTCTCGGGCCGATGCTGCAATACCTGATGCCCGCCTCGCTGATGCTCGCCACGCTCTATACGCTTTACGGGCTGACCCGCAATAATGAGCTGGTCGCCATGCGGGCCAGCGGGATCAGCATCTACAGACTGATGCTGCCGTTTGTCGGCGTCGGTTTTATTCTCAGCATCGCGGTGGCCGTCGTTGGCGATCTTTGGGTCCCACATGCGTTCGAGTGGGCACAGGATATCAAGTCGAACAAGTTCAACATCGGCACAACCAACACCATTCAACGCTGCATCTATCTCAATCCAGAGGGCCAGCGACAGTGGATCATCACCGAGCTGGACCCGAAGAAACCCCACATCCTGCACGGTGTCGAGGTCAAGCAGGAAAGCACCGAGGGGCACCGCCTGTATGTCATTACCGCCGCCCGTGCAGAGTTTCTCGATCAGCAATGGTGGTTTTTCAATCCCTATATCCAGCGGTTCGGCTTAACCGATAACCCGATCGGCCAGCCCACACTGATGGGTGTCGGGGAGCACAGCGTCGTCGAGATGCCTGAGTTCGACGAAACCCCCGAGGCCTTTGTCAGTGCCGTGCGGAAATGGGAGCATTTGAACATGCGAGAAATGTATCACTATCTGCGAACGCATCCAGGCATGGCTGAACGCGCCCTCAATGAGAAGCGATTCAGTCTGCACGATCGGCTGGCAATGCCCTGGGCATGTCTGATTGTCGTCTTTTTCGCCATTCCGGCGGGTGCCCGAACCGGTCGCCAAGGAGTGCTTTCTGCGGTCTTTGCGGCGATTGCGCTCATGGCCGGATTCTATACCCTGGCCCAGATCGGACGGATCATCGGCTCCCTCGGCGTGATACCGCCCTGGACTGGCGCATGGCTTTCCAACATGGTTTTCGGAATGGTCGGAATCGTCTTGCTGAAACGATTACACTAGGGCTTAGAAAAGGAGTAACATTATGTCGATGATGCGCGAGATCCTGGAAAAGGCCGTCCGTGACAAGGCCTCGGATATTCACCTCAAGACCGGACAGGTACCCTTCTTCAGGTGTAGCGGGCATCTGCGCGAAAGCGGCTTCGAAGCGCTCGATGAAGCTTTCATGCGCGAACTGGTCAACGATATCGTACCTCCGCATCTGCTGGAAGTGTATAACCGCGAACACGAAACCGATTTCTCACACGCCGAGCCGGGCATCGGACGCTTCCGTGCCAACGTGTTTAACTCCCAAGGCGCTCCAGCCCTGGTGATGCGGTACGTCAAGGACAAGATACCGACGGTTGAACAACTACGCCTGCCACCTCAGATCCGCAAACTGGCCCAAGTCGAACGTGGCATCATCCTGATGGCCGGAACCACCGGCAGTGGTAAGTCAACCACCTTGGCCGCGATTATCGGCGAGATCAACCGCACCCAGTGCCGACGCATCATCACGGTCGAGGATCCGGTGGAATATGTGTTCGACGATATCAAGTCGCTGGTTACCCAGCGCGAGGTGGGGCTGGATACCCCCGGGTTCGAAAGTGCGCTCAAACATATGATGCGCCAGGATCCTGACGTCATCCTGATCGGCGAAATGCGTGATTCCACCAGTATCCGCACCGCATTCCTTGCCGCCGAAACAGGACATCTGGTGCTTTCCACCCTGCATGCAGGGACCGCCGATCTGGCCATCCCCCGCATGATCGACGTGTTTCCCAGTCATGAACGCGAGAATGTCCGTATGGCCATCGCCGCCAACCTGCACGCCGTGGTCTGCCAGCGCCTCGTTCCCGATGTCGACGGCGGGGTCATCCCGGCGGTGGAAATTATGATCAACACCTCGACCGTGCGCAAGCTGCTGGAACGGGGGCAGCTTGATGTGCTGGCCGCCGCTATCGCCACCGGGCGCGAGGATGGCATGCAGACATTTAACCAATCGATCTATGACCACATCCGCAGCGGGATTTGCAACGAGACCGAAGGCATGGCCAACGCCACCAATCCGGAATCGCTGCGCATGAACCTGCAGGGTATATTCCTCGATGAAGGCAGTCGCATTCTCGGTGGTTAACCCGAGCGAAGGAGCACTCTTCCATGTCAACATCACGCCGCGTCGTCATCACCGGCCTAGGCACGGTATCCGCCCTAGGGTTCAACGAAAACGAACTCTGGGCGCAAATGATTGCCAGACAAACCGGGATCCGAACGATCAAGCACTTGGATACCTCCGAACTGAAAACCACGGTGGGCGGGGTCATCGACCGCGATGCGTTCAAGGACGCTCTGCTGGCGATCCGCCTACGGTACACCGACCTCACGGTGGACAGTGCGATCCTCGCCAGCGATCAGGCACTCAGGCAGGCGGGCCTGATCGTGGCGGATACGCCCCCCGAGCCTCAGCCCATCGCCACGCTGTTCGGAACCGGCATCGGCAGTGTCGAGAGCTATTACAAGTCGGTCTGCAGCTATATCGAGAAGGGCACCAAGGGGATTCGCCCCACCACCGTGCCCCGCTGCATGGCTAACGCGATCTGTTCACAAATTGCCATTCGCTACCGGCTGACCGGGCCGAACTATGTCGTAACGGCGGCCTGCACGTCGTCTACAACAGCCATCGGCATTGCCTTCCGTATGATCAAGGATGGCTACATCGACAAAGCGTTGTGCGGGGGGGCCGACACGATCTTCGATCCGATGACGCTGGCGGCGTGGGATCGGCTGGGCATGATGTCGCGCGATCCCGCCCCGATTCGAGCCTGCCGCCCATTCGATCGAGATCGTGCTGGCTGCGTGGTGGGCGAAGGGGCAGCCGCACTGGTGCTTGAAACGCTGGAAAGCGCCCAGGCAAGGGGGGCCACCATTCGTGCCGAGCTCTGCGGCTACGGAGAATCCTCCGATGCCAGGCATATCACCGCCCCTGATGCCGAAGGCCAGGCGCGCGCCATCCGCGATGCCTTGGCCTCGGCAGGCATCGCAGCCGATGCGCTGGGCATGATCAGCGCCCACGGAACCGCCACCGTCATCAACGATCTGACCGAATGTCAATCCGCCAAAATGGCGCTCGGGACCGCAGTCAGCACAATCCCCATCGCCGCGCAAAAGTCGTATTTCGGGCACCTGCTCGGCGGTTCCGGAGCCATTGAAACACTAGCCACGGTGTTATCGCTCGAAACGGGAATCATCCCGGCCAACCTGAACCTTGAGACCCCGGATGAGGCCACCGCAGGGCTGTGCCTTGTGGGCAACACCTCTACCCCGCTGCAACGCCCGTACGCGCTGAAAAGCAGCTTCGGGGTCGGCGGCAACAACGGCGTGCTGGTCTTGCGCCGATACTCGTGCTGACCTTCTGTGAGTGATACTGTGAGTGTATAGAATACAAAATGAGACCTATCATTTTTCTGAAAATCACTCAAAAAACGTCGAGATCAGAACGTCTGAATTTACAGGCGGTAGCCTCGCTGCTCACGCAGCGCCAGGATCGCGATCATGCGTTCGGGCTCGACATCCGGCAAACGCGTCTCGCAGAAATGGCAGATGGCAGTCTCGCAGCGCTCCCCCCAGCAAAGCCCTGCCGTGACGAAGGGCACGGTCAGCGTCGTTGCTTTCGTCAATGTTCATGGGGCTTCGTCGCGGAGGGGGCCGCTCCGAGCCGATCAGCAGGCCGAACACGGTGATCTTGATAGCGTCCGCCACGTTGCCGCGGGCCATGCCGGTCCACGAGATCGTCATACCTGAAGTCGGCAGCAGGCTGGCCAGCAGCAATCCCAGTGCGGCATCGGGGGAGTCCGGGAAAAAGAGTTTCCCGATCAGCAGGGCGCAGAGCGGGATGACCGTGAAGTTGAGAAGCTGCGTCACGACCTGGACCTTCAGGTCCCCGCCCTCCACGATCTTCCTGCGCTGGAGGGTTACCATCATCGGATAGACCATCATGAACGTCAACGGCATGATCAGCCCTTTGAGCGGGCGGTGACGCATCAATCTGCAGGCCGGTTACAAAACCGGCCAGCATCATCAGCGGGATCACCACGGTCAGGTTCTTCTGGCGAAATGAAAGGCGTTTTAACATACGTATCCCTCATCACCCGAATCGCGAACGCAACGCACGCAGAATCGTAGTAGGCGGCGGATCATTCCTGTCCTTACCGGACGTCGTTGCAGGCATCCACATCGTTTTCGGGAAACATCATGGCCATACCAAACTCCATTTGGAACTCAGGGTCAAGGGAAAGATCGACATGTTCAGTCGTACGCCCCAGTTGACTGGCCAATTCGCGTTCGTCGGCTGAAAGCAATGCGAGCTGCGCGCCCAGGGACGCGGCATTGCCGACGAAATGGATCCGGCGACAGGCGATCTGCGGCAGCAGGCCGATGCGCCGCGCATTGTTGCGGCGGATGAAATTACCGAAGGCCCCCGCCAGCAGCACGCTGCCCAGATCGGCGGGCTCCAATCCCGCCCGGCGCAGCAGGATGTTGATGCCTGCCCGGATGGCGCCGGTGGCCAGTTGCAGTTCGCGTACATCCTTTTGCCAGAGATAGACCGGCTCTCCGGATCCCGACACCTCGGCCGCGACCAGCAGGAAGTTAACCTGTCCATTGATCTCGATCAGCCGGGCGCGCAGCGCGGGGGATATCCCATCCGGTGCCTCGTCGGCGGACAGTATGCGTCCGGTCTCGTCGATCAGCCCCTTGCGCAGCAGTTCGGCGGCGGCATCAATCAGGGCTGTGCCGCAAAGGCCCACGGGCCTGGCATTGCCAATCACGTTAAGGATGACATCCTCGCCCAGGATGACCTTTTCAATCGCCCCGGCGGTGGCTCGCATCCCCTGCACGATCCGAGCCCCCTCGAACGCCGGGCCGGCGGCGGCGGACGTCGCCTGCATCCGCCCGTTGTGCGCCAGGACGATCTCACCATTGGTGCCAATGTCCACCAGCAGCGTAGCCTCCCCGGTCTTGTCGAGTCCGGATGCCAGCATACCCGCCACTGTATCGCCGCCCACAAATCCACCAATCTGCGGGAATATATAGACCTCGCCGCCGGGGTTGACCGGCAGCCCCAGCGTCTGTGCGGATATCGTCAGGGCACTGCTGAAGGCCTGGACGAACGGAACCTCGCCCAGTGCCGACGAGTCCAGCCCGCAGAGCAGTTGCTGCATGGTGGAGTTGCCGGCAATGGCAACCTCGTAGATATGACGCGTATCGACGGATGCCTGTTCCCCAAGCTTCTGGATCACGGAACGGATGGCGGTCAGCGCGGACTGCTGCAACTGCGCCAGGGCACCGTCGTTTTCGCGGATCCGCGAGATTCGCGAGATCACATCATCGCCGAATGAGACCTGCGGATTCATGGTGGAGGCAACCGCCTTCTCCTGTCCGCTGACCAGGTCGAAGAGCGTTCCGACCACGGTGGTCGTACCCAGATCGAAGGCGACGCCATAGGCGGTGGCGGAGGTATCGCCCGCTTCCAGGCCGATCAGTCTTTTGCCGGCGAGGACCGCCGTACCCTGCCAGTTTTGCCCGCGCAGGAACCCGGCCAGCTTCTGGAGCAGGTGAAACGGTATGGTTACCTCCCCGATGACCGACTTCAGTCGTTCCACATCAGAAACCGCACTGTCCCTGGAAGGTGGATCCAGATGGAAATATGTTTTACGGATGACTGGATTCAGCACCGCGCTTCGCCCGGCGTGGGACGTGAGGATCTGCTGGGCACCTCCAAAAAGCGACTCGGCAGGTATTTCGACGGTTAGCGGCCCTACTATGTAGGTGCGGCAGGCCAAGCGGTAGCCCTGCTGCACCTGTTCGGCGGAAAGCGCCTGAAGGTCGGCAGCGGATGGCGGACACTCGCCGCTGACAATCCTTACCCGGCACTTTCCACAGGTGCCCCGTCCCCCGCAAGGCGTCTGCAGCGCCACGCCAGCGCGGCCCGCCGCTTCCAGCAGCAGGGTTCCCGGCAACGCGAATACACTGCGACCGCTAGGCTGGAAGGTGACTTTGATTTCATTTTGCTTGTTCATGTTATTTCTCACGCGGGAATGGCCAGGCCATCAGGCCGCCTTCCATGACCTTTTAACTACAGCTTCTTCTTTTCGAACCAGGCGAACAGGGCGATAAACACCGCGCTCAGCACCACGATCCATACCCAATGATTGATCCCCGTGGCCGAGGCCAGCGTGATTCTCCCGAAATCACCCCAGCTCAGTAGGGAATCCTTGATCAGCGGATAGGCTTCCGCATAGACCGCCGCCCCGGCCAGCATCCCCAGCACGGCCCAGACGGCGTGCCAGCGGCCTTCGCCAATCGCGCCAACGGACGTTCCGGGGCAATACCCCGCCACTGCCCAGCCGATACCGAAGAGAAGACCGCCGACCAGGTTGGCCGCGACAAACGTTCCCTTGATGCTCATTTTTATCAACCCCATGTCCACCAGCAGGTGGATGCCGATCATGCCGACAATAATCGCCGAAAGCATGAACTTGAGAATCGTCATGTCCTTGAGCAGCATCGCGCCGACCTGTTTTTCAAAGCGCAGTACACGTCCCTGCTGCAGCAGCGCCCCGAACAACACTCCCGTCACCAGTCCCAGGATCAGTTCCTTCATTTCACACCTCCCTTGCGATAGATCAGATTCGCCACCAGCACCCCCGTGCCGAAGAACCCAGCCATGGAGATAAAGCCGCTGACCGACAGTTGCATCAGCCCGCTCAAGCCGTGTCCGCT
>DIZZ01000083.1:13894-30009 GCA_002428045.1 Verrucomicrobia bacterium UBA6015
GCCCCGATCGCCCGGACACTGATCCTGGATCCGAAGCGATCCGACCAGACCGGCGGCACGCGTTCAGCCTTGAAGCTGCCATCCAGTCGTGAGGCAACCAGCGCGCCCAGGAAAATCCCGGCAACCACCATCATCTGCCAGTCGATATTGACCTTGGTGCCCTTGAAGTACGGATTATTGGCAACATGCTCGGACGCGACGGTTTTCTCAGCAAAACCAGCCGCCTTGACAAACGTGGTCGAGGCCCCTAGATACTTGCCGCTACCCAGTAACGGCGTCGATACCACCACGGACAGCACCGCCAGCACACCGGCCAGCGCCCCCGCGATGTAAGGTCTCCATGTCTTGTTCATTGCTGCCCCTCCATTTTTCTTTGTTCACCCCGCCAGCGCGATCGCAGCCACCAATTGCGACTCCGACTGCACACCGACAAACTGCTGCACGGCCTTGCCGTCCTTGAATACGATCAGGGTCGGGATCGAGCGGATACCGAACTTGGCAGCCACCTGCGGAGCCACGTCCACATTCACCTTGGCCACCTTGGCCTTGCCAGTCACTTTGCTGGCCACCTTGTCAACGATCGGCCCCTGCATCATGCAGGGTCCGCACCAGGGCGCCCAGAAATCCACCAGCGTGACTCCGCTGGCAACCGTCCCGGCAAAGTCCTCATTACCCAATTCAAGCACACCATTCATCTCGCACCTCCCGTTTTTGATCAAGATTTTTATTCAACGGCTATTCATAACGCAGATGCCGTGCCAGCGTGTCGGCGATGCCCATGAACGCGGTTTATGTGCATGATTACGGCATTGCGCGGTGATTTCGGTGCAACTTAAACCGTTGCATCCATGCTTACGCAACGTTGCGCAACGTTGCGTTTTTGACTTGCAACCATCGGCCATGCCGAGTAGAAACATCCGCATGCAGCAGCAGCATACAGTCGGCGAAACCGCT
Organism: Verrucomicrobia bacterium UBA6015; assembly: GCA_002428045.1. GTDB lineage: Bacteria > Verrucomicrobiota > Kiritimatiellia > UBA8416 > UBA8416 > UBA8416. The sequence continues at coordinate 14,849 of DIZZ01000083.1, forward strand.
TTGGGGACGGTCGAGATCAGTGCGGACCTGGTAATCGACACGATTCCAGACGGGTTGATCGTGCTGGACGGGGGCTGCCGTATCCGGCGCTGGAACAAGGCCATGGAGCGCTTGACAGGGTATGGCCAGCAGGAGGTACTCGGCAAGCCCTACACGCTGCTGGACTTCCGCGACGCGGATTCGGGCGAACTGCTCGAGCAGGAACGCCGCTGCCTGACGGCGGGCAGGCCTGATCCGGAGCGCATCCGCGAGATCGAATGCACACTGCAGACCCGGCAAGGCGAGACGGTCACGATCCGCAAATACGGGCGCGTGCTGGCCGGGCCAGATGGAAGCGCGGTTGGCATCCTGCTGGTGCTGGTGGATCTGCGACCCTTGAGGCGGCTTGAGGCGCAGCTGTCCTGCGTGGTGTCCGCCGACGCCATGAAGCAGCCACCCGGACGCCTGCTGGGGACCGATCCGGTGATGCAATCGGTCTACCATCGGATCCGGCTGGCTGCGCAATCGGAGGTGACCGTGCTGATTTCCGGCGAGACCGGCACCGGCAAGGAACTGGTGGCCGAAGCACTGCACACGCTTAGCCTCCGGCGTGACAAGCCCCTGGTCCGGGTGAATTGCTCCGCCTTGTCGGAGAATCTGCTCGAAAGCGAGCTTTTCGGGCATGTAAAGGGGGCCTTTACCGGTGCGGTCAAGGATACGCCCGGACGGATTGAAATGGCAGAGGGCGGCACCTTGTTCCTTGACGAGATCGGCGATATCAGCCCCCTGATCCAGCTCAAACTGCTGCGCGTGCTACAGGAGTATGAGTACGAACGAGTGGGGGATTCGGTCACTCGCAAGGCCAATGTGCGTTTTATCGCCGCCACGCATCGCAACTTGCGTGAGCGGGTCGAACAGGGCACCTTCCGCGAGGATTTCTATTACCGGATCCGTGTTTATGCGATTGAAATGCCAGCCTTACGCGAGCACAAGGCCGATATCGTGCAGCTATGTGACGCCTTCATCGACCGTCTCAACCGCCGCACTGGAAAGACGATCCGCCAGCTTTCCCCCGAGGCACTGAACAGCCTGATGGATTACTGCTGGCCTGGCAATGTGCGTCAGCTTGAGAATGCAATTGAACACGCCTTCGTGACCTGCCAGGACGGGAGCATAACGCTGGCGGATCTGCCGGGGGAGATTCGTTCCGTCCGCGAGCGGCAGCGCGAATGCGCACGCGCCGGAGACGGCCCACCGATGCCCTGGCCCCCACGCCGCCAGCGCGTATCCATCGAGAAGCTGCTCGGCACACTGGGGGAATGCCAGGGGAACCAGGCCGAGGCCGCCCGCCGCCTCGGCATCGACCGTACCACCCTCTGGCGCCGACTCAAACGCCAGCCCCCGCAGTCATGAAGTCACGACGACGTAATCACCATGGGGATACGGCCAGCACCCTTGATGTGTCCTACCTGCAGGAACGCCCCCCGATGCTTGACTTGAGATCGTTGGTAAAGTAACCTACCACGATACTTATACAGGAAGGAATGAAACGGATGAACGAATTGACCATCGCCCCGCTGCTCAGGGGCTTGACGTTTATTGGTGCCAAAGGGGCGATTGCCGTGTTTTCACCGTCGCTGGCAACGGCTGACCTGAAGGTTGCGCCAGACGCCATCAAGGCGCAATTCAAGCCGGGGATGCGCTCCGTCATCGTCGATGGCGTCGGTGGGTTCCTGCTCGGCGAGGATTATGACGATGCCGTCAATGGAACCTGTACCGCTCCGGTTCGAAGCGGACGCAATGCCGTCGTCAGCAACCGGGTCTGCGTGGTTACCGGCGGTGCCCAAGGATTTGGCGAGGCGATTGTGCGCGGACTGGTTGAGCATGGCGCGCTGGTTTTCATCGCCGACATGAACGCGGACGGAGCCAACCGGCTGGCCGCCGAACTCAACAAGGGGGCCGGTCGTACGGTGGCCTTCGGGGTGGCGGTGAACGTGACCGACGAGGATTCGGTCAAGGGCATGATGGATACCGTGGTTCGAACCGTCGGCGGTATCGATCTTTTCATCAGCAATGCCGGGGTACTCAAGGCCGGCAGCGTCAAGGAGCTGTCGCTGAAGGATTTCAGGTTTGTCACCGAGGTCAACTACACGGGCTTTTTCCTCTGCGCCAAGCATGCATCGCCAGTCATGGCACAGATGAACAGCGCCGCGGGCCAGTACCCGACCGACATTATCGCCATCAGCTCGAAATCAGCACTTGAAGGCTCCAATAAGAACGGTGCCTATGCGGGCTCCAAGTTCGGCGTTGTCGGCCTCGTCCAGAGCTTTGCCAAGGAGCTGGTCACCGACAACATCAAGGTCAACACGATCTGCCCCGGAAACTTCTTCGACGGTCCACTCTGGAGCGATCCCGACCGCGGCTTGTTTGTGCAATACCTGAACGCAGGCAAGGTGCCCGGAGCCAAAACCGTTGCCGATGTGCGTCACTTTTACGAGAACCAGGTACCCATGAAGCGCGGCTGCTTCGGCGATGATGTGATCAAGGCGATTCTTTACACGGTGGAACAAACATACGAGACAGGACAGGCCATCCCGGTGACCGGCGGGCAAGTCATGCTAAACTAGAATAGGACAACTTATGAAAACCAAAGCAATTCGTTTATACGGGCAAAAAGATCTGCGGCTTGAGTCATTCGACCTGCCGGAGATCCGTCAGGACGAGATTCTGGCAAAGATCATTTCCGACAGCATCTGCATGTCGTCGTACAAGGCCGCCTCGCAGGGTACCCAGCACAAGCGCATTCCCGGCAACATCGCCACCGAGCCGATCATCATTGGCCACGAGTTCTGCGGCGAGATCGTGCAGGTCGGTGAAAAATGGGCCAGCCAGTTCCACGCTGGCGACAAGTTCTCGATCCAGCCGGCACTGAATGACCCGAACGGGCCGGTCGGTATCCTCTCCGCGCCGGGCTATTCCTACCGCTATATCGGTGGCAATGCCCAGTACATCATCATCCCGGCGGCCGTGATGCAGAATAACTGCCTGTTGCCGTTCCATGGCGACGCATTTTATCTGGGGTCGCTGGCGGAACCGATGTCCTGCATCGTGGGAGGCTACCACGCGAACTACCACACCACCCCCGGCAGCTATGTCCATTCGATGGGTATCGTCGAAGGCGGATCCACCGCCATCCTGGCGGGCGTAGGCCCCATGGGGCTCGGCGCGATCGACTATGCCTTACATAGCGACCGCAAACCGGGACTGTTGGTCGTGACCGATATCGACAATGCCCGGCTGGCCCGTGCCGCCTCGATCTTTTCTGTCGAGGAAGCCGCCGCCAACGGGGTCAAGCTGGTCTATGTCAACACATCCGATCCTACCCACGGCGTGGATTATCTCAAATCCCTGACGCCGGACGGCGCGGGGTTCAATGACGTTTTCGTGTATGCACCGGTTCGTCCGGTCGTTGAACAGGCGGACAAGCTGCTCGCGTTCGATGGCTGCCTGAACTTCTTTGCGGGTCCGACGGATCCAGCCTTCAAGGCGGAATTCAACTTCTACAATGTGCATTACGCCGCCACGCATGTGGTGGGTACCAGCGGGGGCAACACGGACGATATGCGGGAATCGCTCGCGATGATGGCCAAGGGGCAACTGAATCCATCGGTCATGATCACCCATATCGGCGGGCTGGATGCGGTCATCGAAACCACGCTGCACTTACCGGAGATCCCGGGCGGCAAGAAGCTGATCTATACGGGCATCAAAATGCCCCTGACGGCACTGAACGACCTGGCATCGAAAGATGATCCAATCTGCAAGGCGCTGGCAGGCATCGTGGCCAAGCATAACGGATTGTGGAGTCCGGAGGCCGAGCGCTACCTGCTGGCCAATGCCACAGCGATCTAAACGGGAAGCTGGAAACGGCGGCCACGACCCAACGTAACCGGAGCATCTTGCTCCGGATATTTCCCTTCGCAGGAAGCTTGATTTATGGATGCCACTTAGGGTATCTTGTCTGGCTATGGCTGTTTATCTATCAAAACAGACGCTGCGAGGCTGGGCAGGAACCGGCACCTGGCGCGAGGCGGAGTGCGTGTTTCAATCTGGTGGGGTCCGTGATCTGCAGATCGACGGCCAGCACATCCGAGCCACCGTCACGGTGGCCGGGCACCCCGTGCACACGCGCTTCGAGCTCCACGATGATGGCAGTGTAATCAGCAACTGCCCATGTTACCAGAACCTGCGTTTCAACACCGTCTGCCAACATGTCGTGGCCGCCGGCATGGCCCTGGCCGAGCAAACCGAGGATCCGCGACTGGAACGGCGCAAGCGGATCCTGGCGCGCCTGCACAGCGAGACACAGACCGGGCGGCACCCGGTGCCCCGCCGAGAACCGCCCGACACCCCAGGCACCACACGAGCCAGCCTCCGCCTCCGACTTCCGGAAACCTGGCAGGAAGACTGGCATGCAAATTCGATTACGGTCACCTGCCAGGTGTTCGTTGATGGCAAAAAACACGCCCCGGATCGAATCGCCCCAGATCGTCGCCTGGCCTTCAGTGAGCACGATCGTTACCTTCTTTATGTCATCGAGGATTTTGCCGGTCAAGCCACCTGCCCCGCCACCATCACCCTGGATGCAGGACAGTTCGCGCAACTGCTGACGGAATCACAAGGGGGGATGCTATGGATCAGCGGCGCTGCCGATCCGATCCTGGTGTCAGGCGAACCGGTCATCTCCGTGCTGCGCCTATCGCTTGACCCGCACTCCGGTGAAATGCTCGTCATGCACCATCCGGAACCGGACGGCGACATCGTGTACGCGACAGCCCGCCATGGGTGGCTTTACACCGGACAGGCATTGCACCCGCTGGAGGCGATCCTGCCGTTCGGCCTGCGGGCGGCGTATCACGCGATCCTGCGCATCGAGCGACCACGGCTGTTCTACACCCTCTACCGCGTCATTCCCCCGCTGGAGGATCACGTCGTTATCGAGAATACCATCCCCTCCGATAGGTTCGCGATCCAGACGGGCAGCCCCGCCTTTGACATCCACATCCAGGGCACCTCCGAAAAGGCGACCGCCGCTCTCTTGGCGAATTACGGGACCATCCGGTTCGATACGGCCACCGCGCCAGCCCCCGAAGACGTGGTTCCCATCCCGGATCAACCGCTGGGATACTTGACGCGCCATGCCCAGGCGGAAACCGAGGCCCGTGCACGATTCCTAGCTGCCTTCGGCGAGGATCGAATCGAGGACGACGGGAAGATCATCCTGAATGGATCCGCCGCCGTGATCCACGTGATGGCTGATATTGCGCCAGCCTTCGAGAAACTTGGCTGGCATACCCGGTTTGGCGAAGGGATTGCCAGCTTTACGCAGCAGGCCCTCTGGGTTCACCCTTGCATCACCATCAACCGCCTCGATGCCGACACCGGACGTCTCGACCTGCAGTATGCCGACGAGCATGAGGTGCAAGTACATCCCGATACGATCGAATCGGCCATACGCACGGGCCAGGCCATGATCAATGACAAGGAGCGCACCCTGCTGCTGGACGTCACCGGCCTCAATGCACTCGCCGCCGCGCTGGCGGAATGTGTCGAGCAGCGCGACGGGGTGTCCTGCGTGCCACGCATCCACGCCGGATTCATACAGGGGATCGTCACAGGCTATCCCGGTGCTCGACTGTATGCTCCAGAGGATTGGATTGACCACGCCCGCGCCCAGCAGGATAAAACCGACCTGCCCGCCGCACCGGTTCCCGAGCCGCTCGCCCAACGACTCCGCCCCTACCAGCGCGAAGGGGTTAACTGGCTCTGCTTCCTGGATCATGCAGGCTACTGCGGCATCCTGGCGGATGAGATGGGGCTGGGCAAAACCGTGCAGGCCCTGGCCTGGCTTGATATTCGCCGCCGGGCCGCCACGCCGCCCTCCCCCGCTATCGTCGTTTGTCCCACCAGCCTGCTCCAGAACTGGGCACGCGAGGTTGAGCGGTTCGTCCCCGGCTTGTCCTGCATCATCATCACCGGCAGCGACCGGCAGCGGCTGCACGAGCGCATCAGCCACCATGACGTGATCATCACCTCCTACGCGCTCCTGCGCCGGGACATCACCCGCTATGATGCGATCACCTTTTCGGCCATCATCCTGGATGAAGCCCAGCACATCAAGAACCGTTCCACCCAGAACGCCGTTGCCGCCAAGCGCCTGAAGGGCCAGCGCCGCCTGGTCTTGACGGGTACTCCGATTGAGAACAGTGTCAATGACCTATGGTCCATCATGGATTTCCTCATGCCCGGCTACATGGGCACCAGCACCAGCTTCCGGATCCGGTTCGAGCAGCCGATCGCCGCAGGCAGCCTGAATGCCGAACGGGCGCTGCGCCGCCTGCGCCTCAAGATGCATCCGTTCATGCTGCGGCGACTCAAGAGCGAGGTGGCGGCCGACCTGCCGGAGAAGGTAACACGGATTGCCGACTGCCCGATGCTCCCCGCCCAGCGCCGCCTCTACCGGCAACTCCTTGCCCGGTATAATGAGAATCTGTCGACATTGGTGGATGAGAAGGGGTTTGAGCGCTCGCGGTTTTCTGTATTCAGCGCCCTGCTCAGGCTGCGGCAATGCTGCTGCCACCCCGCCCTACTGCGCAAGGCCGAAGAGGACACCTCGGAGATGGGCTCCGGCAAGATGGATCTGTTCTTCGAACTGCTGGACGAGGCCATGGACGGCGGGCACCGCGTGCTGGTATTCAGCCAGTTTGTGCAAATGCTGCACATCCTGCGCGACGCCTTGCGCAAACGCGATATCCCCTTTGCCTATCTGGATGGTGCCACCCGCGATCGGATGGCGCAGGTGGATGCCTTCAACAACAATCCCGCGATTCCGGTCTTCCTGGTCAGCCTGAAAGCGGGCGGCAGCGGCCTGAATCTCACCGGGGCCAACGTCGTGATCCACTATGACCCGTGGTGGAACCCAGCCGTGGAGGATCAGGCCACCGACCGGACGCACCGCATCGGCCAGTTGCGCACGGTCTACAACATCAAGCTGGTGACCGAGAATTCGATCGAGCAGAAGGTGATCGCCCTGCAGCAGCGCAAGCGTGAACTGATCAGCGCCACCATCGGTACCCCCACGACGATCGAACAGTCCCTGACCTGGGAGGATGTAAGCGAACTATTGCGTCTGCCCGACGAGTAAAAGGGTGAGGTTACATGCAGGATGGCGGGACATCCAGGATCTCGACCAGATCCTGTGGGGAAAGACGGAACGAGGAGCCTTTGCCTTCGTAAAACCCGTGTTCCCGGATCATATGAATATGCAGGTCGGTGTAGGTGATGGAGCGTTTCAGCATACGGTTGTGCACCTGGATGAACGTTTTCTGGACGGTGCCGTCCTCATAGGGGCACGGCAGCAGGCCTCGCACGCTATCCACCCGGACGTCGTAGCGATCTTCGATCGTGATCGATTCGCCAAGCCCCTCGACCCCGGAATCCCGCAGTTCCTGCATCCGCTCGGCAATCGCCTTGTGCGATGTGCCCAGGCGGATGACCTCGCCCTCATCCTCGATCAGGATATCCACCAGGTTGCGCTTATCCTCACCCAGCAACCCCTTGAGCGTGATGCATCCCGGACGCATGTTGTGCTGGACCTTGTCCATTTCCACTGTTTGTTTCATGGCTGGCTCCTATTTGCTGTTGCCTTGGTCACGATCAAGAGAATTTGTCGTAGAAGATGTTCGCTTCAGGCATGCCATGCTTCTTGAGGACAACGATACAGGCGTCGATCATGAAGGGGCTGCCGCAAAGATAGGCCTCGGCATTGGAGAGATCCTCCGTGTGACAGTCAACAATATTCGTGATCAGGCCGGTCTCCCCTTCCCATTTGTCCTCGGCGTCGGGTGCCGACAAGGCCGGAATGAACGTGAAAGACGGCATATCACGTTCCAACTGTTTCATCTCGTCAAGCAGGAACAGGTCACGCTTGGATTTGGCCCCAAAGAAATAGGTCGCCTTGCGGTTGATCCCCTTCTCGCGCATATCGTAAAGAATCGATTTCAGCGGGGCCATGCCCGATCCACCCGCGATGCAGATCATGTGCCGGTCGTTTTCCGAGCGGTGGAATTCTCCGTACGGCCCGTTGACCGTCATCTTGTCGCCGACCTTCAGATACTTGTGTACGTACGTTGTGCAGATACCATCGGGCACAAGGCGGATTTCCATCTCGATCGTATTCTTGCTTGATGGCACCGAGGACATAGAATAGGCTCGGTAGACGGGCTCATCGGTCCGTTCGTAAACCGGCGTCTCGATCTGGACGAACTGCCCCGCCTTGTAGTCCATGGAATTCGGATCGTCAAGCTTCAAGGTCAGTTGCTTGATATCGTGGGTCAGGTTCACAAGCCCGACCACCGTGGTTCGGAATTCGCGAACATACAGCAGCGCTGGATCGATCTCGACCTGTAGATCGCCCTTGACCTTGAGCTGGCAGGAAAGGCGGACATGGTCCGCTTTCTCGGCCTCCGAGAGCCATGGCAACTCGGTTGGCATGATCTCGCCTGCTCCGGATTTGACCTTGCATTTGCACAGGCCGCAGGAGCCACGCCCGCCGCAGGCCGAGGGGATGAACACGTTGGCCTCTTTCAAGGTGGTCAGCAGCGGCTTTCCACCGCGGGCATCGATTTTCTTGTCCCCGTCGTTGATCGAAATGCTGACCTCACCGTAGTTACCGATCGTGGATTCGGCGATGACCATGATGATGGCAAGCACCGCCGAGATCGCGCACATGGCGCCAATGCTGATGACCAGAGCTAATAACACGACAGTACTCCTTACCCTAGATATTGATCATGCCCGAGAAGCCCATGAATGCCAGTGCCATGATACCGGCGATAATCAGCGTAATGCCGGGCCCCTCAAGACCTTTGGGCACCTTGGAACGTTTCATATTCTGCCGGATGCCAGCCATCGCCAGAATCGCCAACATCCAGCCAATACCACTGCCGAAACCGTAAATGAATGACTCTGCAAATGTGTAATCCCGGATGAGCATGAAGAGACAGACACCGAGAATGGCGCAGTTCACCGTGATCAGCGGCAGGAAAATGCCCAGTGCGTTGTACAGCGGCTCCGACACTCGCTCGATGATCATCTCCACGACTTGCACAAAAGCAGCGATCACAATAATAAACACGATGAACCGGAAATGCCCCAGATGCATGGGTATCAGCACATAATAGTACACCAGCCAGTTCAGCGCCGAGGTGAACGCCATCGTGAAGACCACGGCGGCACCCAGGCCAATCGAGGTCTTCACCTCGCGTGAAACCCCGAGGAATGAACACATCCCGAGATAGTTGGTCAGCAGGATGTTATTCGTGAAAATCGCGGCAAAGAAAATCGCCGTCAATCCTGTAAAGGCCTCCATTACTTACCTCCCGTTTCATCCGTCACGATATAGGTCTTGATAATCCAGATCAGCCCGGCCAGCGCAAAGAACGCCCCCGGGGCCATCACCATGATCGACCAGTTGACCCACCAGGAACTGAAACCGGGCACGGCATGCCCCCAAATCGTGGCCGACCCGGTCAGCTCGCGGAAAAACGCAATGATCATCAATATGTACGAATACCCCACACCGGCGGCCACCCCGTCAATGAGTGAAGGCAGCGGCGGATTGTTCAGCGCGTAGGCTTCCGCGCGGCCCATGACGATGCAGTTAGTGATAATCAGGCCGACGTACGGCCCGAGCTGCCTTGAAATTGTGGGGAGCGTGGCCTGGATCACCAGATCCACGATGATCACATAGGCCGCAATGATCAACGTTTCTACCATCATCCGGATCGAACCGGGAATCTGCCGGCGCAGCAGCGAGACCGTGAAACTTGAGCAGGCAGTGGCGAAGATCAGGCCGAGACACATCACCACGGTGTTCTCGAGCACATTCGTGACGGCCAGCGTCGAGCAGATGCCCAGCACCTGAACAAAGACAGGGTTGTCCCTTCCGATACTGGCCAGAAACTGTTTTTTTATTTTGCCTGGCATGGTGCCCTTTCCTCAATTCAACGGGCGGCATTCAGTGCCTTGGCCCGCTCGATGCTTTTGTTCATGATGTCCTTAACGGCTGACGCCGTGATCGTGGCCCCGGTAATCTGGTCAAACGCGCCAGCATCGCGAGTTCCCTTGGTTTTGTCCTGCGGTTCTGGGCGAAGCTCGTTAAAGGGACCGGTTTTCCCGGCAAACTGGTGCCGGAACCAAGGCTCGTCAATACGCGCACCCAGACCGGGGGTCTCCACATGATCCTGGAAGGTAACCCCCTCGATCACTGCGGTCTTTCGGTTGAATCCGACATAGGCGGTAATCGATCCCCACAACCCGGGCCCCTGCTGGATCAGCACCAGCCGGGAAACCCCATCGCCCCCGTTGACAAGATAATAAGGACCGTCAGCCGCATTTGTCACCACGGTTACATTGGCATCGTACCAAGCCGCCAGATCGCCCGAAAGCACTGTGGCGGACGCATCACAGACCGCCTGCTTCTGGAACAGCGTTTTGTTACGATCCACGGACGGCCGGGTCACAATATCCACCAGGCCGACCAGTGAAATGCAAACAAACGTGACCGCCGTCATGAACACGACGGGAGTTGCCTTTTCCTTAATCCATTGAGGGTTCACTAGCTATTTCTCTTTTCCTTAATGCTTTTGACGGCAATGTCCGTGATGGGTGCAAACATATTGGCAAATAGAACCGCAAACATCGAGCCTGCAGGCCAGACGGTGAACAGGCCGATCAGCGAGGAGAGCACCCCGATCTCGAACCCGTAAATCCAGCGGGCCTCATCGGTTTTGGGTGCCGACACGGGGTCGGTTGCATAGAAGAAGGCGGCAAAGAGCAGGCTGCCTGCGCATCCCGCCGTGAACGTGTACCGCAGTGCCCGTACAGCCCGGGCAGCCATGTCCATGCCTTCCGGCGCATTGGCCGTGTAGGCCATGCCAAAGAATGTCATCAGGAAATGGGTGAGTACAAAACCGAGGATCACCATCAGCGGCAAGCGCCAGTTGGCGGCCTTGGTCTTCAGCAGGTAAAGCCCACCGGCAAGCACCAGGATCGCGCTGGTTCCGCCGATGACGCCGGCGATGTTGCCGATGACCAGCTTATCGAAGGAGAACATGCTTGCATCCAGCCCGGCCGAGGCCAGTTGCTCCCCGGTATATTTCATCCAAGTCCCCGGGGTGGCCTTGGTGACGGCATCGGCTGCCGTGTTGGCGTAATGCAGCAGCCCGCCCAGCAGTCCGTCAAACGGATGCGTCCAGCAGCGCGCCGTCATGTAGTCGCCAAAGCTAATATAAATGAAGGCCCGCCCCGTCAGCGCCGGGTTGAACGGATTCTTCCCAAATCCGCCAAACACCATTTTACCGAACACCACGCCGAACGCGGCCCCCACGGCGACCATCCACAGCGGCAGCATCGGCGGCAGGGATAGAGCAAAGAGCGTACCGGTCACAAAGACGGCCGAGGTCACGGGCTGGTTCTCGCGACGCGTGAAGGAATATTCGCAACAAAAGGCAACCAGGTTGGCAACGGCTACCACAAGCAACGAGCGCCAGCCAAAGAAATAGACGCCGGAGGCGATGATAGGCACCAGCGCATAAAGCACACGCTGCATGGGCAACTGCCAGTTAATCAGCTTTTTCGGTTTTCCGGACACGTCCTTACCTCCTGCCTCCGCGACACGTTGCGACTACTAACGCGGCGGATCATACGACAAGCGAGTTGCCGATTCAACATCAAACTTATGCGACGAAAAGTCAGCAGCCGGGTATTCTCAACGATGTTGCCGAGCGGACGGACAATCCCGCCAGATGCTCCACATGTTCATCGTGACGTCGTCGTCCCTCAGGCCCGCGATGCTGCACAATGACCTCCGCCTTCGGCGTGAACAATGCAGCCAGCCGCTCCAGCGACTCGTCAGCAAGCGGTTCGGCATCAGCAAACGCCGGTGGCCGCACCACGGTATTCAATTGCACGGTGGCGGGTTGTAGATCGGCGACCAGCGCCGCGATCCGCTCCACCTGCCATGGCACATCATTCACACCGCACACCAGCATGACCTCGACCCATAGACGCCCTTGGTATTGAGCACGGAATAGCCGTAGCCCCTGCATCACACCGGCAAAAGTCAGTCCAGGAACCGGATGATTGAGTGCCTCGAAGGAGGCCTCATCCCATGCCCCCAGCGATACCTTGACGATATCCGCCCGTGCCGCCGCCGACCGCACGCCGGGCTCCGTGAGCAGCGAACTGTTCGTCAGCAAGGCCACAGGGATCTTGCAGGACGCATGCACGGCATCGATAATCTCGCCAAAACCGGTATGCAGCGTCGGTTCCCCCGAGCCAGCCAGCGTAATCACATCCGCCACCCCATCCTCCGCCAACCACGCCCGCAGTTCGCCGATCACGGCGGACGTCGGAACATATTCCTGCCGCTGCCGCGTCAGGCAATCCGTCTTGCCCACCTCGCAGAAGACGCAATCGAAACTACACCGGCGGCCACCGGCTAAATCGACCCCGAGGGAGCGGCCGAACCGGCGCGATGGCACAGGACCGAATAGATAGCGATAGGTCATGATGTCCAACAAAAAAGAAGCCGCACGCCAACGGGCCGTGCGGCATTCCCATATCAACCGTTTTGAACGATTGTTTACTCGGCACTGATGGCATCGACCGGGCATTCATCGGCACAGGCACCGCAGTCGACGCAGGCATCCGCATCAATCACATACTGTGCATCACCCTCGCTGATCGCCTCTACCGGACATACCGGCTGACAGCTTCCGCACTTCGTGCAGGCATCCGAAATAACATAGGCCATAACAGTTCTCCATCTTACATTGTTTGATAAACAAAACAAATCCCCGTTTAACGGGTCAACGACGGGTTAAGTATCGTGGATCGACACTGATCAAGTCAAGTTCAAAACGGCAACGCCCGAGTCTATTTAAATAGCTTGATAGCGGAAGCGCGTTCTGTTTGAATCGCGTGGTTTACGTTTTGAACCATTGCAAGAATCAATCTTATTTATCGGTTGGAGAAACTTTATTGAAAGCCATTGCGCCAGGCAAACTGATCTTGAGCGGGGAACATGCAGTTGTCTATGGTCGTCCCGCCGTGGCCATGGCGATTGATCTTTGCGCCCAGACGACGATCAATCCTGTCCTCGGCAGTGATATTGCATTTTCCCTTCATAATTTCTCGCAGCATGAATCATTCAAGGTTCGCGCCCTGCGCGAGATGGCCAAACGGATCCAGCAGAACTACAGCCTCTTTCTGAACGGAGAACTGGGAATCCGTGATGTGCTTGCCAAACCCGTGGAATTGTTGCAGTTTGCCTTTATCACCCTATTGGACGGGCTGCATCTTAAAATCGAACAGGGTATCGATATCGGACTAACCTCATCCATCCCTATCGGGTGCGGGCTGGGCTCCTCTGCCGCCGCCGTGCTCAGCGAGCTACGCGCCGTAGGCCATTTCCTACGTGTCGATTTTCGTCCCGACTGGCATTACAAGTACAGCCTGATTGCCGAGAATATGCAGCATGGGTACGCCTCGGGGGTCGATTCCTATGTCTCGCTGCATGGCGGATGCGTGCGCTTCCAGAATGGTGAGGGCACCAAAGTGGCCATGCCCTCAATCCCCGTGTTTATCGTCAACACCGGAACCCCTGGCACCACGACCGGCGAATGCGTGACGGAAGTCCGTCGGCAATTCGAGCACGATACGATCTGGACTGATTTCGAAGGGGTAACCAACGAGATTTCCAAGGTCATCGGCGGACGTGATATGCCGTCTATCCAAGGCGCGATACGTGAAAACCACAAGCTGCTGTGCCGCATCGGCGTCGTGCCTGAGCGGGTGCAGCAGTTTATCCGCGATGTTGAAAGCGCTGGCGGTGCCGCCAAAATCTGCGGCGCGGGGTCCGTTGCCGGGGACACGGCCGGGATCGTTATGGTCATCAGCAAGACGCCGCCAATTGACCTCTGTAACCGCTACCATTATGCACTGACGGCGGTGCGCGGCGACCCTCTCGGCGTTCGCATTGTCGGGAATTAGGGTTATGCCAAGGGAAGACAACGCGTCCATCTCCGTTTACCTGGATGATAAGGTCGTATTCTCCAGCAACGGGAAGTGGCTACACCCATTATTCGAGTTGGAGCAGGCACTTCCGTCCCTGCCGCATCCGGTATCGGCGCTAACGGTGCATGACAAGATCGTCGGGGCAGCGGCCGCGTTCCTGATGGCGTTTCTCGGGATCCGCCATATGCACGCGGGGGTATTGAGCCAACCGGCGGAAACCGTGCTGAAGCGCTTCGACATCGCCTATCAGTTCGATCTCCGCGTCGACCGCATCGCCTGCACAACGGAAACGCTCCTGTCGCCTGCCATGGATATGCAGGACGCTGTTGACATCCTGCGGGCCCGTGCACTAAAGGCTCGGAACGTCTGAATTCAAGATGTGCGCCCATCATAGGACACATTGAAAAGAAAATATTTGCATAATACAGGTCGACTATGGCAAGAATATCAGCGTTTTAATTCAACACAGGAGGGTGGCGATGAGACGGATAGCGATGATGTGTGCAGGGCTTATGGTGGCGGCGTCAACGGTGCAGGCAGGCATGGCCGATGTCGGTGTGCGCGGCGGGTATATGCGGATGTCTGAAGCGGATGATGGCGCATTCCTGGGCGGCGGCTTTTTCCGGACCGATTGGCGCGAGGTGGTCTTCATTGATGCCTCGGTCTATTACCATAGCGAAGAAGTCGCCAGGAATGCAGATCTGGAACTGATCCCGATCCAGCTCAGCGCGATGTTGTTCCTGCTAGGGCGCGACAACCTGGTCAACCCGTTCGTCCTTGGCGGTGGCGGTCTGTACTGGAACCGCACGACGGTGACCGGTGAAGAGACCGAATCGGAATTTGATTTTGGCTGGCACCTTGGGTTTGGCGGCGATTACAACCTGTCGGACCGGATGTTCGTCGAAGCCGATTTCCGCTATATCTGGCTCGATACCAACACGGATAACGAAACCATCGGTAGTGCGCTGAGTAACTTCAACCACTGGATTGCCGGTGTCGGTTTCGGCTTCCGGCTCTGAGGCGGAGAACCCTGTGATTACCAG
>DIZZ01000182.1 GCA_002428045.1 Verrucomicrobia bacterium UBA6015
GGGGCCGGGGCCGGGGCCGGGGCTGGCACGCACTTCACAGCCGCCTTCGGTGCAACCGCCTTCTTCTCTTCGATTTTCGCCACTACCGGTTTCGCCGTCGTCTTTTTAACTGTTGCCATTTTCTACACTCCTCAATCCATTTACATTAACTACAAACCAGGAAGAAACAAAATACCCCCGGTCATTACAATCATTCACGCACCGCCAGAGCCCGGCAAAATGCGATTTGAAGATCTAGTCCTACCATTAGTCTTCCCTATTTTCAAGGAAAATTTCATATTTTTATTGATTCAACCAGGCGATGACGCCCGCCCCGATTCCACTAACCCTTGCCAGTGTGCATTTTATGCTACCGACATCGCCGGGAAGATCAACGAGATCCCCAGCCTTGTGACCTTCAAGGGTCTGTGCGATCTGGCTGAGACTGGAAATAATATTGAGGCGTTCATCACGATCCCATTCGCCAAGAATGCAATACTTGGCGATCGAACCGTCGGGACGACGGATCTCCACTTCCGTGCCCATGCCGACAACATCCGTGACGCATCCAGCGAAATCGGTGCCTTTGACAGCATCAAGATCCTGCTCCATTTCGTCGCGCCGACGGTACAGAATGCGCTGGTGCTCCTTGGCGTATTTGAATTCGGCGTTTTCACGCAAATCACCATAGCTACGAGCAACCGCGATTTCCTTTGCATTATCGGGAATCTCGATTTCCATTAACTTTCGGAACGTTTCCTGACGCTCACGATAACTGCGCCATGAGGTCATCCGTGCCCGTGCCTTCGGTGCCGTTGCATCCGGCTTTCCGCTGATAATTTTCTGTAATTCAGGAAATCGCTTGATAATACCCGCAATAACAGAGCGTCGGCCCGTCTCATCCCAGCCTTGACTGGACTGCAACTTGGCGATGAAGACCTCGCGCTGTTCGGGGTTCAGAGAATCCAGTCGATCCCCCAGCCATTCGCCCGACTCATACAAGGCGCGCAACTGGTGCTGGGCCTTGAGCATTTCACCCGACGCCGGCCATTCCAGTGTATCCAGCCCTTGATGAAGGATCTCGGAGATGTCATCACCAATGACCGACGCGAATTCCTGCCCGTTGCGCAGCAGACAGAAGAGCACGGACGGACTGGCCTTGCGAGTCTGCAGCAAGCCGCGTAGCGCTTCATCAACCCGGTTAACGCAATCACCCTTCCGTAGAAGCGTCAACGACTCCTGGAGGACGGGAACCGAAAGCACTGGCATCAAAGCCAACACCCGTTCCACGCACGCAACGGGAAACAGCACCATGAACCGTTCCAGCAATAACGGCATCAGACGTGCAGGCACACCTTGTAGGACATCCTGGAGTGAGGTTCCTTCCAGCAAACGGTTGTAAGCCTGCTGCATATCAATCCGTCGATCGCCCAGGAGTCCAGCATCGACCACACCCAGGCGTTCGGACGTCAACAAGGCACGTGCAGCCAGGATCGGCGTGCGGTCCTCCGCCCCCCATACCGCAAAGGCCAGCCGATCGGCCACCACCTTGCGGAATTCAGGCGTCAGTGCCGCCAGGAGACCGGCAGCCTCAAAGGCATCCACCTGTTTCAGGATCGTCTCGGGATCGCGCAGCGCATCCAGCAAGGCAAACTGCTCGCGGATATGATCATCGGCGGACTCAAGCAGACGCAGGGGGTCGGTCTTCTTGGCTGGGACGTGGACCAGCGGGTCCGATTTCAACGCCTTGCGCGCAGCATCCCAGAACCCCTTCCACGCTTTTTCCTCCATCACGGTTCCGCACAAATAGCCCTTGATCGCATCCATATTCGCGGGCCCGTAGCTCATCAAGACCAACCGCACCAGTTCACCGGGCTTGGCGCTTATCATGCTCTTTACACCTGCGGCATCACGATGCAACCGGACCAGCAGGTGCGATTCGGGAACCAGGTCAAGCACCTCCGCCGCATAGGCCAGCGCCATTTCGTGCCCTCGCTTGCGATCAAAGTCAACCGCCACCTTGGCGTAGAAATCATCCACACGCTGAACAATCCCGAACCCCCAAGTCTTATCGGCGCAGAACACGCCTTTCTCGAGCTTGCTCAGTAACGTCATCCGCCGCACAGCCTCGGAAGCACCAACACCCCCATGATCAAACCCTGCATGCTTGAAAAGCACCTTGCCGAGCCGGGTGGTGAACGAAAGCTCAACGGCCTTGGCGCAGATCGCCTTGAAGGCGGGTTCATGCGCATGCCAGACGCAACGTAACGCCAACACCCTCAGCACCCCTCGCCCGTCCTGACGCTGCATCAGCGCGTCCTGCAGCAGTTCCGACCAGCCATCGACCCGGCGGTCAATCCCCGCACTGCCGAAATGCTCCAGCACGGCCATCAGATCATCAAGTGGCAATGGTTTTTCCGACTCCAGTGCTTTCAAAATCCATGATTCGGTTTCCGCCCGGTTAAGGCCCTTGAGACTGTCTGGCATCGTCATCGGCACTCCTTCAGTTTTGAATGATCATCGATCAGCAAAGGTAACGCTTGTTGTATTCGCAATAAAACGATAGTGTGTATCAGGTTTCAATTCAAAATAAAAGCGCAGAGAAGAAAAATATGCAGACCACCGAATATATTGTCCGCCGTTCAGAAGACCATAACCTGCTTCTGGACTATATCGCCCGCAAGCTGAAGCTATCCAAGAAGAGCGCAAAAGTACTCCTGGACCGGCGCAGCATCACGGTCAACGGAACCCGCATCTGGATGGCCCGTCACGAATTGCGCGTCGGCGATACCGTCGGGATTCTCGTGGATGCTGAAGAAATCACCCAGTCCGCGAAGCGCACCGTGGCGATCCTGTATCGAGACGACCACCTGGTCGTGGCGGCCAAGCCCTCCGGCATCCTCGCTTGCGGGGCCAAGAGCCTCGAAACCGTGCTGCAGCGCCAGCTCAACCTGCCCTCGCTGCGTGCCGTCCACCGCCTCGACCGTGACACCTCCGGCTGCCTGATCTTTGCCTGCGACACGGAAACCTTTGACCGCATGGTGGTCGCCTTCCGCGACAAGACCGTGACCAAGGTTTATCATGCAATCCTGCATGGACCGATGAAACCGGGGGAACACCGGGTCAGCAAACCGATCGGCGGACAAACGGCGATCTCGCATGTTCGCATCCTGGATGTCTCCGCCAAGGCCTCGCATGTCTCCGTACGGATTGAGACGGGCCGTACACACCAGATCCGCATCCATCTGGCATCGGTCCGCCATCCTGTCATGGGCGACCGTAAATACGCATCGGGCGTCAAATTAAGCGAGAAGCAGGCCGGGATACCGCGACAGATGCTACATGCCCAGGCATTGCGATTCCCGCATCCGTTCACGGGAACACCGATGCGTGTCACCGCCCCCTTACCCTCGGATTTCACCCAGTGCCTGAAAACCTTCAAGCTGACCTAGAGCGCCTCTACACTGCTCGATCTTGCAGCCAACCCCAAATGGCTGGGCGCACTCCTCCGTCTTCCGTGCCCGCTTACGAGAAACGCTCCATCTCCTGCAGGCCCACCCCGGCATCCTGCAAAGGGTGCGATTCCGGCCTCCCGCAGGCATCCCCTCACCGCTGGCAGCGGATAATCCCTGCATCCGCACCTGCCAGATCAGGGAATGCTGCAAGGTGTTTCTCCAGCTTCTCAAACTGCGAGTCTTCGCGCAGGCCACAGAGAACCTCTTGCCGGATGGGGCCGACAACCTCCACGCGGTGTTCCAGGATCAGACTTCGGAACTCGCGAACAACATCAGACTCGACCGTATTCGCACGACGGAGCGATTCAGACCACACGCTTGTTGTCCACGAGAACCCTTATGCCCTGGCTCGTTGTGTTTTGTAGTTGTATCTAGGATCAACGGTAAGACCCGAACAGTGAGAGGATATTCTCTGGTCAAGATGGTGGATGCAGTCGGTCAGTGCATGGGTCACCGACGCCTTTTTCGGGGTTACTTAGGGGCCCAATATTACGGATCAACCGAATACATCCATCTGCGCTTCAGAATATAGATCTGTGCCTATACCGTCGGCGCCACATCTGGCCAGCGCAGCCATGGCAGGAGAGTGCAAGCTGCATTACTGGCGTGCTGATCGGCGGCGATGGCATTGCACTGAAAGATTTTC
>DIZZ01000009.1:0-16381 GCA_002428045.1 Verrucomicrobia bacterium UBA6015
AGCCAATGGGAGACGGTCGGCGGTCTCTACCGCCAGCAGCTTTTCGAGCGGGGGCAGCAGACCGAGCGCAAGGCGGGGTTCTCGCCCGAGGCGGTCAAGGCGGTGCTGGACAGCGATGGCAAGCTGACGCTCGCCCAGGCGCTGCGCTGCCGTGTGCGGTACTTTTCCGACGGGGTGGTACTCGGGTCCAAGGCGTTCGTCGAGGACGTGTTCCAGCGCAACCGGGATCAGTTCGGACTCAAGCGCAAGAGCGGTGCCCGAATGCTACGCCGGGCCGAGGCGGGGGATCTTTGCACCATGCGCGATCTGCGCCTGGAGGCGATCTCCCCGCCAAAGGCCGCCTAACCGCTTCCCGTTACCCATAGAATCACAGCATCCCTAGGGGGGCGGTCTGCCCGGAAACGGACGGAAACCGCCTCAACCGCTTAACCGAAGCATATAATCCGTTACAAGTGAATGGATTAAGTGTATCCGAGAAAGCGTGGCGGTGAAGACTGGCGATGAAGCGTATCCATAACCCATCGGATGTTTTGATTCAAGAGCGGTCTTAACCCTTCGAAACCGTTTTCCCAGATTCGCTAAGGATTCGGTTCTTTCCTGGATTGACCTTGAGACGGGTTCGGGGGTATATTTTGAAAACATTGGATAAATGCGTCACATGAGGGTTTTGGGGTTATGCAACGGTTTAGTTATTTTATTCGTAGGCTGCTGCTGATTATCCCGACGTTTATCGGGATCACCCTGGTCTGCTTCGGGCTGGTTCAGTTCGTGCCCGGCGGGCCGGTTGACCAGGCGCTGATGCAAATGCGCGGTATCGGTGCCGGTGGCGGGGAAACGGTCACCGGTACGGATGCCTCGGCCGGACTGACCGCCAGCTACCGCAAGGAACTGGAAGTCCGCTTCGGCTTCGACCAACCCTTCTACAAGCGCTATTACCGCTGGCTGGTGCGTGACCGGCTCGGGATGCGTATGGAATCCTACATGTTCACCAACAAGACCGCCTGGCAGTTGATCCGGGAGCGCTTTCCGGTGTCGCTGGTCTTCGGGATCACGGGGTTCCTGCTCAGCTACCTCATCTGCATTCCCCTGGGCATTGCCAAGGCCCTGCGCAACGGAACACGGTTCGACCTGGCCACCAGCGCCATCGTGTTCACCGGCTATGCCATTCCCGCCTTCGCCTTCGGGATGGTCCTCAAACTATTGCTGACCGGCACCCTCGAGGGGTTCCCGGCGATATTCCCGATTGGCGGGTTTGAATCCGAAGGCTTTGCCCAACTCTCGCTGGCCGGTAAGCTCGCCGACCGTTTCCACTACATGACCCTGCCGATCTTGTGTTATGTGATCGGGAATTTCGCCCTGCTGACGATGCTGATGAAAAACAGCCTGCTCGACCAGATCGGGCGCGACTACATCCGCACGGTCTATGCCAAGGGCGGCAGCCGCAACCTCGCCATCTGGGGGCATGCCCTGCGCAATGCGCTCATCCCGATCGCCACCGGCTTCGGCGGCATCATGACCGTGATGTTCGCCGGCTCGGTCATTATCGAGCGCGTGTTTGAAATCCCCGGCATGGGTCGGCTGGGGCTCGATGCAATCATTGGCCGCGATTATGCGGTCTTCATGGGGATTCTCGCGCTGACCTCCATGCTGGGCCTGCTCGGCAACGTGCTTTCCGATTTCTGCTACGTCCTGATCGACCCCCGAATCACCTTCAACCGCTGACTTTCTATGAAGCTTCCCTGGTTAAACCCGGTGACCCGAAAACGCCTGCGGCGCTTCTGCCGTATGCGTCGTGCCTTTGTCTCGGCCTGTCTGCTGGGGCTGGTCATCCTGCTGTCGTCGGGGGCGGACCTGATCTGCAGCGACACCCCGCTTTATGTCCGCTTCAATGGGCAGCACTTTTTCCCGATGCTGCGCTTCCATCCGGAATCCACCTTCCTGCCCGATGGCCATGCCACCAGCCCTTCGTACAAGAAGCTCAACCAGCACCCGGTGTTTGCCGACAATCCAGCCAACTTCATGGTGTTCACCCCGATCCCCTACGGGCCGAACGAAACCATTGATGAATACACCATCCTGGCCGAGCGCGACGCCCGCATCGTCCTGCTGCCCATTCCGCGGGCAGGGAATCTGAACCTCCTTGCCGATACGCAGGTGGAGCGTTCACTGGATGCCGGCTTTTTCTTCGGGCGCGATGGCGAGGATGTGCGCGGGATGCGGCTGGATAGCGAATGGACACTCCCGTCCGAGCTACGGGCCGCCCTGGATCTGCGGTTTGCCAACCAGTCGGCACCGGCCATGCGCCTGTCGTTCACCGCCCCCGCCTTGCCCGATCTGCCGCTTGAATTATCGCTGCCCACCTTTACCCCGCGCACCACCGCGCCGACGTCCGTCCGGCTGACCCTGCGCACGCTCGACCGCCCGGATAGCCGTCAGGCTGCCATCACGCTCGACCGTATAAGCGGTGAGCCCGCCAAGGACTCCCGTGCGCTCTGGGAAACCTTCGGTCCCGAGGCACGGCAACCATTGCGCACACTGGCCGATACGGCGCGCACGGCACCTGTCGACCCCATCCCGGTCGTGGCCGGCCATAACCGCTACAACGCGGTGTGCGACACGGCCGTCTCCTGGCCGCACGCGCCCGTCCGTGGCCACTGGCTGGGGATTGATTCCGCTGGCCGCGACGTCCTGGCCCGCCTGCTGCATGGGCTGCGCGTGTCGCTGATCTTTAGCGTCCTGCTGGTGATAACGTCCATGACCATCGGCATCACCATCGGTGCCCTGCAGGGGTATTATGGCGGGCTAACCGACATCCTGGTGCAGCGCGGGATTGAAATCTGGAGTGCCATCCCGTTCCTGTATGTCATGATCCTGCTCGGCTCCATCTACGGTGCCAGCCTCGGCCTGCTGCTCTTCTGCTACGCCATCTTCAATTGGATTGGCATCTCCTATTACATCCGCGCCGAATTCCTGCGCCTGCGGCGGCAACCCTTCGTGGATGCCGCCACGGTGCTCGGGGTCAGCGATGCCCGCATCATCTTCCGCCACATCCTGCCGAATGCCATCACGCCGGTTATCACCTTTGCCCCGTTCTCGCTGGTCGGTGCCATCGCCGCGCTGGCCGCGCTGGACTACCTCGGCTTCGGGCTGCCGGCGCTGACGCCCAGTATCGGACAGCTCCTGCACCAGGCACAGGTGCATCGAAGTGCCTGGTGGCTGATCCTGTATCCTTCCGCCACCCTCTTCGGCGTCATCCTGCTGGGGGTATTCATCGGTGAAGGCGTACGCGAAGCCTACGACCCCCGCCCGCGCTCAAGCATGCAGTAAAGACCGGTAGGCGAGGGTCCAGGCCACGGTGATAAGCGTGGCGGCAAGCGCCGTCAATGTCCACTGCACGGAGGGAGGCAACCGCTGGATACGGCTACGGAAACGGACCGTTGCAAGCGCTGTCAGGACGCCCGCAGCGAATCCGGTGAGATGGGCGGCGAGATCGCTGGAGGGATCTGTCCCGGTCATGCCCAGCAGCGCGATGCCGGCCGCCAGCGGGATCCACGCCTGTTTCCAGACCCGCCGCCAACCTTGATGGCGTTTGAGGATGGCGTGCGATTGGTAGAGGCTGATGATCCCGAGCGCGGCGAAACACAGGGTCGAGGCACCCACGCTTCGCTGGGTGGAAGGCGCAATCCAGGCCGCCGTGAGATTCCCGAGGCCGGCGGCAGCCAGTAGCAGGCAGATCCCGGCGCCCCGTCCGGTTTCGCGGATCACGGCTTGGCCGATAAAGAACAGGAACAGGATATTCGCCAGCAGGTGAACCGCATCGGCGTGCAGGGTCAGGGACGTGAGCATGCGCCACCATTCCCCGGTGGAAAGCGCGACTCCGCCCCCTGATGCCGCGAGATGCAGCGGGTTCGCGGGGTCAAACGGACCAAGCCAGATATAGAACAAGAGCAGGATGTGCACCATCCAGAACGCGGTCCAGATGGCAGGCCGGGCGTCCAGATCTGCTTGGGCACACGACGGAATATCGGGACATGGGGTGCCACGATCCAGTTCATAGGCCACGATCTCAGACCATGCCTTTTCGGCCTGATTGACCGACAGGTGCAGCCGCCATTGCCGATTCTGCTGCGAAAGGCGGTAGGGAATGCTGGCTGCAGAGAGGACGGTGATCCATTCCAGCGTCTGTTGAGGGCTCTCCGGTGCAAACGTCTGCTCGTCCGGCGGGCGGTCATCAGGTGAATGTTGGCATTCGGAACACATGCCTTTCACTCTCCCATAAAGCAGACGGCAACGAAAGCAACAATTACAAAATAGCAGGATTCATGCGTCCGTTACCGTCTGGTTCTACCGCAACCTCTGACATTGAATATTAAGTTTTGGGTCATCCATTATAGAGACCCAAAACCATAACGTTTGGGATTGTACGGGTCTAGTCGTATATGCTAGCGTTTTCAGTGTGGGTCGGTGTGTGGGGAATCAATTAACGAAAGGGAGGTGTGTCATGATGTTGCAGCGATTGGGATTAGTGGCGATTTTCGGACTGATGATGGCAACCGCGCAAGCCAAGGCCGGGGCACAGGACTTCATTCTTATGAACAAGACCGGCGTGGATATCCATGCCCTGCGCGTGAGCTCGTCCGGCGATGACGAATGGGGCGATGATATTCTCGGGGCCGACGTCCTTGAAAACGGCGATGAACTCCTTATCAAGTTCAGTCCCGGTGAGAAGGCGGCTCTCTGGGATTTGCGCATCGAGGACGAGAAGAGTGAGGCCATTGAATGGGGCCGGCTCAATCTGATTGAGATCACCAAGATTACGTTGAAATATAATGCCAAGACCGGCGAGGCCACGGCCAGCATCGAGACCGTCGAGGAGGATCAGGAGAATGCCGAGGACGAGAATGCCGAGGAGGATGAGGACGAGGAGGCCGCCGCCCAGGACTTCGTTCTCGTGAACAGGACCGGCGTGGATATCCATGCCCTGCGAGTGAGCTCGTCCGGCGATGACGAATGGGGCGATGATATTCTCGGGGCCGATGTCCTTGGAAACGGCGATGAGCTACTTATCAAGTTCAGTCCCAAGGAGGAATCGGCGCTCTGGGATCTGCGTATTGAGGATGAGGACGGGAATTCCATCGAGTGGGAGCGGCTCAATCTGCTGGAAATCTCCAAGGTGACGCTCCGCTACAACAAGACATCCGGTGAGGCAAAAGCCCAGGTAGAGTAGCCTTGTCAAGCATGTCCTTCGGGGGGCGCTTGTCATTTTGGCAAGCAGCCCCTTCCGCGTCCCGTTTTTCTGTGCTTCTATTTGGTCATCGTCTGTGGTAGCTTCATCATGCTTTCGATTTTTTGAACAACATGAGGAGGTTGATTATGGCGACATTGGGTATTGAAGAGATCATGAAACTGCTGCCGCACCGGTATCCGTTCCTGCTGGTGGACAAGGTGACCGAGTGCGACGACAAGGAACATATTGTCGGCATCAAGAATGTGACGATGAATGAGCCCTTTTTCCAGGGGCATTTCCCGGGCCTGCCGGTGATGCCGGGTGTGCTGCAGCTTGAGGCGATGGCGCAGACGGCCGGGATCCTGCTGAATCGGATTGCCGGAAATCCGGATGGTGTCCCGTTCTTCATGGGGATCGATGGTGCCCGGTTCCGCAAGGTGGTCAAACCCGGTGATCAGTGTCGTATCGAGGTGACCATTACCAAGCTTCGTTCCAAGATCGCACGGTTCAAGGCGCAGATCACGGTCGATGGGGAAGTCGCGTCCGAAGCCGAGATGATGTGCATGATCTCTACAGGGGAAGCCACCACATGAGCGGAGTGCATGCAACAGCCATTATCGCGCCCGGCGCCGAGATCGGCAGCAATGTCGAGATCGGACCTTATTGTGTCATCGGCCCGCATGTGAAAATCGGTGATGGCGCCTGTCTCCGTCCGCATGTGGTGATCGATGGGCATACCACGATCGGTGCAGGGTGCAACATTTTCTCGTTTGCCTGCATCGGCTCGCAAACCCAGGACCTGAAATATCGCGGCGGCAGTTCAACGGTGGACATCGGGGAGCGCACCACGCTGCGGGAATATGTAACGGTCAACTCCGGAACCCACGAGGGCGAGCGCACCGTGGTCGGGGCGGGGTGCCACATCATGGCGTATTGCCATGTCGCCCATGCCTGCCGGGTCGGCGACGGGGTCATCATGGCCAACGGTGCCACGTTGGCGGGCGACGTGCGGGTCGATGACCAGGCGGTGATCGGCGGCCTTAGCGGGGTTCACCAGTTCTGCCGTATCGGACGCCTGTGCATGGTGGGGGGCTGCACGAAAGTGGTCAAGGATTGTCCCCCCTATATGATGGTGGACGGCAATCCGGCCGAGGTGCGCGGGTTGAACCTGATCGGGCTGGAAAGGCGCGGGGTGTCGGAGGATGACCGCAATCTGCTCAAGAAGGCCTATCGCCTGTTGTATCGCAAGGATCTGCCGGTCTCGCAGGCGCTGGATGAAATCCGCAATACGCTGGGGACGAACGAGGCATTGTCCCATCTGGTGGACTTTGTCGCCACGTCAGAACGGGGGATCCTGAAATGAACCGGTGCTTGGCTGTCGTCATGCTGGGATCCCTTGTTGCCGTCGGTGGGGCGGGCGCCGCCCCGTCTGCGGTGGCTGGGAATCCCGCAACGACCGTCGCGGCCGCAGGACCGGTGAATTTCTCGTTTGATGCCGTGGATATAAGGACCTTTGTCAAATTGGTTGGCGAGCAGACCGGTAAACGGTTTGTCATGGGGGATGGACTGGAGGGTAAGCTGACGGTCGTTTCTCCGCGTGTCTCGCCATCGGAAGTTTATCCCCTTTTCCTGACCATCCTGGAGTCGGTCGGTTATTCCGTGCAGGCCGAGGCGGGCGGCCTGTTGCGGATTGTTCCCTTGCAAGGGCGCTCCGCCGTGCTCGGTACGGTGCTGGCGGCAGGCGATGCCGTGCCAGCGCAGGGGGTCTACACCAAGATCTTCCAATTGGTCCATGTCTCGGCGGCGGAAATCCGCAAGCTGCTGGATCCCCGTGCCGATGGCACGGGAAGCACCGTGCGGGCCCTCGAGGAAACCAATCACCTGGTGGTTTCGGATTCGGCGGACGGCATCCGCCGGGTGGAAGCACTGCTGGCGGCATTGGACAAACCGGGGGTAACGCGGCTGACGGAGGTAATCCCGCTGACCTATGCCAATGCGTCGGAGATGGCCCAGCAACTAAACCTTGCGCTGGCGGAAAACCTGTCACGGGCACAGCGGTTGCTCGAGCGGCTGCCGGCGGGGCGGCGGACGCCCTCGGGTGCGGCGACGGGAGATGACGAGTCGCGGGCGGCCATGGTGGTGCCGGTGCCGCATTCCAATCGGCTGATCGTGGTGGGCACCCCGTCCCAGGTGGAATCCCTGCGGCAGTTAATTGCCAAGATGGATGTCGATGTACCCTCCGGCTATGGGCGCCTGAACGCGATTTTCCTGCAGCATCTGTCGGCAACCGAAGCGGCGGAGAATATCACCGCCCTGCTGAAGCAGCGCCAGGCGGCCGGGGCGGCGGGAAGCAGCACGGGCGACACGCGGACGCTCGCCATCGAGGCCAGCCCTTCGAGCAATGCCTTGCTGGTGGATGCAGGCCCCGGTGATTTCGAGATCGTCAAGCGTTTGATCGACCAGCTTGACCAGCCCCCCGAGCAGGTGCATATCGGAGTGCTGATCATGGAGGTCAGCAATGGCGACGGGCTGCAGTTCGGTATCGATTTCGCCGCCGTTGATATGCCCGGTGCGGTCGGGGATAGCGTGGTGCAGGGCAGTTTCGGTCTTGGCGATGCCAGCGGCCTGCTCACCTCGGTGCAGAACGGCATCTTTCCGCGTGGCCTGAGTGTGGGGGTCGCGCGGGGGGCGACGAAGGCCGCTGACGGAACCATCCAGTCCGGCTTCCCCGGTATCTTCAACATCGACGCCTTCCGCTCCAATTCACGTTTCAAGATCCTGTCCGAGACGTCGCTGCAATCCCAGAACAACAAGGAAGCCACCGTTAGCGTGGTGAATGAGATTCCGGTCCTGAAGTCCGAGATCACGGGCGGCACCGGAAGTGCCCGTGATGTGATCCAGAATATCGAACGGGCGGATGTGGGCGTCAAATTGAAGATCACGCCGCACTTCATCCCCGGCGGGCGTATACGGATGGCCTTGAACCCAAGCATCGAGGCGGTGATTGATTCCGGTTCCGACGCGGTCAAGTTCACGCCGACGATTGCCAAGCGCGAGGTGAATACCACCGTCACGGTGGATAATGGCAGGACGATCGTGATTGCCGGCTTGACCCGTCAGGACGAGCGCGAAAGCGAGCGCCGTGTGCCGTACCTCAGTGCCATTCCCGTACTGGGATGGCTGTTCCGCCGGACGGAACGGGTCAATGAACGAACGGATCTACTGATCTTTGTGACCCCTACGGTGGTTAGCGATGCCGAGGCATCCGATACGCATCGTGAGGGATGGGAAAAGAAGACGGGGCTGAAGATCAATGGGCAGGAATGACGCAACGGTTGGCTTGGTGACGGCGGACGCGGTGTTGCGCCGCCAGGCCGAGGTTTATGGCCTGCGGTTTGTGGCGTCCGCTGCCGAGGTCACGCTGGATGCCCGGCTGCTGCAGTCCCTGCCGGTGGAATGGGCACGGTCCCATGCGATCCTGCCGGTGCGCATCGATGGGGCACCCTGCGTGCTGGTCTGCGATCCCGGCAACCTTGACAAGCAGGAATATGTATCGATCCTGCTCGGGCAGCCGTTGCTTCCTGTGCTGGCACCGCGCGATGTCGTGCTGGCCTGTATCGAGCAGTGTTATGTGCAGCGCGAGGAATCGCCATCGGATGTGATCGAGGGGATGGCCGCACCGGCCGGTACGTTACCGATCCGGCAGGTCGAGGATCTGCTGAAGGAGGCCAATGGCACGCCGGTGACGCAACTGATCAACCTGATCCTGCTGGACGCCTTCCGGCAACGGGCCTCGGATATCCACTTTGAACCGTTCGAGTCGCGCCTGCGGGTGCGCTTCCGTATCGACGGGTTCCTTTACGAGCAGTCCTCTCCGCCCTCGCACGTGGTGCAGGCGCTGGTCTCGCGCCTGAAGGTCATGGCCCACATGGATATTGCCGAGCGGCGCCTGCCCCAGGATGGCATGGCGCGCGTGCGGGTCGGAGAGCGGGAGGTGGATATCCGGGTGTCCACGGTGCCGGTCAGCGAGGGAGAGCGCGTGGTCCTGCGGCTGCTGGATAAGAGCAATACCCTCCTGAGCATGGCGGATCTGGGCATGGATGGGGAATGTTATGCACGCCTTAAAGGGTTGCTCAAGCTACCCAATGGCATGGTGGTGGTCTCGGGGCCGACCGGGTCGGGCAAGACCACCACGCTGTATGCCGCGCTGGGCGAACTGGATTCCTCGCGGCTGAATGTGCTGACGATCGAGGATCCGATCGAGGTCCAGCTTGATAACGTCGGGCAGATCCAGGTCAAGAGCAAGATCGGGCTGACCTTCTCGAGCGGGCTGAGGCACATCCTGAGGCAGGATCCCGACGTCATTCTCGTGGGGGAAACGCGCGACGCCGAGACGGCGGAGATTGCCGTGCGGGCGTCGTTGACGGGGCATCTGGTCTTCACGACACTCCACACGAATGATGCGCCCGGGGCGGTTGTGCGGCTGATGGATATCGGGGTTGCCCCGTACCTTATCTCGGCCTGCCTGCGCGGGGTGCTGGCCCAGCGGCTGGTGCGGCGGCTCTGTCCGAACTGCCGTCAACCCTATACGGTGGATGCATCCGATGCGGCGGACGCGGGCGTGTTGTATCCCGATCTCAAAGGGAAAACCGCGTGGCGCGCGGTTGGCTGCCCGCAATGTACCCAGGGGTATCGCGGTCGGCTGGGGCTGTTTGAACTGTTGGTGGTCAACCCCGACGTGAGCGAACGGATCCGCGTGGCGGGAAATCATCTCGACGCCATTCGAGCGGCGGCGGTGACGGCGGGAATGAAACCGCTCCTGGCGGATGGGGTAGAGAAGATCCTGGCCGGACGGGCGTCGGTTGAGGATGTCCTGAACGCGGCAGCGGTATGAAAACGTTTGTCTACAAAGGCTATGATGCCAACGGGAAAACCTGCCGGGGGCAGGTCGAGGCCTCATGTCCCAAGTCGGCCCGCGAGCAATTGGCGGTCCGCCAGGTGTTCATCACGAATCTACAGGTCAGCGGATCGCGCCCGTCGTCCCTCTCTGCGTCGCGCCGCGCGATATTCTACCGTGAGCTGGCCGCGCTGCTGCAGGCTGGAATGCCCCTGGTGACGGCGCTGGGCATGCTGCTCAATACGCCTGAGCTTGAAGTCTCTGCCGAGGTGCTGGCGGCCGTGAGGGATCAGGTCCGCGAGGGCGGATCCCTGGCGGCGGCGCTCAAATCCGGCGTGGCAGAGCTGAGTTCCTTCGAGGTCGCCACGATTGATGTGGCCGAACGGGCGGCCTCGCTGGAGGCGGTCCTGGAACAGTTGGCGCGGTTCCTGGATGCGCAGCAGCAGCTTCGGGAGCGGATTACGCGGGCGTTGATCTATCCGGTGCTGGTGCTGGTCCTGGGTGTGCTGGTGTCGATCGTGATGCTGGGCGTGCTCTTGCCGCGTACGCAGCAGATCATCGGCAGCTCCACCGCGTTGCCGGGGTTGACGCGGTTCATGCTGGGGCTGGGGGATCTGCTGGTGCCCTGGGGACTGCTGGCGGGGCTGGGCGCGATCCTGCTGCTGGCGGGGTGGGGGAGGCGACGGCTGGCGGATCCCGAGCGGCGCATCGGGCTGGATCGCCGGGTCTATGGAGTGCCCTTGATCGGTCGCGGCTACCGGAGTCTGGTGGCATCGCGGTTTGCCCGTACACTGGCGATTCTTGTCCGTTCCGGGGTTTCGCTCGTCGAGGGCGTGGCCCTGGCGGGCCGGGCGACTGGCAGTGTCTGGTGTGAACGTCTGGCCATCGAGGCATCCAGCCAGATCCGGCATGGACAATCCCTGGAGGCTGCCGTGCGGCAGATGCCGCCGTTGGCGGAGAGCCTGCCCGGTTGGTTGGCGGTGGGCGAGGCTGGAGGGGATCTGGCCCGGCTTCTGGATCATGCCGCCGACCGCTGCGACGTGCGTTTCGAGAACACCCTTTCCCGTGGATTGACCTTGCTGGAACCTCTGCTCCTGATGATTGTCGGTGCCTTTGTGCTGCTCGTCACCCTGGCCGTCATGCTCCCCGTGTTTTCCCTGAGCGATGCGATCCTGAGGTGAGCACTATAGGCCAGTGCCGTATCCTGTCCCTGCGCCTTCTCGTCATGTTGTAGAAACCGTCAACCGGTCGTGTCGGAGGCGGCGGTATCGGCTTTCAGCTTCAGTTGAACGGTCAAGCAGCTCATCTTGCGGAAAATCCGCAACCGTCTCAGCAACGGCCACCACCCGTAAAGGTAGATGTCGATCGGCTTCCAAAGCGCCACCCAGCAGCCGACCGACAGGCCTTCCCTGAACCACCCTGCCGTCGTGGAGTCCGGCAATTTCTTGGCAATCAACTGGCTAAGCGTCAGGCAAATCACCATGAAGGCAACGCCGATCAGCAGGCTGATCTGTCCGGTCTGCAGCAGGTTCCGCATGTCGCGCTGTGCCGTGCGGGCTTTGGCAAGAAAGAAATTCTGGATCGACGATTCTACAAACGTCTGTGGATCCATGTCGCCCGTGATGGCTGGGGTTGTCTGATCCACATGAACCAACAGCTTGATCGGCTTGGAAACCGGGAACTCCAGCGCCCACCCTGCAATAAAGGCTTCCGCATCCGCATCCAGATCCTTGTTGATGAAGGGGGAAGGATCCATCGAGTTGAAAAGCTGGTTCAACTCGCGCAGCTTGAGCTGGATCACCGCAGGTTCTGATCGCTTCCCTCGCTGCACGGTTACTTGTTTCTTATCCGTTCGCGTCATTAAAGACACCTTTCAGCCCCAGGTCGGGATGTTAAACGCTACCAGCGTTGATCGTGATATGAGCCAACTGGGCGGCGGTCAGGCTGCTTGCGTTCTCACCGAACCGCACTGTGGTCGTGCCGAGCGAGCCCGTGGTCAGGGCCAAGTCGCCATCCCATGCTTCGGCACACCCCGCCTGCAATTAGCAAGTAGTTTCCCGCTTCTAATGAAGTACTCTACGCCCATTATATGGACTAGGCAATGGAAAAGTAATAGTCAATGATCCGTATTTGGCGAGGACATCGGTGAACGAGAACGGTTTATGCTCGGATTGATGTTGACAGGATTGCAGGATTTTCAGGATGAAACGGACCGAACATCAGCGTCTTAATCCTGTCTATCCTGTTCATCCTGTCTGAATCATAATCAGAACAACAGCCCCTGTAGCCGTCGGACGAAGGCCGACGATCAAGCATTAGCCCTCCGCTGCCGACCGGCTTTTGCCACGAACGCGCACCTCCGTGGCGCGGCTACAGGGCTCCCAATCAGTTCTTTACGCGGTTTTCCTAGGAAAATGGTGATCGGCAAGCCTGCCCTAGGATGGTTCTTTTTACAACGAATGGCCCTTTTTATTCTGTCCTCATTCGTATATGATGCAGGACGTGAAGTTCAAAACGGCAGGCAAGGCGACAGGGATCGGGACGTTATATGAGAACGATGGGGATTAGAATCTGCGGTGCTTTTTTTCTGCTCGTCGCGGCGATCGGTGGGCAGGCCGTGTATGCGGAGGGGGAACCCGATAGGCCGGTGCAGCCAGCGGATGCCGAGGGGTTAGTGCTGAAGGCGCACCCCCGTCTCTGGGTCCCGGCAACGACGATCCTTAACCTGAAGGATAAACTTCACACGCCCTACCTGCGTGGCACGGCCGCGCAGATCCTCGCCGATGCGGATTGGCTCGTTGGTCTCAAGCCTATCGCCCAGAGTGAGGTCGGGACCAACCAGCAGGGGACGCGCCTGATCGCCAGTCACCTGAAATGCCTGACCTCGGCATACGTCTTGACCCGTGAGCCGAAGTACCGCGAGGCGGCCATGCGGCATCTGGCGAACATCCTGACCTGGCGCCAGATCAGTTGCGAGGCCAACGTCAATACCCCCGCCGATGCCCCGATGTTCTTCTGCCTCAGCTACGGTGAACATGCCGCCGATATCGCCCTGATGTATGATGTCTTCCGTGCCGACATCACGCCCGTGGAGCAGAAGGTGTTCTTCGATGTGCTGGACCGCTTCTACCTCAGTCAGGCCCTGCGTGCCTTGCAGGATCCGCCTTGGTGGGTGAACACGTCGTGGTCGAACTGGAACGGCGTCTGTGCCGGCGGCATGGGGATGCTCGCTCTTGCTTTCTACGACGATCGTCCCGAGGTCCGCCAACTGATCCCCTTCGTGGAAACCTCCCTGGCGCATTACTTCCAGTCCTATATCCAGAACGGCGGGGGTAACCATGAGGGAACCGGCTATTGGAACTACGGGATGCACTATGCTATCCGCTACCTGCTTAGCTACGAACAGGCCACGGGAAAAAAGCATCCGGCCTTTGATATCCCGGAACTGGGCAAGTCATTACACTTTCCTGTCGATTTCACCGGCATCAACTTCGGGGACAACGACGGCTGGCACCCGACCGGTTTCTATTTCCTGATGGCCGCGCGTGTCAACCAGCCGGATGCCGCCATGCGGGCGGCAATGTTCCTGATGAATGATGTGCCACCGCCAACGGATCCCTCAACCCGCTCCCGTCTTACCCCGGCCGCCAGTGCCGACATCCTCTATGCCGCTGAAACCATTCCATCCGCCGAGATCATGACCGCACTTAAGGCGGAACGGACGGAGAAAAAACAGCCCATGGCCCGTGTGTACGAGGGATTGGGCTGGGCCGTTCTGATGGATGATTCGGTTTTTCCTACGTTGCGCCTATCGGCCCGGGGCGGCAGCAGCCGAATCGCCGGGCACGGCCATCTCGATCTGCTCAGCTTCAAATGCGCCGTCAATGGACAAACCCTGATCGAGGATCAGCGCGGTTCGATGCCGAGCGTCGCGTTCACCGGCCTCGGACACCACCTTTACAGCCGCAGTGCAGCGTCCAAAAGCACGCTTTTCGTCGACGGGTTGGGCTGCGCCGAGGATGTTGCCTGCAAGACTACCGAGATCGTGCAGGGCGATGGATTGCTGGGCATCCGCATCGATGCAGGCGGCGTCTTCACGCCACGCTGGCGTCGAGGGTTCGTCGGCAGGCTCTGCCTGTTGGTCGACAACGCGTATTGGCTGGTGGTCGACACGGCTCCCGGCCACGCCATCGAGTCGCGCTTCCACACCTATGCCGACCTTGAAACCGGAGCCGACTGGGCTATGCTAAGCAAGGGGAACGAACACCTGGCGATGACTTTTGCCGCCCTGGGTCAAAGCATCATGCAGCGCACGTCGGGCATGCCTGAGAACACCGCCGAACAAACCAAGATCATTCGCTGGATGAGCACGCAACGATCCCCGGAAAGCCTGCATGTGACCGCATTGAACCCAGGCCGCGAGAAACTTTCGCTGAAGGTATCCAAAGACATGGCGGGCTTCTCGATCGAGATTACCGGCGGCAGGCCCGCCCGCACGATCCGGCTCACCCGCGACTTGAAGCTGTAAGCCGCAGCTACATCACCAGGTCATCGTTCGTAGTTTTCAAAGCGGATTCAACGCTTGAGTTTCAGGTGTGTAGATGAGATGATATAAACCTTGTGCGGGTGGCGTAAAACGGTGAAGGAGAAATTCAAATGATGACGTCGAGAATGAGGGTTGTGTATTTCGCATTTGCCGCCATGGCACTTTGTTCATCCAGTGACGGGGCTTCGCCTGCTGCCGTTTCGCTGACCGAGGCTGGCGAGACGCTCCAGACCCGATATACAGGGATGTTGTCGGCGTTGAAGACCGAGATCGGCAATGCCGTGCCAGCGGTTGATGACCAGAAGCGGGCAGCCTTCCTGGCTGCCCGTGAAGGTGTGAAGAAAGCGACCGCCGAGGTGGGCGCGGCGCAA
Organism: Verrucomicrobia bacterium UBA6015; assembly: GCA_002428045.1. Taxonomy (GTDB): domain Bacteria; phylum Verrucomicrobiota; class Kiritimatiellia; order UBA8416; family UBA8416; genus UBA8416. Next base: position 15,042 of record DIZZ01000009.1, read on the forward strand.
CAGCGTTTGGACAAGATCCAGGCGGCAAGAGCGCTGGTGGATCACGCGAATGGCAAGTGGATCGGCGGCGCCAGGAAGGCGATTGCCCAGGCGCAGGAGGCATTGAAAAAGGCGACCACGGACGTGGAACGGGAAGCAGCGAATAAGGCGATTGCGAAGGGGGAGGATGGGCTGCAAGCCGGTCTCAAGGCACTGGAGGAGCGGCAAGCCGCGTTGGACGTGGTCATGGTCGACGAGGCGAAGAATCTCCAGGCAAGCAAGGATGCTTGTGCCGCGCTCGACGAGGCGGAGGCCAATGAACTGAAGGCAGCCAAAGCCATTCTTGCCGACTTGGGCTCGATCCTGTCGAGCGACACGCTGGACGCCAAGCTCGTGACGTGCGCCGTACTCGTCAACGCCACGCCGAAGGGGCTGGCGGAATTCGCACAGCAGGGCAAGGCGCAGGAGGAATTGGTGGAGAAACTGCTGGCCGACACCGCGCTGATGAGGGATATGCTCGACGCTGGCGGGGCAAACGGCGGTAAGTACGGGCAGGCGATGCAGATCTATACCGACATCCAGAAGTTGGCGACCCGGCAGGCTGGTGACGGAATCCTGTATCGCCTGGCGCTTGGCACGAGTGTGGAACATGCGGTGCCGGTGGGGCAGCGCAACGCGATCGCCGAGACCAATGCACCGGCCTTTGTCGACCCGGTCAAGCGCTATCTGCATTACGAGAAGGCGTACCTGGACGGAGCGCTGGATCCGGCATTCAAGGACATGTCCGCCTGGGAATGCCGCCAGATCGTCAACAGCTATGCCCCCGATCACATGCTGGCATGGGGGCGCGAGATGCTGAGGAATTACCGGCCCGACCATATCGTTGTCCAGGACTATGGCTGGCGCTACTCGGGGGCTGTCCGGACCGATGTGGCCTATAAGCATTCACAGGAATATACAGATACCGACACGCTGGGTTTCTTCCAGAACGTGATCAAGAACGGCGGCATCTGCGGCCGACGTGCATTCTTCGGCGTATTCATCATCAAGTGTTTCGGGCTTCCAAGCGTGGAGCGGCCGCAGCGTGCTCATGCCGCGCTGGCTCGCTGGACTCCCGAGGGATGGGTTGTCAATCTTGGTGCCGGCTGGGGGTATCGCGATGCCAAGGGGGTGCTGGGTATGAAGGATGCCGACTTTTTACTGGAAACGCAGATGCAGAAGTATCCGGCGGATAAGATAAAGGCACTGCGCGCCCAGTGGGTGGGAGATGCCCTGGGCGAGGAGAAGTATAACAGTGTCAAGGATGGCAGTGGCGGTTTCTGGAATGTCATGGCCATCTTCCAGAAGAAGGCGATCATTGC
>DIZZ01000009.1:16411-31479 GCA_002428045.1 Verrucomicrobia bacterium UBA6015
CGAAAGCAAGGCGAACGCGGTTGAGGCGGCGACTGTCACGGACGATGACAAGCAGGTGGTTGTCGATTCCAAAGGCGTAATCACGATGCCGGCGGCGGCATGTGGCGGGGGGAACCAACTTATAAAAAGCGTTCTGGGTGGACCGCAGATGATCTGGGTCGGTCCGCTGACGTGCGACGTCGATGTCTCGCTCGCAGGCAAGTATGCCCTCACGGCGCGAGTGGTTACGGTGCATGGCGAAGCGACGGCACCGCTGACGCTGAACGGTGCCAAGGATCCTGTTGTAATGGCCATTCCTTTTACGGTCGGCGCGTGGCAGGCGACTGCAGCCGTTGAACTCGCTCTGGTGAATGGCAGGAATACCTTGAGTTTTGCGGCACCGTCAACGGGCCTTGCCCTGAAGGAATTCACCTTGACACCGATGAAGTAATGACTGACACGAAAAAGCCGGAATTATTCAAAGCCCAGCCGATCTGGTTGGCGGGCTTGTCTGAGGAGATGAATGTTACGGCCGGAATCCGGGCGGTTTTCGAGGCGGGGAGGGGACCTCACCGCTTACGCGTGGCGGGTGCATCGGTGTACCGCATCCGGTTGAACGGCAACTTTGTGGGGTATGGTCCAGCGCGGTGCGGGCATGGTTATTACCGAATAGACGAATGGGCGTTGCCGGTCGTGGCTGGAAAGAACGTGTTGGCCATAGAAGTGGTCGGATACAATGCCAACAGTTTCGCCACACTCGATCAGCCGTCGTTTATTCAGGCGGAAATCATCGCCGGAAACGGGGTGATTGCCGCCACAGGCAATAGTGCCTTTACGGTTTACCGGCTCCAGGAGCGTATCCAGAAGGTCCAGCGTTATAGTTTCCAGCGCACGTTTGTGGAGGCCTACAACCTAACGCCACGTTCAGCGGATTGGTACACGAAGCTGACTTTTCGCAAGTTGCCTGCGGCGGTGGAGGTTCTCAAGCCGCGCCGGTTGGTTGCCCGTGGCGTGCCGTATCCCCGGTTCGAAACGCGGCAACCGGTGGCGCAGACGGCCGCGGGCACGCTGCGTCCGGCCAAGGATCCCAAACTTCGCCGGGGTCGGGAGTGGTCCGGGCCACGCCCCGAATTCAAAGCCTTTCCGGCCGATTCAACGACACGCTATCCCTCCCACGAGCTGGAGGCGCTTCATTCGACGGTATGCTCCCGGCGGGTTGATGCCTATTGTCCCGCAGATGAGTTGACGATCAAGCCGTGGCACTTCCGCATTTTCGATCTCGGCGGCAACTTGACTGGGTTCATCGGACTCAAGGTCGTCTGTGATCAACCGGTGGACCTTTATCTTGCCTTTGACGAGCTGGCGATGGCAACTGGCGATGTGAGCCTGGTGCGCTACCACTGTGCCAATGTGGTCAAGTATTCGCTCAAGCCGGGGGCGTATGCGCTGGAGACGATCGAGCCATATACGCTGAAGTATCTGAAGCTGATTGCCATGGGCGGGGAATGCCGCGTATCCGGGATCTATCTGCGGGAGTATGCGTGTCCGGATGCCTACCGGGCGTCCTTCGCGGCATCGGATCCGCAATTGGGGACGCTCTTCGAGGCGGCTCGCCAGACGTTCCGCCAGAATTCGGTGGACATCTTCATGGATTGTCCCGGCCGCGAGCGTGCCGGTTGGCTGTGTGATAGTTTCTTCACCGCCCGTGCCGAGCGCGACTTTTGCGGCAGCAATCCGATCGAGCACAGTTTCCTGGAGAACTACCTCCTGCCAGGGCGTTACCCCTTCCTGCCCAAGGGGATGTTGCCCATGTGTTATCCAAGCGATCATAATGATCATGTATTCATACCCAACTGGGCCATGTGGTTTGTCCTCGAGCTGGAGGAGTACCTGCACCGGACTGGCGACCGCGGGTTGGTTGACGCCCTGAAGCGGAAGGTCTATGGACTGCTTGACTATTTCAAGCCATTCCTCAATCGGGATGGCTTACTGGAACGTCTCGATCAGTGGATTTTTATCGAATGGTCCGAGGCGGCCAAGTTTGTACGGGATGTAAGTTATCCCACCAACATGCTCTATGCCGGGATGTTGGATGCCGCGGCGGCGCTCTACGGCGATCCTGCCCTGGGCAAGCAGGCGGCACGGGTACGCCAGGTGATTCGCAAACAATCCTTTGATGGTGAGTTTTTTGTGGATAACGCCATCCGCAAGGCTGACGGTTCGTTGGAGGTCACTCGCAACCGGACGGAAACCTGCCAGTATTATGCGTTCTTTTTCAACGTGGCGACGCCGACGTCGCATCCGGAATTGTGGAGGAAGCTACTAAGCGAGTTCGGACCGGACCGGGATCCGGCGGTCCGGCATCCGGAGATTCACCCCGCCAATGCCTTTATCGGGTTCTTCCTGAGGTTGGACATCCTCTCGTGTTACGGCCAGCATCGTTTGATCCTGGAGCAGCTTTACAAGAATTATCTGCCCATGGCGCAGATCACCGGCACGCTGTGGGAGCNNATGCCTCGGCAAGCTGCAACCACGGTTTCGCGTCCCATGTGGCCCATATTCTCTATCGCGATATCCTGGGGCTCCGTGTGGATCCGGTGGCGAAGACGGTCATCTTCAGGATCCCGGATTTGCCCTTGGATTGGTGTGACGCCCGCATTCCCGTGGGTAACGAATGGATCGAGGCCGGATGGCGCAGGAAGGCCGGTGCGATCCAGCACCATCTTAGGGTTCCGAAAGGCTTTGTTGCAACGATCGTAGGTCAATAGAAAGCGCAGGTTGAAGTATGTTTACAAAAGCACGGGGTATTTTCGTCGCGGTGGGTTGATCATCGGCAGCAGGACCGCTCGCACGATCCGGCTTACCCGCGACTTGAAGCTGTAAGCCGCGCCTACATCACACCATTGCCGATATCGTGTTTGCTGATCGGCTTGGCAGCCGAGGCTACACGCGGCATGTGAATGCGTGTTCAGCTGCTGTTTCGATGAGATCCACAAGTATCGTGAGTGGTCCAAGGAACTGAAAAGCATTACCGATTCGTTCCCGGGCCTGCGGATTATTGCGTCGGGGAGTTCCGTTCTGTCGATATGGCGAGGCAGTCACGATCTCTCCCGGCGTGCCGTTCTGCGTCAGCTATCGCCCATGTCCTTTCGCGAATGGTTAACCGTGAGAGGACTTGGTCATTTCCAGACCGTTTCCGTGTCTGAGCTGGTTTCATGCCATCGGACGGTAGCAGGACATATCGTGCAACAGCTTCGTGACGCGGGAACGACGGTTCTTTCTGAATTTGGCCGCTACCTGAAGACCGGATACTATCCCTACGCGTTTGAGCATGAGAACGCGCTGGCCGATTTTCTGCTGACCCTTGAACAATCGGTTCATGCGACAATCGAAACCGATTTACCTGCGTTGTTTCCCTCGCTGACCGGAGCCAGTATCCAGAAGATCAAACAACTTTTGTCAATCATTAGTGGCCTCGTCCCCTTTAAACCGGATATGGCAGGTCTGAAACGCTCGCTGCAGATCGGTGATGAACGAACCCTGAAGACATATCTCAAACATTTGGAGGATGCGGGCATTGTCCGGTGTTTGCATCGTCAGGGGAAAACCCTTAACAATCTGGACAAACCTGAAAAACTTTATCTGGACAATCCCAACTTGATGCTGGCGCTCACCGGTGAGTCAGGCATCGACATGGGGAACATGCGGGAAACATTCTTGCTGAGTTGTTTCCGGAGCGAAAACGTGCTTGCACCCGCTCGTGGTGATTTCCAGGTTGGTCGGTATGTGTTCGAAGTGGGCGGCAAAAACAAGAGCGTTAAGCAGAGTGCAAATCAGCCCGATTCCTATCTGGCGCTGGATCAGCTCGAGATCGGAATGGGCAACAAAATCCCGCTTTGGCTTTTTGGTTTTCTGTATTGATGCACGTTATCAACAGGAGATGAAGAGTCCGCCCCTGACCGAGGAAATGAGGAAATGATCCGGCGGGGAAAATCGTTGAAATTGATGTCGCCGGTAGATAAAGTAGATTGACCCGGTGGACAGTGACGTAGAATTCTCCGATGGAAGGAAAGGACAATATATGCATAAGACAGTCTGTCGCGTGTCGAGGTGTGCCCTGGTTTCGGTGGTTCTGTCCGTGGCGGCAGCGTCCCCGTGCCTTGCCGCGCAGAAAGCTCCGGCGAGTACGATTCCGGTAAGCTCCTACTACAAGGTGCCTGCGGTTTTCATTCCGTTCCCTGAACCCGGCAAGGACTGGAGCATCAAGTATTACGGTCCGGTGGGAATTGGAATTGACCTGATCAGTCCGCCGTTCACGATGCGTATCAACAATGTTGAAAAGGGATCGCCGGCAGAAGCCGCTGGCCTGCTGAAGAAGGGGCAGATCATTGAGCGCATCAACGGTGAAACGCTCAAGGATATAGATCCGCGTGTCCAGTTGGCGCAGATCCTGGAAAAAGCCGAGGCCACCGATGGCCTGATGAAACTCCAGATCAAGGATGCAGGGGACGTGGTTGTCAAGCTGCCCGTGCTGGGTGCATATAGCGCCACGTGGCCGCTTAACTGTCCCAAATCTGCAAAGATTGTGCGCACCCTCGGCGACCGATTTGCCAGTCTTGAGAAGCCGGATTGGTCCGCTGGCCCTTTTCTGCTTTCGACGGGTGAAGCGAAGGATTTCGAAACCTACAAACGCTGGCTGAAGATGGAAGCCCCCGTTCATAACTACCCATGGTACATCGGTTTGTGGGGGACATCCGTCTGCGAGTATTTCCTGCGCACAGGCGACCAGAGCGTTATTCCCCATATAAATAAGATGGCTGCATCGCTCAAGGCCAGTATGTATGACGGAAGCTGGATGGGGCGCGGTTCCGAAGCGCCTAACCTTAAATACATGGGGGGCGGGCATATGAACGCGGCTGGCGTGCATGCGCTTAACTTTCTCCTGCTGGCAAAAGAGTGCGGCGCCGAGGTGGACGACTATCTGCTCCAGAGGGTGCTGCTCCAGTTCTTCAGGTTTGCCGGTCGCGGTAATGTGGCGTATGGCAACCAGCTTCCGGAAGGTGGATTCAGGGACAATGGCAAGACGGCTGGCTTGGCGCTGGCAATGTCTTCGGCGGCATCGTTGAGTCCGGAAGGGGAAAACTCTGTCTATGCCGCCGTGCGCGACAACTCGGCAATGAAAAGCTTCTATGCGTCGACATGGTTCAACCGCGCACACACGGGCGGTGGCATCGGCGAGATATGGCACGGGGTGGCCATGCAACTGATGGTAGACAAGAAGCCTGTCCAGTACCGTTCCTTCATGGACGAGCGCAAATGGTTCTATGAGCTCTCGCGTCATTCTGACGGAAGTTTCGGTATCAATGACGGCGCCCGTTATGACACCGCCGAGTGGGGTAACTATTTTGCACTGGCGTATACCGCCTCGCGCAAGAAGCTGCGCATGTTCGGTGCCCCGAAGACCCCGTGGTGCAAGACGTATCCACTCCCGGTGCGGCCGTGGGGAACGGCAGCGGATGATGCCTTCTACTCGCTGAAACCTAGCGAATTCAAGCCCGGACAGGTGGTGCTGGATGTCCGTCGCGAGACCATCCTGACGGATGCTTCCGGCCCATTGATGGAAAGGTTCAGTACGACAAACACCACGGATAAAATGATCGTGATGTATGCCAATCATCCCGATGACGGCATCCGTTCTGGAATGGCCTCTTTAATCGTCAAGTACGGTCGTCATCATTTGATAAAGCCGTTGCTGAAGACAACGGACGCGCGGACCCGTGAAGTCGGGGTGCTGGCGATTGCCGGCATGTTCAAGGGGGTTCCCATCCCGACCGAGAGCATTACCAGCGAGATGCTGGATGCCATTGTTGAAATGATTAATAATCCAGGGGAGTCGCGCTGGGTTGCCATGCAGGCCATGACGGCACTAGCCAGGGCCCCTGTGGACAAGATCGTTCCGCACGTTGATCGTCTTCTGTATTTCCTGAAACAGGACGATTGGTGGGTACAGTCGGCGGCGCTGAAACCGCTTTCGGTGATCGCGACGGATGCGCGTGTTTATCAGAAGGTGCTTCCGGCGGTTGGCGACATGGTCGCCGGGAACTCGGCGTTGACTGCGCTTTGGGCGGCGGGTGATATTTCCAAGGCGCTTGTTTCCGCAAAACCGGAGGTTCAGAAACTCGGGATGGACGTGTTTTTGAGGACGTATGGGGCAATTCCTGACCCGCTTCTGGCTCCGGGTGGCGCAAATCTTGCCACCGGGTCCAGGATGTTCAAGGGGACGGTGTCCGAATGGATCACGACTTTACCCGGTGGCCGTGATGTCGTATTGAAGATGCCCAAGATGACCTCCGCGTGGGCGGCGTCAAAGAAGGAATCCGACAAGTACGTTTACCGCGGCACCTTTACCCCGGCCCCGGTGCTGATGGGCAAGTGGCAGCCGGTCGCAAAGGCCAAGTCAGTCGACGATTATCAGGCACAGCTTGCGAAACAGGTTGAGGACGAAGCCAAGGTAAAAGCGGCCGCCGAAGCGGCGAAACAGAAAGGGAAGCCGCTGGCTCCGTCGCCCAAGAAAGCGCCGACGAAGTTCGGGATTGGCGGATTCGTGCTGCAGGATGGGGGGAAGGTCGGTGGCGTCAAGGACTTCATCTGGTCAGGAAATATACTGATCAACAGCGGTAGTCAGGAGGCCCTGAAGATGGACATCAAGACGGTACAGGGTAAGGAATATCTCTTTGTTGAGGAGGGTGGCTTCTCGGCCCAGAGCGAGACGGTAGAGGACGAGGCGCAATGGAATGCCAGTTACTATGTCATGGAGCGGGGGAAGTAGACGGAAACAAGAGAGGGTAGGCGCAGGATGGGTATGGATAAAGAGATCAGCGTCGTAAGGCTCATCCTGTTTGTTTTAACGGCTTTTGCCATCCCTGTGTTGGCCGCTCCGCCTGGCGCATCCAGTGGGGTTACGATAGATAATATGTACAATACCGGCGCAGAGGGCGATGTCACCAGTCAAATTAACCTGATGTGGGCGACCTATGGCCGTGGCGAGAATGTCAGGCTGGCACCGTTCGGTAATGAGCCTGGCTGGTATGAATGGATGGCCCGCAAGCATTGCTGGTCGGACACCCCCAAATACCGGGAGGTACTGCATCGGTATTTGGTCGATTGGCCACAGTCGCAGGATGGGTATATGTGGACCTGGGGCAATGAGGAAGGGTGGCCCACCCATCATGTGCGCCATAACGAGAACAACGCCAAGTATATCCTTGCAGGATGCAAATACTACTGCTGGCAGGGCGGGAATGCCTTTCTTGAGGAGGTGGATGCAACGACCACGATGTCCGTCCGGCCCAATCAACCCGATATTTCCAACGGGCGCACGGTTCTGGAGAAACTCCGGGCCGCCATGACGTATCAATTGACGACGCTCAAAGGGCTGGACGGCCTGGCCATCGTTATCGACCCGCAATGCGACGGTACCGTAGATGGCATGCCCAGCGATTACTGGGACAATTTCCGCTTCGGCTACAAGTCGGCCTACTTGAATATCTACGTCTACGCATCGTTGCTGGCCATGGCGGATCTGGAGCGGAGTCTGGGCCATACAGGGCGGGCAACGGAGCTGGAGACGCTGGCGGCAAGTGTAAAGGTCAATTACCATAAGACATTCTGGGATTCAGGCAAGGGGCGTTTCATCGGTTGTATAGATATATCCGGCCGGCCATGGGATTTCGGATTCACCTACCTCAATCTGGAAGCCATAACCTATGGACTCGCTACGCCAGCGCAGGCTGCCGCCATTTTTGAATGGCTTGATGGAAAGCGGATCATCGCCAGTGACAAACAGCAGGTCGGTGATCGGATGACCGGAGCCAGCGGAGCCGAGATCTACGCCCTGGGTTGGGCGCCGTTATCCACCACCCGGGCTGTTGAAAGCATTACGGTAGACGGTAAGCACTGGTGGTGGCATCTCGGGGACAAGATCACGGTTTCCGGTGCTGGTGCAAATGCCATCTACGGTGAACATCTGGAGAATGGTGGCGCGATTTTCTATGTGTCTCACTATGACATGATGGCGCGCCTGCAGACGTTGGGGCCGGACAATGCCTGGAAACGTTTCGAAGGCATTCTGACGGAATTCCGCAAAGACCAACTGAAGCGAGATCCGAAAAACAACCGGGGTGCTGCCTGGAAATGGGGCATTATCGGCGAGTTTCCTGAATCCGGGCTGGTACCGGCCACCATTGCTCTCGGATTCCTGGGGTTGGATGCGAGCCCCGAGGCACTCATCGTCAGTCCGCGTCTTCCGCAAGCATTGCCGTGGCTGGAGGCGCGGCACGTCAACTATCGTGGTGGTATCTACAGTATCCGAGCCGACTCGGCTTCCATCCGCATAAAAGCCGTTGCGGAAGCCGGTAGCCCTTGTAAAGTACAGTGCGATGGACAAGGCCCTGTCGCCATGCCTGCACAAGGACAGGAAATCAGCATTTTACGAAAGCGTCAATAGTTTCAGCCGGTGCTATTTCCGGCATAGGCGGGGAAGAATCGCGGCGATATAACGATCCATCATGTCGTCGGGAATATTCGGTGGTAGGTGATTGCCGGTCGCCACGATGGCTCCTTTGCATCGTTCAAGCAGCTTGAATGTACGGTCGATATCGGCCACCACCTTGTCGCCGTGGTTGAAGGTTAGATCGCGGCAGTCTACGCAACTGCCCACGAGACAGTGCGAAGAGCCAAACCGATCCACCATGAACTCGAAGTCCGTCATCGGCTCAAAGATAAAACCGTCCGCGCCTGCGTTGGCCACATCGTCGGCAAATTCCATGAAATTGGCATCGGAGCAGAACAGGACTTTCTTGCCGGCCTCATGCAGTGGTTTCCAGAGCCGGGCATAGCGAGGGATGATGACCTTGCGATAAATCTCCGGGCTCATGAAGGCTCCTTCCGACCAGACAAAGTCGTCATGCTGGATGATCACCTCAACGTCTGTTGCCGCCCAGCAGTCCATATGAAAGAGCGTGCGGTTGAAGAAACTGTCGAGAACAGGTTCCATGCGCTCCGGTTCAGACAGCGCCATAAGGAACATGTCCCAGCCGAATGCCTGTATGGCGCCGGATACGATGGTCTTGTAGTAGCCGCCTGTGGAAAGTTGGTCCGGTAGGTTCGTGCGCCGTTTGTCTGTTGACTGCTGGTAGGCGGTGATCTGCTCGTCGCGGTTTGGCAGGCCGTACTCCTTGACCGCGTCGAATGTCCAGACGTCCTCCATGGTCTTGAAAGGACAATCCTCTACCGGCACTTTATCGCTGCCGTCCGAGGCGTACTCGGCGTGACCCATATTGGTGCAACGGCCATATTTCGCCCAATTAGAATACAACCCGTCATCGGTTACCCAGTTGAAGTCTATGGCCCATTGACGGTTTAATGCCTTGGTGCTCCCGGGATTGTCAGACGCCATGCCGGTTCGCTGGCGAATATAGTCATTGTGGTACCCGAGGCTGTACTCGGTGTGGGCCCAGCGCTCACACGGCTTTAAGTTGATATTATCTAGCGCAACCTGACGACTCATTTTGTAATCCCTCCTGATGTTTGCTGCATCAATAGAAATGCACGTAAAAGATGTTGTAGTTTTGCGCATTGCATGGCTGAAATCTATTGAAAATCGCGATATAGATGTGTATAAATCGGACATGGACCCAAAACCGCGAATTTATATGCCGCATTGGGAAGTGTTGGCCAATGGTTACATTGAGCTTGGCGACTGGGACATCGGGCATATTCTTGTGCCATGCTGGCGGTTGTATTGGGGAGAGCCCGCCTACGCCTGGCTGGAAAGGCGAGGCCGCCGCTGGGACCTTCAGCCAGACCAGCTTCTAGTGATTGCGCCATACACCCGGATTGAATCCGGGGTTTCGGAGACATGCCGGCACTTCTGGATCCATTTCACAGCGTCGTCGCCCTACGACTTCGTGAGCGACTGGATTGGTGCCGTGCCGCTAAGCGATTCGGGGCGCAAAGAGCTGGTAGCGCTGGCCGTGGAATTCGGCAATAAAGGCTCTTTCTCAGCACCATTCGGAACCAGGCTCTCCAGCCTGATATCACTTGGAATGTCGGCTGTCCCGGATGATTTGCTGGGTATGGTTCGCCTTGAGCCACGCGTTGATACGGCGCTCCGTCTGATGCGCAAGGATCTGGCTATGCCGATTCAGGAGCTTGCTCGGCAGGCAGGGCTGTCTCCGCGCGCACTGGATCGCTTATTTGCGGAAACTCTCGGTCAATCTCCAAAGCGTGTGCAGTCTATGCTGCGAATGAACCGGGCGGAGCTGAAGCTTGTTTACTCGGACGATTCGATAGAAGCGATTTCGGAGCTGTGCGGCTTTCACGACCGCGCCCATTTTTCGCGTGTGTTTGGCGATGCGCATGGCCTTGGTCCGGCGAGCTACCGATCGCGCGGGCAGCTTTCAAAGCCAGACCGGACAAGCTCCCGTATTGTCAACATATAGATGGTCGCCACGCTCGTCCTACCCCGACTTAGCCATCACCCGCCACGTCGCCTGCACCATCAGCCCCGCCGATCACCGTTTCTTTGACATAAAGTAGAACAGGCATTCCTGCCTGTTTCATCTTATGATCAGGTCCGAGAGGTGATAAGCCTGTGGCCGACCTTTGCAAAAAACGATGGAATGAAGAAGAAAAGTAACCGTTCACGAAATGCCTCCGAAAATCTATAAACTATTTTCATGTTGACGAACGCCATTCAACTCATAGATTGTCATTATGATTTTAGATACATCAATCGATCCGTAGGATGAGTGGCCTATGAAGAGCGTGCTGGCAGTGGTTTGGGTGACTTGGTGCATCGTCGGTTGCGCATGTGCCGGGCAGGTGGCCTGTTTGGGGCAGGTCGTTCCCGGCGAGCGTGCGGTCCGTATCGCTGCGCCGGTCGGCGCTATCATCGGCGAGCTTCATGTAACGCGGGGAAGTCTTGTCGACAAGGGATCCGTGGTGGCGGTGCTGCGGGACGAGCCGACCTACCGGGCGCAATGGGAACGGTCGAAGTGTCAGGTCGCCGCAGCCGAGAACGAATTGAAGCTGGCGCTGGCTGGCGAACGTCCGGAATTGATCGCTGCACAGGAATGGCTTGTGGCTGCGATGGAGGCGGAGGTCAAGCTGTTGCAGACCCGGTTGACCCGCCACGACGCGGCAGAGAAGGGCCGGCTCATATCACAGGACGGGTATGATGAGATCATCGCCCAGTCCGACGCGCTCCGGTCCAGGATCCGACGCGAACAGAGTCTACTCTCCGCCATGCGAACCGCCCGGGCCGAGGACGCCACCCGGGCGGAGGCTGCGTTACGGCTCGCCGAAGCACAAGCGGCGGAAGCGGAGGTTTTGCTGGATCTACAGCGTATACGGGCACCCATGGCGGGCGAAATCCTGGATGTGCATGCGTGGCCGGGGGAAGGAATCTGGGATGGTGGCGCGGTGGTGAGCCTCGGCGAGACGGCTCGGATGATGGTCCTGGCCGAGGTTTATGAAACGGACCTGGGGGTGGTCAAGGTCGGGCAACGTGCCGTGTTCTGCGGACAGGCATTTCCAGGGGAGGCTAGGGGCGAAGTGGTTGAAGTTCAGCGAACCCTTGAGGGTAGCAGGGTGTTTCCCATGACCCCCTCCGCCTACGTGGACCGGCGGATCGGCCTGGTACGGATCCGCCCGGACAATCCGGCGGCCCTTGCCGCGTTCAGTCACGCCCATGTGACGGTGACGATCGAGGTTCCATGAGTGGAACAAGCGAGGACCGTCAGGCGACCCGTCGCATCCCTCTGGCCTGGCGCCAGCTCAGCGGACAGAAGCGCCGCTTTTACGTGGCGGTAGGCGGCGTTTCGTTCGGTGCCGTCCTGATGCTGTTTCAGTTGGGCATCTACCAGGCGTTTATGATCATGGCGGTGCGACCGCTCATGGCCATGCGGGGCGATCTGGCGATGATCAGTCGGGACTTTCAATATGTGCTGACGACCGAGCCGTTTCCCGAACGGCGGCTGCAGCAAGCGCTCGCGCTACCCGACGTGGAGGCGGTCTTTCCAGTGTCCATCCAATTCGGAACGTGGCGGAATCCCGATACAGGAACGCAGCGCAAGGTGGCGTTGTACGGGATTTATCCATTCGCGAATCCGTACACGTTGCCTGGACTCCAGGACGCCGCACCGATCCTGGCCCAGCCCGACGGCGCCTTGTATGACGACACCTCACCCCGCGAATTCGGGGACGTGGTCGGACGATTGCAGCGCGATGGGGTGGTCTACGGGGAGGTTAACAAACATGCGATAAGGGTCCTCGGCACGTATCGGCACGGGCGGACGCTGGCCGTGAACGGGCACATGCTGGTGGGCATGGAGGCGTTTCGCCGTGTCACCGCCAGGACGGGGAAGGACATCGAACTGGGGATGATCACCTTGCGCGTCGGCGCGTCGGCCGCCGAGGTGGCAAACACCCTGAATACGCTGCTGCCGGATGATGTGGAGGTGCTTACACGCGAGGCGTTGATCCGCCGTGAGCAAGGCTACTGGCAGCGCAACTCCCCGCTCGGGTTCATCGTCACGGCGGGCATGGTGATTGCCATGTTTGTCGGCTCGGTGATCGCCTATCAGACGCTTTACACGGACATCAACGATCACATGCGCGAGTACGCAACCTTGAAGGCGATGGGGTTTGGCGATGGTTATTTTGTGCGCCTCGTCATGCAGGAGGCCGCGATTTTGCCAGCCTTTGGATTCGCGCCCGCGCTGCTGGCAACCGCGCTGCTGTTCCGGTTTGCCGAAGCACAAGGCGGTATCCCGACCCGCCTGACCCTGACGGATACGGTGCTGGTCGGCGGATTGACGCTGGTTTCCTGTGCCATCGCCGGGTTGCTGGCAACCCGGCGCCTGCGGGCGGCCGACCCGGCGGATATTTTTTAGGATAGGGCATCATGAATACGGAACCGATTATTGCTATTGAAGGCCTTTCCCATTCGTTTGGGAAAGGCAACGCGGCACGGACGGTGTTGATAGACGTGGACATCCATTTCTATCCGGGGGAAATCGCGATCGTGACCGGTCCGTCCGGATCGGGTAAGACGACCCTGCTAACCTTGGCGGGTGCCTTGCGGTCACCGCAATCGGGCAGTGTGAAGGTGGCCGGGCGCGAGCTTAACGGGGCCACGGGGCGTACGCAATTGGCGGTGCGCCGGAAAATCGGCTTCATCTTCCAACACCACAATTTACTGGAATCCCTGAGCGCGGTAGAAAACGTGCAGATGGGGTTGGAGCACGAGGCCGGTCTGCCAAAAGGCGAATCGCGCCGACGTGCGCTGGACATGCTGGAGCGGGTGGGATTGTCGGACCATGCCGCCAAACCACCCTCGGCCCTTTCTGGCGGGCAGCGGCAGCGGGTGGCGATCGCGCGGGCGCTGGTGCGCGATCCGGCGATCGTCATGGCCGACGAACCGACCGCCGCACTGGACAGCCACTCAGGGCGCGAAATCGTGGACTTGCTCCATAAGCTGGCCCGCGAACAGGGATGCTCAATCCTGCTGGTAACCCACGACAACCGAATCCTTGACGTGGCCGATCGCATCCTTATGCTTGACGACGGACGTATTGAGGAAAGCAGCCGCGCACTGGAACGGCTGAAGAAAAACATGGCGGCCACGATGCAGGCCATCGCACGATATCCGGCACTCCTGGGCGGTGCGGGGGGGGCCGACGCGGAGCCCCAGGTGCAGCAGGTGCAGGTGACCCGGAAACAGATCGAGGACGCGCGGCGCACGGCGGGAGCGCTGGCCGCCCGCAAGTGGGGCGAAAGCCTGCTGCGACGAACGGCGGCGCTGGCCGAGGCGGCGGAAATGCTGTACCATATCGAGGCGTCGTCACGTACCTTTTGTGCGGCGATTGCCCTGTCCGGCGCAGTTGGCACCGGGTCGCCAGCCGATCGGTTGTTCCAGAGCCTCGAATTTCTGCTTCTGTCGGCGGGCGATGCACTCGCGTTGGAGGATATCGAGGACACCGAGCGGCTAGCCGCCATGACGGGCGACCGGGGCGAGATGATGAAGACGCTGCGCGAGAAACAATGCGACGCATTGGGGCCCGAGCATGCCGGCACGGTCGGTCTGTTTTATGACCTGACCGATGTATTCTCCCGGCTCGTGTATTTCCTGCACGGGCTGGCACGGTGCTGGAAGGAGATGGCATGAAGACGCCAGGAATGCTGAAGCGACACGCGCTGAACGGGGCGGGCCATATCGTGCTCGGACCGCTGGCCCGTGCTCACCTCCGCTCGCTGGCCCGCGCGGGGGACCGCCAGGAGTTTTTGTTCCGGACCTTGCGGGATCGCCTGGCCAGCACGGTGGCGGGGCGGGATATCCGGCTGGGGAAGTATGCAACCTACAGGGAATTTATCCGACATGTTCCGCCGCAAGGATACGACTTTTATGAGGGGTACGTTAAACGGGTCATGGATGGTGAACCCAATGTCCTGTACGGCGACCCCACGGAGTTTTTCCTGATGACGTCGGGCACATCCGGCTTCAACCGAAAGATCATCCCATGCAACAAGGCGCTCCGGATGACACTCGAACGTACGCAGCGCCTAGCGCTGGCGACGCTGATCAGCGAGGGGGGTGGATTGACGTTGGCATCGGACCGGTTTGCCTACGGGACACGGTCGAACCGGGAAAACGTGAATGGGATTCCGAAGGATTACATCAGCGGCATCATTCCGCATCTGGTTCCGCGCGTGCTGCGGGAATACATCGTACCCACCGAGTCAGCGCTGGAAATCAGCGATGGGGCGGCCAAGGTCCGGCGCATCGCGCACGAAACGCGCCAGCGTGACGTGCGGGGGATCTTCGGTGTGCCAGCGCACCTGCTGCATGTATTGCGCGACGTCATGGCGGAATGGGGTGTCGGGTGCCTCCGGGAGGTCTGGCCCAATCTGGCGACATGCGTCTATTCAGGGACCTCGGTGCAGTCGTTTCGCCACAGCCTGGATCGATTGGCGGGCAGGCCGTTACAGTATTTTGGCACGTATGTTTCGACGGAGAGTCCGCTGGG
>DIZZ01000009.1:31597-35003 GCA_002428045.1 Verrucomicrobia bacterium UBA6015
TCAATCTGGGCACGCCGAACGGCATCCTTCATTACGCCATCCACGACTGGATCAAGGTGGCGCGCACAAAACCATTCGTGCAGTTCGAGCTGATGGGCCGGATCGATGCGGTACTGAATGCCGCGACGGAAAAAACATCCGATGCGCAGCTTGCCTGCGCCGTTCGCCTGCTGCAGGAAAGGCTGGATCTGCCCATCGCCCACTATTTCGTACATCCGTCAGAAGACGATGAGGGAACGCCCCGTTACGCATGGACGTTTGCGGCGGAGGCGGTGCCGGACCCGGCGGCGCTGGCCCGCGTGATCGATGAAACGCTCATGGACGCATCGGCCGACTACCGCGAAGCCCGGCTGGATGCCGGGACCTTGGCAGCGCCCGTGGTGCGGGTCATTCCGACGGCGGCCATCCGGGGCCACTTCCGCCACCGCATGAATGGCCCCGGCCAATACAAGATGCGCCACGCCTTCCGGAGCGTCGACGCTTTTCGTGCCTATGCCGAGGAACAGGAGATGGGTACATGGGTTTGACAATACGCAACATCACGATGGACGACCGGGCAGCGATCTTCGGATGGGTGGAGGCGCTGGGCTGGAATCCGGGCGAAAAGGACGGCGAATGCCTGCTCGCCACCGATCCGGACGGCATGTTCATGGCCGAGCGCGACGGCGTGGCCGTGGGCTGCGCGACCGCCATCGCCTACGACGAACACTTCGGATTCGTCGGTGCGCTGGTGGTGGATCCGGCGATGCGGAGCAAGGGCCCAGCTACCATGCTGGCGATCTATCGGCATGTCCTCGCGTATCTGGGCGTACGGAACGGAGCAATGGATGCCATGCCCGCCACGCAGAAATTCTTTACTGACCTAGGATGCGTGCCGGTCTATCGCCATTGGCGGTTTGAAGGCGTGTTGCCGGTCGGTCGGCCAGCCGGGACGGTGATTCCGCTGCCTGAGGTCTCGTTTGACATCCTGTGCGACTACGATGCCGCCCAATTTCCTGCACGCCGGGAGCGTTTTCTGCGCGTGTGGCTGGAGGCGTACGGATCGGGCGGACGGGCCTGCGTGCGCGACGGTCGGTTGGCGGGGTTCGGCGTACTGCGGCGTGCACGAAGCGGCTGGCGGGTAGGCCCCCTGTTGGCCGACGATCCCGAAGCGGCCGAGGATCTGCTGCGGGCGATGTCCACGATGAGTCGAGGGGAACAGGTCGCGCTGGATGTCCCGGAAGCCAATCCCGCCGCCATGACCCTGGTCAAACGCCTCGGGCTTGTCGGCAGGGTTGAAACGACGCGCATGGTTAAACCCCGGGGCGTTGATATGACGCCCGACCGTGTCTATTCCATCGCGAGTTACGAATTCGGCTGAGATTGATCTTGGTGGCGGCGGGGCTACAACGTCCCCGCCTCCAGGAAGCTGTAGTACCCCGTCCGGTTGAAGATGATGTGGTCGAGTAAGTCGATGCCGACAATGGCGCCAGCGGCTTTGAGTTGCGCGGTGATGTCGATGTCGCCGGGCGAGGGTTCCAGGCCGCCACTCGGGTGATTGTGGGCGACGATGACGGCGGAGGCACGGTCGGAGAGTGCATCGGCAAAAACTTCCCGCGGATGCACGGGGCTGCGGTCGATCAGGCCGATCGAAACGACGCGAATGTTCAGGATCTCGTTCGCCCCGTTGATGCTCGCGCAGAGGAAATGCTCCTGTTTGCGGTCGGCGTAGTGGCGGACGTGCGGCAGAAGGTCGGCGGGGGTTTCGATCTTCGCGCCTTCGGGTTTGATGCGGCGACGGGCGAACTCGATGGCGGCGACGAGGAGCATGGCCTTGATGGTGCCCATCCCTTCGAGACTCACCAGGTCCTCGACGGTCAGCCCCAACCCTTTCTTATCCGCAACCTTGGTGACGTTCCGCGCCAGCGTCATCACATCAATCTTGGTGGTGCCTTTGCCGAGTAGCACGGCCAGCAGTTCCTGGTCGCTCAGCGCAGCCGCCCCTTTACGCAGGAGCTTCTCGCGCGGTCGGTCGGACTCGGGAATGTCATTGATGGTCTTGCTCATAATCTCACGCCGCTATGGATAGGTGGGTTTGGATGACGGTGACGGCCATGATGTCGAAGATGCCGCCGGTGTCGGTATATTTCGGGTCGGCGAGTTCGTCGTAACGACCGCGTGCATCATAGGTCATCTGGATGTCGCCGTTGACCTGTCCGCGATACGGGCCTTCGAGGTAGATGCGGTCGTCGCGGTGCGCATGAACGGTCGTGCGTATGGCAGGATCGGCGATCTTCTCTTCCGTCACCTGCTTGATATAGAGAGCCTCCTCGTCGGTGATTTGAAACTTGGTTTGGATGTCGGCGATCATGTCCTGCACGGTGGCCTTCACCGGCACCGGACCTGTGCCACCCTTTGTTTTCCCCGGCTGGAGCTTCACCGGGCCGCCGCTGTTCATCACGCCGTTGAACTGCACCGCCGCCTTGGTGACCACGGTAGCGCGGATCTGCTTCATCAGGTCGGATAGGGTCCCGGCTTTGACGAGCTGCGGGCCGACACATTCCGAAAAGGTGACAAAATCCTGAATGGCCGGCGGATAGGAGAAGAAGCAGGTGAGGAAATGATAGCTCTTGACGAAACGGGCCATCAGATAGACGAACGCCTTGCGGTCTTCCCAATCGGCGAGCTTCTCCTGAAAGCGAATCCGTAGCGCGTTCACCTGATATTGCACCTGCGCATCCGTCCCGCTCTTGACCAGCGCGAGCAGATCGCTGGCGTCCTTCTGGCTGAAAATGCCTGCGGCGAGAATCTCCGCATGGAGTTTCAAGCAGGCCTCCTGATCCGGTTCCTCCGGATCGAACGGCGTACCCTTCCGGTACTTCGCGAAGGCTTTCAGGATCTGCTTCGCGTTGTTGGTGAAATCCACGACCACGACATCCTGCTTGCCGGGGTGGCAGCGGTTCAGCCGCGAGACGGTCTGCACGGCATTCCGATCCAGCACGGGCTTGTCGAGGAACATGCCTGCCAGCAAGGGCTGGTCGAAGCCGGTCTGGAATTTGTTCGCCACCACCATGAGCCGGTAGTCATCACCCTCGAAACGGTCTTCGATCAACTCGCCCGCCTGCAACGCGTTGACCGCATGTTCGCTGATGGCGACATTCGTCTCGGGATGGACGAAGTCGGAGAAGGCATAGAGCACCTTGCAGTCGGCACCGCGTTCCTTGAGCTTCTCCTTGATGATGTTGAAATACCGCAGACCGGACACGCGCGACGAGGTGACGATCATCGCCTTGGCACGTCCGCCGATGAGCGGCTTGACGTCTTTTTCGAAGATGCGCAGCATCACCTCGGCCTTGTACTGGATCAGCCCGTCGTCCTGGAACGCCACATTCTGGAGCGCCTTGGAGACGACGCCCTTGGGGTAGAG
>DIZZ01000112.1 GCA_002428045.1 Verrucomicrobia bacterium UBA6015
TGGGAATAGCGCGACGTTTTATGCGGAAAAGCTGCTTGAAGGGGCGGCAGACTGGGTACCGGCAGGCAGCTTCTGGACGATAGGCGGTGATACGAATTATCCGGTAGCGAGCTCGGTCGTTATAACCAACACCACCACGGGCGTCTATGCCGTGGTCGCGCAAAACAGTCCCGCACGCGCATTATCAGATACCGCAAACCTGACTGTGCTTAGGGTAGACATTCAGCAGACGAATGAGTATTATTTTGCCATGGGTACCAACCTCGTTAGCTTCAATCTGACCAACAGCTACCTGGGGAACGGGACCGTCCACTGGACCGGAGGCCCGACAAACGAATTCCTCGGCTCGGGCGATCCGCTCACCTTCACGGTTCCAACCAACTGGCCCGCAGGCGAGCACACCATCACCGCGTATTCCGACCTCCTGACAAGCTGCATTGATACCGCTAAATTGACCATCCTTAACGTTGTAATTTACGGACGGTCGCAAAATGGCACCAAAAGAACCCCAAATGAGCCAAAGAACGATCCCAACTGGTCAGGTCCGCCTTATGACATTCAAGACAGGATTAATGGCTACAACACCTCGAATCATAAGGGCGACGCAGGAGATATAGGAAGATTGCCTGATCAGTTTCTGGAGAACCTCGGCATTTTCTTATATAAAGAAAATGGTGTAGTTACTGAACTTGGTGCGGGGATCGAATTAGTCGCGGATATTTATCCTGCTGACGTTCTGTTGTTGCAGAATATTAGTTTTCGATGGAAAGCATCATTTCTAGGCGGGATGCAATACTGGGATGTTACAGGTGATGGCGTTCCTGATGATCAGAGAGCTGAGAATGCAGAAACTGATGATGGCCCAGATACGCTTTGGCAGGATGAGCATGTCACACTTAATCCAACCACAGGCAGAGTGTCCCTTTTCATGAATGATGCACCTTTCGATTGGCCCTACCAGTCCAACCACCCAAATACATATCGGTTTCGTAGAAGAGCCAACTTGGAGGCACGCCTCGAATGGAAATTGCCGGGGCAAGCTGATTATTCACAGGTAGGGCCTAGCATTTATTGGTTCTTTCGAAAGGCCATAAGGAAGCAGACGGGAAACAACGATTTTGAGTTAGATAGTCAAACTCCTGGTGATAATGCAGTGATATGGAGCTATGTCCAGACGAATGGAACAACGGCAATAACATGGGATTTGCAATGAGAGGAATAATAATGAATCAATTACTTCAGGTAGGCTTTTCTGTCTTAGTGTTCAATCAAATTCTGTTCTGTGCAGCGAATACCGTTAGCCAAGAGGAATCAGACATTACTATGGCAATGAACCAATTCGTAAGCTACGCAAATGCCGACTGGCGTTCTATGTGGAATACATTTGAAACAACACTCATTTCTGACCAGATCAATCGCGATGTTAACGTAGCTGCACTCCGAAGGCTTATCGGGAATGGGCAGATGCGTGAGAATCAGCCTGCACTTGTTGCACGAGCAATTCTGCTGCTGGGGAAAATGCAGGCGATAGATGCGGCTCCAGATATTGCAGATTTGCTTTTTTATGATGCTAATACGGGAAAGAATATTCAACATTCTGTCGCAGAGTGTCACAAAAGGGGTCCAAAAGTATATGCTTTGACTTGTTGCCCCAGTCCGGGAGTGTTAGGAAAGATGGGGGAGGTGGCTTTGCCTTTTGTCTTGCAAAAGATTCAATCATTTACAAACGATATAGTGGTCGTTACAGGAGAAAATGAACAAAACTCTGAGATGAATCTTCGTTTTTTTATGGCCTATATTGCTGTTAGTGGGGATGAGCTTTCGCCTGAAGTCAGAGAAAGAATTATTCAAGAGCGAATAGATGAGTTATCAAACCAAAACCAAAATCAAAACTGGATACTTGAAAAATTTAAACAATTTATTCAATCTTATGAAAAGGCAAATCGTACTCCTGCAGTGGTACCAACTCAAGGGCGGTGAGACAAGGCGATGCATGCGTCTGGGGGCATCCATTAGAGCGGATGTCAAGAGACAAAAACTCCCTCCGTTCCCCAGAACGGGGAATAGCTACATTTCTTGACATCCTTACGCCGCCCTCGCGAATACCGTCCGATTCCACACCGGGTTTTTTCGTCGTTCGAGTCGAAGGCATACTATGAGAATGGTCGTTGTAATGGAGATGGGAATATGATGGCAGTTTTGCGAACCGGATATACGACAGGGACCTGCGCTGCAGCGGCCGCGAAGGCGTCCGCGTTGTGCCTTTTCGAGAACCGCGTGGCCTCGTGGGTTGAGATCGGTTTTCCGGATGGCGTGCGCGAGGCGATTCCGGTCGCGAGCGTGTGCAGCACGGCCAGCGGTGCGCAGGCCTCGGTGCGCAAGGATGCCGGTGATGATCCCGATGTCACCGATGGGGCGCTGGTTGTGGTCTGTATCGAGCCGGTGGCCGGTGGCGATATCGCGTTTGCGTCCGGTGAGGGGGTGGGCAGGGTGACGCTGCCGGGGCTGCAGGTTCCGCCGGGCGAGCCCGCCATCAATCCCGGGCCGCGCCGAATGATCGTGCAGGCTCTGCGCGAGGTGACGGCGAGCGGTATACGGGTGACAGTATCCATCCCCGGTGGCGAGGCGCTGGCTGCAAAGACGTTCAACCCGCGTCTCGGGATCGAGGGTGGACTTTCGGTGCTTGGCACCAGCGGCCGTGTGCGTCCGTTCAGTGCGCCTGCCTTGCGGGAGTCGCTGTGCTGCGGACTGGATGTGGCGGCGGCCCTGGGCATTCGGGCTCCGATCCTGGTGCCGGGGCATATCGGGGAAAATGCGGTCAAGCAGCATTACCGGGTGCAGCCGGGGCAGGTGATTCCGGTCAGTAATGAATGGAACTTCATGCTGGAGCAGGTCGCTGCCGGGGCGTTTTCGAAGGTGCTGCTGGTCGGGCATCCCGGCAAGCTGGCGAAATTGGCGAATGACGAGTGGGACACCCATTCCAGCCGCTCCGGCAGCGCAGTGCCGGTGGTGCGCGGGCTGGCAGGTCTTTTGCGGATTGCCCTGCCTGCCGAGTGTCCCACAGTGGAGGGATTGTTTGAAGCATTGTCACCGGAGACACGCAAGCAACTGGGGGATGCAACGGCCAAGGCGGTCCGTGCTGCTGTCCAGTCGCGTTTTCATAAACCGCCTGCAGCCGTGGCGCTGATCAATATGCGCGGCGATCTGCTTGGCACGGATGGAGAATTATCATCATGGCTTTAGGCACGGAAAAACGGATTACGATCATCGGTTGCGGACCGGGGGGGGCGGGATGGATCGGGGACACGGCGCGCACCGCCATCGCGGCGGCAGAGATCGTGGCGGGCACACCAGCCCTGCTGCGGCAATTCGCCCCGGTCGGCATCGAGCAAATTGAAGTGCGGGCGGATATTGAGGAGGCACTGGAGCGGATGGCTGCCTGCGGGTACAGGAAGCGCATCGCCGTGCTGGTAACAGGCGATCC
>DIZZ01000105.1:0-9935 GCA_002428045.1 Verrucomicrobia bacterium UBA6015
GAGAATGCCGGGGTCAAGACCTTCATGCTGCAGTCCCCCGATCCGGAGGCCACGCTGACCGTGGCGGGCACCGGGATTGCCCGTGTCCACCTGTCGGACCGCGAAAAAGGAATCTGGCAGATCGACCTGCACAACAAGGTTGAAAACCGTTACCAGCTTGTCGCCAGTTGCCAGACGCGCTACCAGCGGGTCGGACAGCCCATCGAGATCCGCCCGCTGCTGACGGTAGCGACCGAGGAGGCCCGCGGTTATCTGGCGGTGACCGGTGCCGGACGGGTGCAGGTCAGCGATGCCGGCAGTCCCGAAGGCCTGCGCAGTATGGACCCGCGCAACATCCCAGCCGATTTCGGGGCGGGCGACCTTTCGGCGGCCGTCAAGTGCTACGAGTTCTTCCAGCCCGGCTTCCGGTTGGCGCTGAGCGTGGTGCGGCACGATGCCGCCGACGTCCTGGCCGCCGGGATCGAGAAGACCACCATCACCTCCGTGCTGGCCGCGGACGGCCGCCAGTTGATGCGGGTCGAACTGCGGATGAACGCCGGGCGCCTGCGCCTGCTCAAGATCGCCTTGCCCAAGGGCGGCGATCCGGTCTGGATGGCGCTGGTCAACGGCCAGGAGGCGCCGGTCTCGCGCGATGGCGGTCTTTACTGCATCCCGCTGGATGTTGAAGAGGGGGCGCGCGACATCAGTGTCGAATTCATGTATGCAGGCACCCCGGCACAGCAGGGCTGGCGCGGGCAGCGGCGTTACGAGGCCCCGCGCTTCGAAGGGCTGCCGTTGCGCGATATCGAATGGGTCATGTATGTTCCGGAAGGCTTCCGCTACACCGCCTTCGGTGGCAGCATGGAGCCGGTTGAAGGCGACCTGCTGGCCAGCCGGTTTGATATCGATAGCTACCTGGCGCTCAACCGCGCCCGTCGCGAGGAAACGATCGAGGAGGCCGGACGGCTGCTAGATCAGGGGGCGGCCCTGCTCAAGGAAGGCAAACAGCGCGAGGCGCGGGATGTGCTGCGCACGGCGATGAACTACTCCCAGGGCGAGGCCGACCTGAACGAGGATGCCCGGGTGCAGTTCCGCAACCTACAGATGCAACAGGTCAAGGTGGGGCTTTACAACCGTCGCGGTTCCTTGCGCAACGCGCAGAATATCGCGCCGGAAGAGAACAATGCGAAGGAAACCGTGCAACAATTAGTGGTGAACACCGATGGTCAGTTCACACCGGAGTACTATAGCCAGGTGCAGCAGGCGCTTTCCGTTCGTGATCGCAGTGCGCTCGATGTCGTGGCCGAGCGCATGGTTGGGCAGCAGGACGCGGCCAAGACAACGATCAGCGCGATCCGGGCGGCGATGCCCGAACATGGCCTGCCGTTGCGTTTCTACCGCAAGCTGCTTATCGATCCGGCGGAAACCCTCGACGTCGAATTCAGCATCTCGCGAGGCGGGGTCGGCAGCGTCCTCAACCGGCTCTTGCCAGCCGTCCTGCTCTTCGGGCTCCTGCTTCTTGCCACCCGCAAGAAGCAGTGTGAGATGGTCAGGTAAGCGCCAAAATAACGGACAGGCTCCAGAATGAGAACGGCGGGTAAGCGATAAACCGGGGTAAGGGCATCCTCAGAACGACGCCAGCTTTTCTTCCAGGCGCTGAACTTCGTCGACCATACGCCCATGCACGACCCGCAATTCCGGGGTCGGCTTCGGGGCTGTTGCCAGCCATTCCTCCAGTGTCTTGCGAGCCGTGGCCAGCTCCGCCTTAACCGCCTGGTACTCCTTCAGCGTATCAGGCCCGGATTTGGCCGCCCGGAACTCAGCCGTTTTTGCCTTCAGTTCCTCCACCTTGGCATTCATCATGCCGATCGTGCGGATGGCCTCATCCCGAGCGTCGGTAGCCGCCCGAAGCGCCGCCTCAGCGCTCAGCATCTCATTCAGGATTACCTCATAGGCGCCCTTGTCCTCGGGGGAAAGCGTTGCCAGGTAGGCGGCTATACCCGCCTTGCTGAACCGCAACACCCGGTCGACTTCCTGTGCAAAACTCGCTGGCGTCTTGTCTTTTCCAGAACCCAAACGACCGAGTTCCGTTTCACCATCACCATCAAGCAGGACATACGTTGGAAATCCGGCCACATCAAACTGCGTCTTGAGCTCCTCGTTGCGCGGGACGTAGGCCGCCGGTACCAGCGACTTGTCGCGCGGGAAGTCCAGCTTGACCAGCAGCAGTTTATCGGTCGCATACGCATCCCATTCCGGCTGGGAAAAGACGTTCTTGTCCATCACCTTGCACCAGCTGCACCAATCCGATCCCGTGAAATTGAGCAGGATCGGCATTGCCTTTTCCTTCGCCACCACCTTGGCGGCATCGATATCCTGTGTCCAAACGCCCGGCTGGGCAGTCTCCCCGGCAACAGCCCCTAGCGAACAGGCGAGCATGACCATGGCAACACGAAACGCTGTCTTCATTTGAATCTCCTTTGATTTATTTGAGAAAACCCTAGACAAACATCCCTCTTATTGCAAGCCAAGAGGTTCGGAATCCAGCCGTTTCTTCAGCGGGCGAGCACGGCACCGAGGATGGCTTGCACGGCGGTATCGGTGCGTAGCGTACGTTCCCCGAACGAGGCGCAGGCAAACCCGTGCTCTTGCAGGAGCCCGATCTCGTAATCGGTCCAGCCGCCTTCCGGCCCGATGGCGATGACGACCGGATGTCCGTGTGCGGGCAGCACGGCAGCCAAGGGCTTTTCAGCATACGGGTGGCACACGAGACGGGTGGCCCCCGCGAAACACGTGTCGGCTTCATCCTCGATAAAGGGCTTGAAGCGGCGACACAGGGTCACCTCAGGAAGCCGCGTATCACCGCTCTGCTCCAACCCCTCAATCAGCAGGGGGTGGTATGCTTCCGGGGTCAGCCAATGGGTCTCGAAATACTGGCGTTCGACCTTGGCTGCACCGGTCAGGATAATCCGATCCAGACCCAGTGACGCGAGCGGTGCCCAGAGCCGGTGCAGCACTTTCGGGCGCGGCAGGGCCAGCAACAGGGTGGTGCGAGTCGAAGGCAGGGGCGGCGTGTCCAAGGTACAGGACAACTGCACCGCCCCCGGCTCGATCGAGGTTACCTGCGCGGATCCTCGCAGGCCGTCAATCACCCCGATGCGCACGCCATCACCAGGACGACTCTTCAGCACCTGCAGGACGTGCGCCGCCTGCCGATCCTTCAGCGTGACCCGCCCGTCGGCTCCAACCTCCGCCGACTCCAGTAAGATCCGGTTCATGCGGTCAACGCCTAGAAGGAAACGTCCGGATCGTCGTTAAATGCATCATTCTCGTCAAACGGCGGTTCCATATCCGGCGCAGCCTTGGTGGATGCCCCCGGGGCGCTGATCTTCCAGGCGTTGAGGTTAACGAAGTATTTCCCGTTGTACTCGCGCCCCTGGACATCGAACGTCACGTTGATCTTCTGGCCTTCCTTGATCTTATCCAGAAGGGCCGTACGATCCTTGACACACTCGAACTTGACATCCTGCGGGAACCGATCGCCCTCGGTGGTAATGACGAATTCCCGCTTCGAGAACCCGCTCGGAAACGTCATCAGCTCGTTAATGACCTTCACGGTCCCTTCCATCTCATATGCTGCCATCGTAAACACTCCTTTTTAAAATCTTGTGGTGCAGCGTACACGGGCGCGGGCTCAAAAAAAAGATTTATTTTCTTGCGGCCATCGATTGCGCCCCTACAATTCCGTTCCACAGCTTCGGATTCGATGCAGGGTGGGTGCAGGCCTTCGGGCAAGCCGTTCGTGGCAAAGGATTTCGAGAATCAGTAAGAGCAACTAAATGAGGAGTCCGAGTTATGGCCAAAATCACGTTCATGGGCGCAGGCAGTACCGTGTTTGTCAAGAATATCATCGGCGACAGCATGCTGAAACCCTCGTTGCACGATGCGCATATCGCCCTTTATGACATTGACGGCGTACGCCTGAAGGAATCCAAGGCGATGCTCGATACACTCAACACCAACATCAACGAGGGGCGCGCCACGATCACGGCCCATCTCGGCGTACGCCAGCGCCGCGCCGCGCTCAAGGGTGCCGATTATGTGATTAATGCCATCCAGGTCGGCGGCTACGAGCCGTGTACCGTCACGGATTTCGAGATTCCCAAGCGCTACGGCCTACGGCAGACGATTGCCGACACGATCGGTATCGGCGGTATTTTCAGGGCCTTGCGGACGATCCCCGTGATGTTTGACTTCGCCGACGACATGGAGGTCGTCTGCCCGAATGCCTGGCTGCTGAATTATACGAATCCGATGTCAATCCTGACCGGTGCCATGCTGCGGGCAACCTCCATCCGCACCGTCGGGCTGTGTCACTCCGTCCAGGGCTGCGCCCGCTGGTTGCTGAAGGCGTCAGGCATGGAATTACCTGAAAAGTTGCGCTGGAACATTGCGGGCATCAATCATCAGTCCTGGCTGCTCGAGATTGCGGACGGCGGACAGGATCTTTACCCCGAAATCAAGCGTCGCGCCAAACAAAGCCTCCAGAAGATCCTCAAGATCGGCGGACCAGCCGCATTCAAGGAACAGCAGATCAAGAAACTGGGCGAGGAGGGGTGGAAGGCGTCCCACGAGCGGCTTGCCGCCATGGACATGATCCGCCTGACGATGATGCTTAACTTCAACTACTACATTACGGAATCCTCCGAGCACAGCGCCGAATACATGCCCTATTGGATCAAATCGGGATATCCTGAGCTGATCGAGCAGTACGGCATTCCACTGGACGAATACCCGCGCCGCTGCATCAGCCAGATCGGCGAATGGGAACGACGCAGCCGCGAATGGGTCGGGAACAGCAGCTTGACGCACACCGCCACGCATGAATATGGCGCCTCGATCATGGAGTCCATCGAGACAGACGTGACCTGTCGCATCGGGGGCAATGTCATGAATGACGGGCTGATCGAGAACCTACCGCCGGAGGCCTGTGTCGAAGTGCCCTGCCTGGTTGACCGCAACGGGGTGCAGGGGTGCATCGTCGGACGGCTTCCCGAGCAGTGCGCCGGACTGAACCGCACACACATCAACGTCCACCTGCTGACCATCGAGGCGGCCGTCACGGGGCGCAAGGACGCCATCTACCAGGCTGCCATGCTCGATCCGCACACCTCCGCAGAACTACCGATCGACAAGATCAGGGCCATGTGCGATGACCTGATCAAGGCGCATGGTGACTACCTACCGACGTACCGCTGAGCAATGCGGAACGCCGCCACGTCCGGGTGGCGTTCCGCAGGCTGGGCAGGAGCAGGACGGCGATCAGGACCACGGCGGAAAGTGATCCCCACAAGGCATTGGCCTCCTCGGTGTGGCAGGGCATGTCGATCGTTAGCGGGGTGACATCCAGCAATAGATCAAGCAACAGCCCCGAGAGCAGCGCGGTACCGGCCACGGTGGCCAGATAGATCAGTGCGGTCCGTCGACCCATCATTTTCCAGACGGCGGCGATACCAGCCGCATTGGTGGCCGGACCCGTCATCAGGAAAACCAGCGCTGCACCGGGCGAAACCCCCTTCATCATCAACGCGGCCGCAATCGGGACCGATGCGGTGGCGCAGACATAGACCGGGATGCCGAAAAGCATCATTGCCAGCATCCCGATCAGACCGCCGCTCAACACGCCAGTGAACAGATCCTCAGGCACCAGCGCCGCAATCACGCCAGCCACCAGCAACCCCACCAGCATGGAGGCCCCCGCATCGGCGGGCAGGGTAACAAAGCCATGCCGCAGTGCCCGCACCCAGATGCTGGATGGCTTCGGCGGCTGGCCGGTCTTGCAGGCGCAAGCGCATTCAGATTCCACGGGGCGAACATCCTGCTGGTTCCCGGTAAAGGCATTCGTCAGCAGGCCGCCGAAGATACCGGTCATCAACGCGGTCAACGGGCGATAGACGGCCAGCAGCGGCCCCAGCAGGGCATAGGTGACCATGATACTGTCTACACCGGTTTGCGGAGTCGATAGCAAAAACGCCGTGGCTGCCCCCCGGCTGGCCCCATGCCTGCGCAGGGTCAGGGTGACAGGGATCACACTGCAGGAGCACAAGGGCAACGGCACGCCGAACAACGCCGCCCGCAGCACGCTGCCGATCCCCTTGCCGCCCAGATGTTTCTCAACCACGGACGGGGAAATCACCACCGAAAGCACCCCCGCAATCGCAAACCCCAGCAGGAGGTAAGGAGCCATCTCTTGGAGCGTTCCCCACAAATGCAAAGTTATGTTCAGTGTCCAGTTCATGGCGCAATTTTAACTTAAAGTATAATCCAATGCAATGTGATTTTTGTCGCTCTGCTCGCCGCTCGTCTCGTCCAACACGTAGGGACACAATAAATGGGGACATAGAGGGTCCTTGGCGACGCTCTAATTATGCTGGCCCGGCATGAAGTTGCCAAGGGAAAGGTCTTTGATCACACGTAATCTGCTAATGGCTACCCCGCAGAGGTGACATACGCCCACGGTTCAGAATGAGGTTTAATGACTGTTGACATTTGGCTTCATGTGGATGATTATAGCTATAGACATCAACATGATTGAAGGGGGGCGCAATGAGAACCATTCAAATGACTCTCGACGAGGATCTGGTGCGGTCCGTGGATCGTGTGGTGAAGAAGACTCATACCACGCGATCCGCGTTTACACGCGATGCCCTTCGTTCCTCGATTGCACGATTCAACACGGCGGAACTCGAGCGTCGGCACCGTAATGGATACGAGATACAGCCTGTCAGCAAGGCTGAGTTCAGCGTTTGGGAGAATGAACAGGCTTGGGGTGACGAGTGAAACGTGGAGAGATTCATTGGTACACGTTTGCCGCACCGGATAAGAGGCGCCCGGTCTTGATCCTCACGCGAGACTCGATTCTCCAGTATCTGGGTGAGGTCACCGTTGCGCCCATTACAACGACCGTTAGAGAGATCCCGAGCGAGGTGCGCCTTTCAGCGGATGACGGCATGCATCATGACTGCGCCATCAATTGCGACCACATCCAGACGGTATCAAAGGGAAAGATCGGGCCTTTAATCACTCACCTTTCGCCCGCGCACATGAGCGCTGTCGCCAGAGCCATCGCTTTTGCGCTCAATCTATAGTGACCAAAGAAACCGGAGCTTCCAGCGCAGCAACATGGCCTGATGACTCCGACAGGATTTACAGGAATTACAGGATTAAGACGCTGCTGATTCGGCGCATTTCATCCTGCACGATCATGAGGTCTGCCTGTTTGCTCGCCCCCAACAAGGTGGCGCGGACATTCCTGTCTGCGCTCGTCTGTACAGGCAGGACATCGGTCTCACAGGGAGGACACAGAGAACAGCCCGAGCAATTTTCAACGATCAGTCGCCGCCAGGCATCGCGATAACACCTATGGGCGTGGCTCCCATTGCAATCATCAGGCAGATCCATGAGATAGCAGGGGCATACAGCAGGAGGCCACCCGAACCCTGCTCATGATTATCAACAAACGCTTCGGATCGGTTCCGCAAGCCATCAAGGAAAAAATCGGCGGTGCCACAACCAGCCAGCTTGAAGACTGGATCAACGCCTCGCTAGATGCCGCCAGCCTTCAGCAAATATTCAAGGCCTAGTCTCCGCACCTTATCATTCCGACAGGATCAACAGGATTTACAAGATAAAGACGCTGATGATTCGGCGCACTTCATCCTGCCGGATTATAAAACCTGCCCCTTCGGTAGATTCGCACGAATGCGGGAGAGAACTACCGCACTCCAAGGGCTACCGCATCCTTTGGACTGCGGCAGTGCTCTGCCGCCTTTCCCCTGCACGCCTTTGCTAAAGGAGCCCGCTCCGGGCCTTCGTGTAAAATCCTTTTACACTACCAGCACGGAGGGGGCGGTGAGGCTTTGCCGGCAATTCGTCATTGCCGGGCAGGACGGCTGCCGGTTCGGTCTGGACGGCATCCGCCGTCCGGCTGAGCTGGGGCAAGGCAGAGGCGGAAGCCCAGGTTGTTGTTCCGGTTGTCCGGGTTGTTCCTGTTGCGTTTCGCCGACCGGCAGTTCGACGCGTTGTTGTTCCAACTGCCGCCGCGGTTCACACGGTTCGAGCCCTGTGGCCGCCGTCCCAAATCGTTGCAGAATTCCGAGGCGGTAGCTCGAGGCATCCGCCCATCGCGTGAATTCAATCAGGGCGCAGCTCCGCTGCTGGAGTTGCCGTTCGGTGATGGCACCTGCCCAATACGCCTGTTCAAGTCCGCGCCATTTTCGCGAGAAGCGTACCCGCGAGCGATGGTTCAGCCGAATGCTCGCTCCACGGAGCCTGACGCCCAGGAAATCCACACCCAGTGCAGTCCTGTTGATTTGAACATTCGGCTTTAGAGCCAGGCCGAGTTCCTGTTCAAGCATCCCCTTGATGCGCGGCAACGCCGCCAACAGCGAGGATTTCTCTTCAGACCACACCACGACATCGTCCATATACCGGACCATGGCGGGCAACCTTAGGTCGCGCCGCACATACTGATCCAGAGCCGAAAGGTAGAAGTTTGCGAAATGCTGGCTAAGCAGGCTTCCGATGGGCAGCCCCTTGCCAGATGCCGTCTCGTAGTCAGCTAACCGTTGCCGGAAAAAGGCCAGCAACTGCGGATCCTTGAACTTTCGCTCCAGCATCTGCGTCAGTATTGCATGATCCACGCTGTCAAAGTATTTACGGATGTCCATCTTGAGAAACCAGACGAACCGCCGCATATGTCCAGACGCCCTCGCAAGTGCCACCAGTCGCCCTTTGCCTTTCCGGCAGGCATAACAATCCGGGTCAAGCCACTGGTCAAAGAACGGTTCGCAGCGGTTCATCACGGCATGATGCACCACACGTTCTGAAAACGCGGCGGCATGGATGGTTCGCTCCTTGGGGTCATAAATTGTGAATTGCGTGAACGAACCGGACGGAAGTGCGCCCACCAGCCCAGCTTCACGCATCTGGCGCAAATTGGCATCGAGCGCAGTGGCAAAGTCGCGTGTCGTGGATCGCGCCCATTTGCCCTTGGCCGCCTTACTGAAGGCCTCCCGCAGATTCGCCGGTTCCCAGATTTGCTCCCACAACCCGCCAATTCGTTTCAAAGGGCCTTGCCGCTTTCTTCCGCCGCAGGGGCTGCAAACCCCTCCTTGAGCAGGGGCAGGAAGTGATCGCCATATTTCGCCACCCGCGCCGGACCGACACCGTCAATACTTTCCAGTGCGGTCGCCGTGGTCATTTTCGCTGTGACCATCTTGGCCAACTGCTCGTTCGTGAAGATGGCGTACGCCGGCACGGCCTCTTTCTCGGCCATTGCCTTGCGCAATTCCCGCAACCGCGCATACAGCGCGAATTCAGCCTCCGAGAGCACCTCCTTGTAATCCACCTTCACGGTCGCTTTCGGAGCACTCGCCGACGTTCCGCCCGCATCCAGATACTCCACGCAGAACGTCCAGCAGGGGTTATCGCCGCCGCTGTGAAAGGTCTTATCCACGGAGAGCACACGATGACACCGCAGGAAACGGTTCATATCATCGGTCGACTCCAGCGGCGACTTCAACGGCACAGCAAACACAGCATATTGCATATAGTTTTTAATCCTCCGCACGAAGGCGGGAGAGAACTCCCGCACTCCAAGGCTACCGCACCACCTTCGGACTGCGGCAGTTCTCTGCCGCCTTTCCCCTGCACGCCGTTCCTGTTCCGGTCCTCCGCACGAAGGCGGGAGTGAACTCCCGCACTCCATGGCTACCGCACCACCTTCGGACTGCGGCAGTGCTCTGCCGCCTTTCCCCTGCCCTTTTGCTCCGCCGTTTGATGGGTGCGAACTCGCCGCTCGTCGCTCCGCTTCCTCGCTTACTCCTTCGCAGCCCATCAAACGCCCCTGCTGGCTGGTTAGCTCAGCCCATTACCGAACTGGGGCAAGGCAGAGG
>DIZZ01000105.1:10098-10273 GCA_002428045.1 Verrucomicrobia bacterium UBA6015
TCCCACACATTCCCGTGCATATCGTGGAAACCCCAGGCGTTCATCTGCTTTTCCCCGACAGGGTGGGTCTTGTTGCCACTGTTTCCATCATACCATGCCATCGCGTCCAGATCCCCTGCATAAGCCGCCGTGCTGCCCGCACGGCAGGCATATTCCCACTGCGCTTCGGTCGGCA
>DIZZ01000122.1 GCA_002428045.1 Verrucomicrobia bacterium UBA6015
TAGGTGATGACGAGGAAGTTGCCGCAGCCGCAGGCGGGATCGAAGAAGCGCAGGGTTCCCAGTTTCTGATGGAACTGCTTGAGCAGGGCCTTGCTACGACGGGTTTTCTCGAACTCCGCCCGTAGTGCGTCCATGAAGAGCGCGTTGATGACCTTGAGGATATCGCGTTCGGACGTATAGTGCCCGCCAGTCTGGCGGCGCTCCTTGGGATCCATCACGCCCTGGAAGAGCGAGCCGAATATCGCCGGCGAGATGCGCGACCAGTCAAAGTTCGTGCAGGCGACCAGGGCGTCGCGCATCGCGCGGTTGAAGTCGGCGAAGCCCAGCCGCTCCTTGAAGAGATCACCGTTGACGTAGGGGAAGGCGGCGAGCAGTTCATCGAGGTTCTTCTGGCGGCGCTCCAGCGGCGTGTCCAGCACTTCGAAGAGG
This sequence comes from Verrucomicrobia bacterium UBA6015, assembly GCA_002428045.1. Lineage (GTDB taxonomy): Bacteria > Verrucomicrobiota > Kiritimatiellia > UBA8416 > UBA8416 > UBA8416. The sequence continues at coordinate 430 of DIZZ01000122.1, forward strand.
CGGGCCAGGTGCAGGCCGAGGTCGCTGCCGTCCGCAGCGGTCTTGTTCACAAGATAGAACGTGAAGGTGCCGGGTTCGAAAAGGCCGGTATCCTCCGCGAAGAGGCAGAAAAGGATGCGCACGAGGAAGCGTTCGAGGTCGTGGCCGGTGTAGTCGCCTTCGGCCAGCGCGTCGTGGAGGTTGCCAAGGATCTCCACGGCCTTGATGTTGATCGGGTCCTCGTCGCGCAGTCGGTGCTGCTTATAGCCTGCAATGAAGGCGAACTCCTGGATGTGCTTGTGCAGCTCCTTGAGGGGGAACTCGGTCTTGCGGTAGTGGAGGGTATCAGGCAGCGGCAGCTCCGCCTGATCGTCCGGCTCCAGGTCATATAGCGCGACGCGCTCGAAGTCCGACAGGATCACATAGCGAGGCAGGTCGTCGGTGCGGCCTTCGTGGGCGAGATCCTGAATGTAGTGGAAGGCCTGGGACTCGGCCTTGTCGAGGCGCTTTCCGCGACTTTTGTGCTCGGCCAGCATGACGCCGCGCCAGAACAGGTCGATGTATCCATATTGGCCGTTGTTCTTGCGGACCGGTTCCTCGAAGGTCGCCAGCAGGCGCCTGCGCATGCCGAAGACGGTGAAAAACTCGTCCCAGAAAGATTTGGCCTCCGCGTCCTCGCGGCATTCTTCCGACCATTCGCGGGAAAAACGGATGGCGTTTTGTCTGATTTCGTTCCAACTGATCGGCATATACGATTTCCTATGGTTGAACAGGCCGGGAAGCACTCGATGGGGTGCGCCCTGCGTGGAAGAGTGCCGAATCGGGCTAGTGGTGTCAAGACTGGCGTGAATATCCCCTGTTCAAGAAGAACATGGCACAACCGAGCAGGACGAGTGCCCAGGTCGAGGGTTCGGGAACCATCCCTATTGTGATGCCGACTCCCGGCTGTGTCTCGTATGCCCAACTGTGGATGGTCATGTCGTATGGCGCACTTCCATCCAGACTCATCTCGATCCAACCATAGTAGAGACCTGCATCGCCTAGGAACCTCACCCCCATGTAGGCATGGTCAGCGGAGGCCCAGTAGCCGTAGCCAGATGCCATCATGATCTGGCGATGATCTTCAGGGTTGTCATGCCACACATGTGGATCAACCAGAACGTCGTCAGCCAAGATTCCCGACCACTCAGGACGGGCTGCAGGGCGGTACTTTGGATCTTCATTTATGGTACATAAAAACTCGTTGCCTTCCGTGAGTGCAAACGCATCGGTGTTAGAAAACATGTGCCGAATCATGAAATCACTGCTGCCATTCATATCCAAGTCGATGTTGAACTCTTGAGACCATGCCAGCCCAATATCCATTACCCCCGACCAGGCGATTGAAGGCGATGCCCCTGCCCGGTGTGCTAATACCAAGCAGAGGCACGCTGCCAGAATGGAAGAAGTCAGCAGCTTTGGAATTTCTGTTCTTCGCAACATCATCGAATCCTATTGAGCCGGAAGAACTGAATCGTCTCAATGACAGCGTTCGTCCAGACTAGGTTCGTGCTGTTTGCTATCACACCGGGACCGACGGTCGACCAGCCTGCAGGATGCAGCGTCAGATTGGTTGAAGACTGTACATCGTACCGACCGCCAACCACACCCGGCCAGCGCAACGCAACGAGTTCCCCACTACTGTCTACCGGCCCGATATCGCTGATCCTGAACTCCGGCGCGTCACCGGGGATGTTGTCGGTGATGATCACGCTTACATCCTGCATTCCATCCAATAGGCTACCTTTATGGGATATACAAACGCGATTCGTGCCAGCGGTTAGCTGGAAACCAACCTGCTCGTAGTTGTTGCGGAAGTCGTCGCCTGTCGTAAAGGTATTGGTTAGATTCCACGGATCCCGTATCATGGGGAAATTCGTGACACCATTGGGGTTGATGACACGAAGATCAAGGTCGTTGACCAGCACAAGATTGGTTCCGTCAAGCGTCCAGTCCTCGGCATTCGATTCGCCTGGCGGATCTGTCCACGCCATGGATACCCGGTGCCATCCCCCCGTGGCAAACACCACGTCGAACTCGATCGACTCGCCATCAAGCAGTCTGAGCTCCTTGATATGCGGCAGGCTGGCATACGACATATTGTTGCTGACAACTTTGGCCGCTTCAAAAGCATTGATCTGGCCCCAGCCGGTACGGTAATCCGGCCCGGCGATATCGCCTCCATCTGCAGTATGCATCAGGAGTGCGCGCCATGTGGAGGCGAGCATCGGTTGGCCGCTGCCATATCCGCGTTCATGCAGTTCCTGCAGCATGGCCAGCGTTCCGGCGACAGTGGCGGAGGCGAAACTGCTACCCTCAAGTGTTGTGTACTGGTTGGTGCCATTGTCGGATGTCGTGTACACGGGACCGCCGGGGGCTGTGACATCCGGTTTGATACGCCCATCGTCAGTGGGACCGCAACTGCTATAGCTGGCAGGCGAAGAAAAGCCTCGCGGCGTCGCGCCTACAACTAATGCGTTCTTGGCGCATGCCAACGGGTTGAGCGTATCATAACCATTGTCCACAGCACCGTCAGCGGGGTGGTAGTCATTGGTATAGACACCATAGTATGAACAGAAGTGCCACTGCCCAGCGTAGGATTCTCCTTTGTCATTACCAACGGAGATAACTGGCAGGACGTAGGCGGCGGCATAGGTGGTGGCGTCAAGGCTCTCGGTGTCGTATTCATACCGACCGAAGGAACCGCTTTCGTTGCTGCTGCTGGCGTCAAAGGTCCAGTCATACCAGACATACGTACTACCGACTTTTGACCACCCGGATTCCACCCCGTAAGTATGTGCGGCAATATGAACCGAGGGACTCGATTGCAGAAGGTCAGAGAAGTACATAGGCTCTAAAAACACATACGAATCAACCTGCGCATTATTTGCCATACCATGCGCATTGGTGTCGATGCCGGAGGCGCAGATGGTCCCGCAAACCGCTGTGGCGTGCTCGCTTTCGGTACCACTGACTTTCTGGGATACTCTTTGCACTCCGAATTCCTGATGGTTGGTGGTTGACAGATGGATATCACGCAAAGCGATCTTGACCCCGGCGCCGGAAAGATTAAAGGCCCACTCATCAAAAGTTCCCCATGTGGTATCGGCTTCGATTTCTTCTGCGGACTGCCGATTGTGCGAAACGGCGTAGATCGGAAACCCATTGGCACTACGCCCCGTGATTGCCGAGTTTTTCAGCTTTTCGCCGTCGCCCCCTGGCATCCCCAGGCGCTTGGCCGCTTCAATACCGGCTTGACGCTGAACATCGACCTGCCGACGCTGCTCATGTTCCAGGCGGATCAGATCAACAATGATGTGTTTCTTGCGAACGTCGTAGCGAATACGTCTGGTCTTATCCGGTTCGTATACCGGGGCAAGATCCTCAAATGCATGCATCTCCCTTGGCGAAAGATCGTCCAACCGGCCTTCACCCAGAATCTGAACCAGTTCTGCGGCCGAGACAATCCCTTTTGCGTAGAGATCGCTCCATGTATCCTTTTTTTCTGGCGGGATGCTTGAATTCTGAAGCGTGAAATCACCCGGCAGTTTTCCATTTTCAATCGCGTATTGATAGGCAAGGGGATCAATCATCCTAGCCTCAAACATGAGGCGATAAAGCTCTTGTGACGTGTCACTTGACGTAGACGATACCTCGGTTGTCTTAATCTCGGGCGATTCATGCGCCATACTGGAGGCGGCATAGGCGAGAATCCCGAGCAGGAACCCACTGGCAATGATGCGTTGTATTGACATGTTTGCAGTGTGTTTTGAATCGACTTTGAAAACATTCATTACATCTCCTCGTGTACTACACGTTTATGATTCGACTTGTAACAGATACATGAGTAGTAATCAACCTATATTTGCATCTATTTCTGCAAGCATGACCGAATAATATTCAGCGTAGGTGCAGACAAAATGGCCAAGTTTTAGACAAACCGGTCTATTCGCCAGCCAGGAATGCCTCGACGGCATCCAGCATGGCGTCCTCGTCGAAGCATTTGACGGCAGGAACCGGCACACTGCTGCGGAACCAATGCCCGTAGCGCTGCGTCATCATGCGCCGGTCGGCCACGATCACGATCCCGCGATCCTTGCGGTGCCGGATCAGGCGACCGAATCCCTGCCGGAAACGGATCACCGCATTCGGTAGCGAAAATCCGCTGAACGCACTCTGCCCGGCGGCCTCGAGCGCCTCGCAGCGGGCTGCCACCACCGGATCGGTGAACACCGCGAAGGGCAGCCGCGCCAGGACCACGCAGGACAGCGACTCGCCCACCACATCCACGCCCTCCCAGAACGAATGCGTCCCCATCAGGACAGAACTGACGTCCGTACGGAATTGCTCGGTAAGATCCTCGCGCGAGGCGCTTTCCCCCTGTGCGAGCACGCTGATCGGACAGTCGTGCAGCAGCTCCCGTACCGCCGCCGTGGTTTTCTGCAGCATGGTGTAGCTGGTGAACAGACTCAAGCCGCGGCCGCGCGTGCGCCGGAATAATTTGGCAAGGAAGGCGCCAAGGGCTGCGTCATACGCCTGGTCGGATGCCGTCGGTTCGGGCAGGAACATCGGCACCATCAGCACCGACTGGCGGGCATAATCAAACGGCGACCCCACGTTCAACGTGTGCAGGCGTCCGTGCTCGATGCGGTCAAGCCCGAGCCGCTTCATCAGGAATTCATAACGGTCACGGACCGACAACGTGGCAGAGGTGAAGATGATCGACGACTTCTGCAGGTAAAGCGACGCATGAAGTCGATCCCCCACATCAATCGGGGCTGCCATGAGCCGGGCGGTGTGCATGGAGCGGTCGTCCGCCTCGACCCAGAAAACCATGCCAGGCGCATCGAGATCCAGCATGAAGGCGATATCATCCCGCTGCTCGGTAAATCCCGAGCGCATGGCGTCAAAGTCATTGATAAAGGCCGCATTGAACCCTAGCGTACCGGCATCGATATCCTCCAGGCGCTCGATCAGGCTGCCCAGGGTTTCAACGGCAACCGCGATCTTCTGTCGCAGCACCTGCTCGCATTCATGCACCTTGCCCCACTCGGCGCCCTCCTTGATATCCGGCTGCAGGCGGCGCATGCCCCCGCCGGATGCAGGCAGCAGTCCGGCACATGCGCCAAAGAAAGGCTCCAGTGCCTGTTCAATGGTTTCGGACGCACGGTTCAATTTCTGGCACAGCTCCTCCAGCACGCTGCAGACCGCTGGATCGGGGCAAATTCCCCGATTGGCAAGCTGGTGCAGGAAGGATCCCAGCAGTCCAGTCCGGGCTTTCGTGCGTACCCTCCCCACCCGGCGCAACAGGAACCGGAGACGGGCGCTGGATACCTCGATCGAGAAATGCCGCGTCGCGGCCTCTTCCAGATTGTGGGCCTCGTCCAGCACCAGATAGCCATGCGGGGGGATTGCCTGGCTTTTCTCCTGCATTTCCGCAAAGACCAGCGCATGATTCGCCACCACGATGTCGGCCGCCATCGATTTCGACCGTGCGCGTCGCAGGAAACAGTGGCGGTAATGCGGACAGTTGCGACCGGCACATTCCTCGGCACTGGAGCCCAGCAAGGAAGCGTAATGCGCACTGCCTCGGGCATCCAGGCCGGAGAGTTCCGAAAGATCGCCGGTTTGCGTCTGGGTGATCCAGACGAGGACAGAGGCGGTCAGCTCATGCTGCCCGATGCGTAATTCAAACGAGGCATGGTCCAGCAGATAGACCAGTTTGCGCAGGCAAAGGTAATTCGAGCGTCCCTTGATGAGCGCCGCCTTGAAATCCAGCCCGGTCACGGAACGGATCAACGGGAGATCCTTCTCGAAAAGCTGCGACTGAAGATTCTTGGTGTTGGTACTGATCACGACCGGGGTTTTGTTGAGTAGCGCCCATTGCACGGCAGGCACCAGATAGGCCAGGCTTTTGCCGGTGCCGGTGCCTGCCTCGACCATCAGGTGTGAGGCGCTGTTGAAGGCATCAACCACGCCATGGGCCATCTGTAACTGTCCTTCACGAAACTCATACATCGGGAACGCCTGGGCGAACATGCCGCCCAGGCCAAGCAAATCGTCGACCGCCTCCATCGGCAGCGGTTGCAGGACGTCCGGTGTCGGCGGCCGCGAACAGGCGGGGGATTGATCCGGCGGAACGACCTCGGAAAGACTGCAGGCGTCGTGCCGATCCCCTGTTTTCGCGGACAATTCACGCTGAAGCAGAAGCTGATCGAACAGCCGTTTCAGGGATTGGCAGCGCCGGCCCTGCAACACGGTGGCAACCTCGTAGATAACCGGTAGCGGCAAGGCTTCCGCCCGACGGCGCAAGGCCGTGAACAAGCGCGCAATCCGCTCGCAGGTGGCGGTCGGCCCCGTCCCCTTGACCTTGACGTTCAGTAATTCCGCCAGCGCAACTAGGTCTGTTCTTGGATTCTGCGGCAGGAGGATCATCGCCAGATCGTCGAGGCCGATCACCGGACAGCCGTACCAGTCAATCACATCGTCTGGAACGGTACCGTAATAAACGCAAACCCCGCTTGTGGGCAGCGCCTGACGTAGCGCGCCGGACGAACAGAGCGTCGCCTCGTGGCCGGCTTTCCCCGCCGCGTCCCACACGGCAAAGGACGCAACCTCCGGACGATCGGCGGCTTGGATTTCCGCAATCACTAAAAGCGGTTCACGCATCCCGTCAACCTCCCCATAAGCGGCGCAGTGACTCGGTAATATCATGGGCCACGCCCGATGGCAATGCGTCATCCGGATCCGTATGACGCCGGGACGGCATTCCGGGGGCTGCCGATGCCTGCGTGCCTTGGGTTCCCTGCAACACGTTCACAAAGGCCGCCGCCGTCATGATGGCGGCCCCTAGCAATTTGGCACGGGTCATGACATAGCGATCATCGGACACCACCACATAATCAAATGGATCGCCAAATTCGGTCAGGATATCCAGGATACGGTCATCCGCCGCCTGCCCGGAGGCACTGAAGACCACACGAACGCCCGGGCCACCGGAGGTCTGACCGGGCGTTATTGACGAATCCCCGTCAAAAACGGCAATGAACAACCATACATCCCCGCGCTGCTGTATCCACCGCCGGCAATAGGCCAGCAGCGCATCGCGCCCGGTTTCAAGCGATTCCGCAAGCGTCGAGCGCCATGCAGGCGTCCGGTGCAGAATGTTGTAGGCATCCAAAATCATGATTCGTTTTCGCATAACGGCAAAGACTATAGCCTAATTCTGACCCGTCAACAACCATAACTCACATTCCTCAGATTGCTAGCCTGATATCCGGGAAATTATTGATACTCATTTTTGAAACACCGAGCAGCGTGAGAACCTCGGATTGGGTCTGTGATAGCTGTGGGGGGGGGATTTCTGCACGAGCTGACCGTCTGCGGACTACTGGAGGCTCTTGCAAAACCCTGGAAAGCAAGATGGATGCGCTAAGCCGGCAGTTCCGGGAAGGCTTTGAAAAACTCAAGGGCTGTCATGTCGAACGCCACATGCATGACCTGATGACCGTTCGCGGCGATATACCCCGTATCTTCCGCTGGACGCAGATCCCGCTTGGGGATTTTCATCTTGTAGCCGATACCGTTACTCATGCACTATACGGCAGACTGAGCCAGCGAGTCGAGTGCCGATCTTGCGGCGGCGGTTTCGGCGGCCCGCTTGCCGGCGCCTTGCCCGGTCCAGGCGGAATCGTCCGGCAGACGCACTTCGACTGTGAACAGTGCCTCGTGAGCGGGTCCTTCGGTCGCCAGCAGCGTGTAGGTCGGCGAGCATTTCCAATGCGACTGGCAGAGTTCCTGCAGCATCCCCTTTGGATTGCCTGCGGCTACATCCCCGCCAAGCCCTTCCACTGCCGGGAGGATCAATTGCCTGAACACCTTCTCTGCCGCCTTCATCCCGCCATCAATCCATGACGCCCCGATCAGTGCCTCGACGGCATCTGCCAGATTGGACGCCCGGCGGCGACCGCCCGAACGTTCCTCCCCCTTCCCCATCCGCAGGCACTCACCCAATCCCATGGCCTCGCCAATCCCGGCCAGCGCCTTGCCACTGGTCACTTGACTACGGAGCATAGTCAGTCCGCCTTCGGGCTTGTCAGGATGGGCATCAAACAAGTGGGCGGCCGCCAACATGCCCAGAACGGCATCCCCGAGGAACTCCAGACGCTGGTTATCCTCATCGACCCCATCGGTTTCATAACGGTATGAGGGATGCACCAGTGCCTTTTCCAGCAGGTCACGGTTTCGAAACCGATAGCCCAGCGCCCGCTCCAGCGTTTTATACGGATTTGATCGCAACAACATGGTTATTCCTTTGCCACACGCCATGATCCCCTACCCTCTTTTTATGCACGCGGATGAAACTGACGGTGGACACCCCGCAGGCGCTGCGAATCCACATGCGTATAGATCTGTGTCGTGGCAATGTCGGCATGCCCCAGCATTTCCTGGATCACCCGCAGCGGAGCCCCATTCTCCAGCAAGTGGCTGGCAAACGAATGCCGCAACGTATGCGGGGAAACCGCTTTGGAAATACCGGCCAGCCGGGTGTACTCCTGAACAATCTGCCATAGTCGCTGACGTGTAAACGCACCGCCACGCACGGTCAGGAACATAACGCGCGACGCCCCCTGCTTCTCGAGCGTTGGACGTACCGTCAGCAAATACCGATCCACAGCGGCCTGCGCTGCACGGCCACAGGGAATGACCCGCACCTTGCGCCCCTTGCCGATGCAGCGGATGTAGCCCTCCTCGAAATGCAAATCATCCAGCTTGATGTCGCACAGCTCGGAAACCCGCATCCCGGTGGCATAAAAAACCTCCAGCAAAGCCCGATCCCGCACCGCCACCAACGAGTCCCCGGCAGGTGCCGCCAGCAGTTGTTCGACCTCGCTCATCGACAGCATGTCCGGCAATACCTTCCACAGGCGCGGGGAGTCCATCACCGCCGTGACGTTCGTGGCCACCAGCCCCTCGCGCAGCAGATAAGCGAAAAAGACCTTAATTGCCACAAGCTGACGCGAGATGGAGCTAACGCTGAGCCCCCGCCCTCGTAAGGACTCCAGATAATCAACGACGTGGTCACGGGCCACCGCATTCGCACTGAGAATTCCCGATCCTGCCAGGAAGGCAGCCAGTCCCGTCAGATCAGCGGCATAGGCTTCCCGCGTGCGATCGCTCAAGCCTCGCTCCAGAATGATATAATCGAGAAACATCTCGATCAGTGCAGTCACGGCGTTTTTACTTCCGGCTTTCTTGCTTCCGGCGGCAGGGCGGCCCTGGCTTTCTCGTCAGCGGGAATATCGTTGACAGCAAAGCCAGCCCGTGAGATTGCATATTCAAAATTCTTGTCTGCCGACAGCAGGCTGTCATACGTCAGCCGGATGATCCGCTGCTGCGGATCCAAGGCGATCGAACGGGGCTGAATACCCGGCACGCGCCCCAGCGCCTGCTGCATGACGATCTGCACACAGGCCTCGTTATGCATATCCGGCACATGCAGCGTTATTTCCCGCAAATCCTGCTGCCGGCAGGAGACCGCCAGCAGCAACGCAACCCCGAGTGGCAATAGTTTTTGTAATTTCATGGTGATGACTCTATCAAAACACCCGACCAAACGTCAATCCTAGTTACAGTGCCCGTTTGAAATTCTCGTTTCCATATCCGATGATGGAACTATAAAGAGGGATACTGAAGTGCCGGAAGTGGTCAAGGCCGACCAGGTTCCTGCGCGGATTCAAGGAATCGTAACGCGACACAAGAAAACTGCATCATTCTTTAGCAGTAATAAAGACAGAAATGGCAAAGACGGCATGTATCGTTTCGCGGACGAAGAAATGGCCGCGATCTGCAAATTCCTCCTAGAGCAACACGTACCCTTAAGAGTTGAGCCTTATGCGATCACTGCTGCTGCAGGCAGGGTTTGTGAGCCACTGGCAAGTTACACGGCAGCACCTGCACCGATATCTCCACAAGAACCTAGACTGAAGTCGGACTGTCCCTTGGCTAGTTTGAGACCGCGCTCTAGTGACGAATGGCACTTAGATAAGCC
>DIZZ01000211.1 GCA_002428045.1 Verrucomicrobia bacterium UBA6015
CCGCCTATCTCGATTTTGTAACCCGCGATCCGTTCGACGCACTTGATGCCTACGGACAGGCCTTGCGGGACGCCAATAATGCAAATCCGAATGTCTACGACTTCCCGACGCTATGCGGCTGGATGGTTTCAACGCAGAATCTTGGGGAAGGCAAGCCGATCAACAACTCACCAGGCTTGGTGGAGCAGACGGCGCTGGCACGGGATCGCGGATTGATGAAGTACACGCCGCTGGCGGTGCGTCTGGAGCCCGATACCTACTGCTATAATAACTTCGGTGACACCCAGCAGGGCTGGTGGGATGATGCGCATTGGTCTGCTTACGGCCCTGGTGATGGACAGGCCAGAGGAGAGGGGGTCGGCTCGCTCCGGAAACCCTATGAGACATTCGAGAAATTCTGCAAAGCGGTAGCGGATCTTGGAGGCATCCCCTTTACCTATTTCCAAAGCAGCATGCCGTCGAATGATTTCGCGGTCGCGCATCCGGACTGGATGCTGAACAAGGATATCAGCCGGCTGCATTATCCGCATGCGCATCACCGGCCGTTTGTCCGTTATGACTATACCCATCCCCGGTTCCGGGCTCACTGCCTGGCCGTGTGGCAGCGGTTGCGCAAGGCAGGACTGAAGGGGATCAAGTTCGACTATCCAGAGACGGCCTGGGCCAAGGACGGAGGGTTCGCGGATACGCGATTTACAACGACAGCCGCCTATCGGGAGATGTTCCGGCTTTGTCGCGAAGGACTCGGCAAGGATGCCTTTATACACGAACGTAATCTTGGGGGAGCCACGCACGAGGACGCCCCTCGCCTTGACTCCACAGCTGGGATTGTGGACATCCAGCGGGTCTGGGGGGATGCCAGTCACTTCGAGCCCGAGATGGCCTCGCGCATGGGGTTACGTTGGTACAAGGCCCGCAGCGTGTTTCTATATTATCCGGACGGAAAATCGTTTACCATGGAGGGCAAGCCGATCGATGCCTACAAACGACGCACGTTCCTGACGATCATGGGATTCATTTCCGGACGGTTGGAGATTGGTACCTCCATTGGCAGTATGACTGACGAGATGTTTTATGATGTCACGCGGCTGTTCCCGATGCTGGGCGGTACCCAGTCGCCTCGGCCGGTTGACATGCTGACCGGTGGCGCGCACCCCTCGGTCTATGCCTACAAGGTGACGGAGTCCTGGATGCAGGTCATGCTGATCAACAATCAGGAAACGGCGTCGTCGATTGTTGCCCCGTTGTCGGGAGACCAGGCGTCGACGGGTTCCTTGGGGCTTGAGCCGGATGCGTGTTATCATGCCTTTGAGTTTTGGACGCAGGCGTATCTTGGTGTGCTTGCTGGCACCGGTAAGCTGTCGGTCAAGCTGAGAGGGGGCGAGTCCGCCATGGTTTCCTTGCGCAAGGTCGAGGCACAACCGCAGGTGATTTCCACCAACCGGCATATTATGCAGGGGATGATGGAATGTCATGAGCTCAAATGGTCTGGCACGCGAAACATGTTTTCAGGCAAGGTGGATGTTGTTGGCGGCGAAGCGTTTGTGTTGACCATGGCCGACAATGGGAAGAACCCGTTGCGTTGTGACGGAGCCGTGATTCGCAAGCGCAGGGGAGACGTAGGTCTGCTCGACCTCGTGTTTTCGTCTGATGTCAATGCGCAGTGCCGTTTTGAATTGGCCTTTGAATAGTGTAAAGAACGGGAAAATGACACCACCGAATATTCTTTTTATCTTTACCGACCAGCAGAATCGGTATGCGCTCGGATGCATGGACAATCCGAATGTCGAGACACCGCATCTGGATCAATTGGCGCAGCGCGGCGTTTTGTTCCGCCGTTGTTATTCCAACGATCCCGTCTGTGGTCCATTCCGAGGCTCGCTGCTGACCGGCCAATATACCAGCCGGTGCGGGGTTCGCGACAATGGCGATCCGTTGCCGGACGGGACGACGACCTTTGCCGATGCGTTTAATGCCGCCGGGTATCAGACCTCGTGGGTCGGGAAGTGGCATTTGGGTGGCAATGGGAACTGCCCGATTCCCGTCGGATTACGCGGGGGCTTCCAGCGTTTCAAGGGGTATCAGTGCTATAACGGTTTCTACAAGGATGTCTGCTTCTATGATGAGCAGGACAGGGAGCACCGGTACGATTATCACCGTACGGATGTGACCACCGACATCGCCATCGCTGAGCTTGAGCTGCTGGCGGGCAGGGACAAGCCGTTCATGTTGATGATGTCCTACCAGGCACCGCACTATCCTGAGCAACCTGCGCCAGCGTATGAGGCGCTGTATAAAGGACGGAAGATCATTCGCCGACCGAATTGCCAGGATATTAATCCATTCACGCCGACGGTCTCGCCGCGGAGTCCGCAGCCGGTGGAGAACGATCCTGATTTTCAGCGTTACGGCAACCATCTGGATGAGTACATCCGCCTCTACAATGCCATGTGTACCCAGATCGATGCCAATGTCGGGCGGCTTCTGGCGACGCTTGATCGACTGGGTGTGGCGGATCATACGATCGTTGTCTTTACCTCGGATCACGGCGATATGCAGGGCAGCCATGGACTCAAGAACAAATGCCTTCCGCATGAGGAGTCGGCGGGGATCCCGCTGATTGTATCTGCGCCGGGATTGCCGGGCGGACGGGTGACGGATGGCTTGGTGTCGGGTATTGATCTGATGCCGACCTGCCTTGAATTGGCGGGACTTGATCCGGTGGAAAGCGTGGATGGAATCAGTATTGCTCCCTTCCTGCGCGGTGAGACGGATAAAACCTGCCCGGCCGTTTTCTCCGAGCGCGGCGACTGGTGCATGATTGTCAAGGATGGCTGGAAGTTGGCGGCGGAACGGCAGGATGACGGGCTGGCCCCGACCCTGATGACACACCTGGATGAGGATCCTTATGAACTCATAAACCGGGTAGAGGATTTGGGATGCGCCGATTGTCGCAGGGCTCTGCTTGACGAACTGTCAGGCTGGGATCGGGACGTGCGAGTTCTCACACCAAGTTCTCGAACCGTCATCACGTCAATTGCCTGAGGGCAACATCTAGCCAGAAAATGACTCGGCACGTTTCCAAAGGAACTCACGTCGGTTTGTGGCGCATTACAATTCCTGACCGATTGTTTTGCAAATAATGGAGCCATGGCGGCTCGATTGTTGAGCACACGAACCCGGAAATACTAGCGAACCATTAGTGATTCTGACCGGTAGGGTTTTTCCCCATTGAAGGAATCATAGGCCATGACGTA
>DIZZ01000213.1 GCA_002428045.1 Verrucomicrobia bacterium UBA6015
ATTGGCCTGTCCCTATTTATTCCATTGCGTTGCTTGCGTTTTATGGGGTCGAGGGGGCTTTCGAGGTTGGCTGGCAGGATGCAGCGGGTGTTGAATGGGCGAAAGATTTTTCGCCCGTCCTTGATGTGTTGGTGCCCGAGTGCCTGCTGCAGATCGCGGATGGATNNATGGATGCGCCGTTTTCGAGGCAATGGACGGCGTAGGTGTGCCGGAGGGTCATGGCGGTGACGGGTTTGAGGATGCCGGCGGCGTTGCGGGCGCGGCGGATGGTGAGTTCGATCATGCGGGTGCTGAGGGGTGCCATGCCGTTGCGGCCTTGGAAGATGTAGTCGGCGGACGGACAGCGGACTTTGCCGTAGTCGAGGACGGGCAGGAGTTCGGGCGGGATTTCGAGGTCGCGGTTTTCGTCACCAGCGGTGCGCAGGTGCAGGCGGCCAGCGACGATATCGCCCCAGGTGAGGTTTCGCAGTTCGCTCATATTATTTGCCTGTCCCTATTTATTAGGCGCCACAAGTTGTATTAGTATTGACATATCATAATATGTTAATATATTAAGCAGCCTAACGTTGATTGGCGTGGTGCCGGTGGTTGGCGAAGTCATGGGAAACCGTTATGCAATCGATTCATAAACGTCTGGGGCAGGGGCACCTGAAGGTTGAAACGCTGGAGCGTGCGGCCCAGATCCTGAAAATGCTGGCGCATCCGCAACGCTTGCGGATTATCGAGATCCTAGAGCGGTCGCAGGATGTGCCGGTACACGCCCTGATAACCGAGACCGGTTTCCCGCAGGCGGTGGTTTCGCAGCATCTGAACCAGATGCGTCGTATCGGACTCTTGTCCGCACGCCGTCATGGCAAGGAAATGCATTATTCCATCAGCGATCCGCGGGCATTCTCGATCCTGAACTGCATCAGCGCAAACAGCAGCGCTGCCGATTTCGAGTAGGCATAAACAACAAGGAAAGGAACATGACCATGGAAGCGACACACGTCGTATCAATCCCCCGCATCGGGGATAAAGCGCCGGCCTTCACGGCGGTGACCACGCAGGGGGAAATTGACTTCCCGAAGCAGTTCGAGGGCAGTTGGGTGATCCTGTTCAGCCATCCGGCTGATTTTACGCCGGTCTGCACTACGGAGTTTATCACGTTCGCCTCCATGGAGGTGAAGTTCGCGGAGGCCGGTTGCAAGCTCGTCGGGCTTTCGATTGACGGGCTTTTCAGTCACATCGCCTGGTTGCGCACGATCAAGGAGAAGATCGAGTATCGCGGCATGAAGGATGTCGAGGTCAACTTCCCGCTGATCGAGGATATCACGATGGAAGTGGCGAAGAAGTACGGCATGATCCAGCCGGGCGAGGACACTACGAAGGCGGTTCGTGCGGTATTCTTTATCGATCCGAAGGGCCTCATTCGCGCCATTATCTACTATCCGCTGAGTCTCGGGCGGAACTTCGACGAGATCTATAGGGCGTTGATCGCAATGAAGACGGCGGACGCCTTCAATGTCGCCACCCCGGCCGACTGGCGTCCGGGCGACGACGTCATCATCGGCCCTGCCGGCTCCTGCGGGACTGCCAAGGACCGCATGGATGGCAAGGAAGATATGGTCTGCCAGGACTGGTTCTTCTGCTCGAAGAAAATGGACAAGGATGCCGTCCTCAAGGCGGTGCTCAAAAAGTAATGATGACCTGCCCGCCGGACGAGCCCTTCGTCCGGCGGGCTTTCTTTCTCAACAGGGATTCAGCGGCAATTCCATCATACGCCATGAAACCCAGTACTATTGCGATCTGATACTCGATTCGATCACCGAAGGAATCCTCATGATAAAACGCCTTTCATTTCTCCAGAAGAACCTGACCGTGGTGATCCCGCTGATGATGCTCGCCGGTTTCGTGACCGGCCTGCAGATTGATGCGTCACCGCTCAAGCTGCTGATCATGCCGCTGACGT
The DNA here is from genome assembly GCA_002428045.1 of Verrucomicrobia bacterium UBA6015. Lineage (GTDB taxonomy): Bacteria > Verrucomicrobiota > Kiritimatiellia > UBA8416 > UBA8416 > UBA8416. Next base: position 1,952 of record DIZZ01000213.1, read on the forward strand.
TCCTGATGGTCTATCCGATGATGGTAACCCTCCAGCTCAGGAAGATCGTGGAGGGCGGGGACCTGAAGGTCCAGGTCGTGACGCAGCTTCTTAACTTCACGGTCATCCCGCTCTGCGCCCTGCTGATCGGGAAACTCTTTTTCCCGGACTCCCCCTATGCCGCGCTGGGCTTGCTGCTGGCCAGCCTGCTGCCGACTTCAGGCATGACGATCTCGTGGACTGGCATGGCCCGCGGGAACGTGGCGGCCGCCATCAAGATCACCGTGTTCGGCCTGCTGATCGGCTCGGTGCTGACCCCGGTGGCAATCAAGCTCCTGATGGGGGCCGTCGTCGATATCCCGCTGGGCAAGATCTTCCAGCAAATCCTGGTGGTGGTGCTTCTACCGTTAGTGCTCGGTAACATCACCCAGCAACTGCTGCTCCGAACCTACGGCCAGGCCCATTACCAGAAGGATATCAAGCCGGTCTTTCCCCCACTATCCACCCTCGGCGTGGTAGGCGTCGTTTTCGTGGCCATGGCACTCAAAGCACAGTCAATTGCCGCGAACCCTGCCGTGCTGGCAGGACTGATCATTCCTCTGGTGCTACTCTATGCGATCAACTTTGTGATCAGCACCCTGGTCGGACGCCTGTTCTTCAGCCGCGGCGACGCGATTGCTCTGGTCTATGGCACGGTCATGCGCAACCTTTCCATCGCCCTGGCGATTGCCATGACCGCGTTTGGGAAACAGGGATCGGAAATCGCGCTGATCATCGCGCTGGCCTACATCATCCAGGTCCAATCGGCTGCCTGGTATGTCCGGTTCACGGATCGCCTCTTCGGGGAGGCTCCGGAGCCGCTCGTCCAGGACATCATGCTAGCCGGCGTTTTCTCGTTGCATCTTGGCAATACCCTGCACGATGCCTTGCGACTGCTGGCCGAGGAGCACATCCACGCCTGCGCGGTACTGGATAGCCAGGATCGTCCGCTCGGCATGATAACCGCCGCCGTGATTCTCGATGCGTTGGCCGATGGACGCCCGCAGGATACGCCACTGACAAATATCAGGCTCGAGCCTGCCCTGCTGATTCCCGCCAAAGCCTCGCTCAAGGAGGCTCTCGCGCGAATGAAGCGGGCGCACGAATACAAGATCCTCATTCCGGATGAGAAAGGTGCCATTACGCATGTGCTAACGCAAGAGGAGATCATCCGCCACTTTATTCAAGGCTGAACTGGCCCGTCTGCAGCATGACCAGTGTGCAGGCTTCCAGCGGTTCGATGCCCTCCCCACGCAGTCGTTCCGCGAAAGGCGGGTTCTCGGCACCGGGGTTGAAGATCACGCGGTGCGGGCGGCTGTTTACTATCTCATCCATCACGCCTTGCTGGTTCGCAGCGCCGAGATAGAGGGTCACCACGTCCAATCGAACCGGAATCCGGGATAGGGATTTGTACACAGTAATCCCCTCGATATCCTCAAGCAGCGGATGCACGGGGTACGTGCTGAATCCCTTTTCCTTCAGCAGCATCACGGCTTTGTAACTATAACGGGATGGTTTGTTGCTGGCACCCAGCACGGCTACATTCAGCATGATATTCCCTTCCTCTTTGCAATGACGGTTTCTCCAGCCCGGACACGATCACCCGGATGTACCACGGCAATAACATCGGAGGCAGGTAGGTAGATATCCATGCGCGATCCGAATTTCATCATGCCGATCCGCTCGCCGACAGCCACGGGGGTTGGACAATCATGCGGCAGCCAGTAGACGACCCGGCGGCAGACCGGTCCCACGATCTGATACACGAGGCAACGGATACGATCCCCTTCGATCAGGATTGTGTTGTGCTGGTTGAACTGGGAGGACTTTTCCTGGAAGGTGAAATACCGTTTCCCAGGGAAATACCCTTTGAATGTCGATTGCCCGCTGATCGGGGCACGATTCACATGGACATCGAACAGGCTCAGGAAGATGCTGATACGGACACAATCGGCATGCAGGAATTCGCTTTCTTGCAGGCGCTCAATCGACGCCACAACCCCGTCGGCACCAGAGACCACAGCGCAAGGATTGGAAGGCGGGGTACGCTCAGGATCCCTGAAGAAATATAGGAAATAACCGGAGAGCAACGCGCTAACGGCCCCGCCGGATGCGGCCGCGACGACGGGCGTACAGCACCGCAGTCCCCACAGCGCCAATGTCAGCAATATACCCGTTAGCATAGATGCTACTATAAACGGATTCACTTCTTTTCTGATGTGCATCGCAACCACCCGTCCCTTCAGTGAGTTCATTTCGCGAATTTTCCGCGGTTGCAGACCATGGTGCCGACGGGCGCACCGATGTCGTGCCCGATGACGGGGCATTTGACGGTCAGCAGGAAGAAGATGTTGCGGGTTGACTCCGAGAGCGTCTCGTAGTTTCCCTGGCCTTTGGAGATGATCAGGTCGGCCTGATCGAATTGCTGGCGGAAGGCATAGGAACACTCTTCCAGCAGCGTGCCCGGCACATCCGAGCCATTGGTGATCACGGTGGCCACCTCGCCGATGCCGGCGATGTCGGCGTCCTCCAGCGTGGCATCGTTGATGACTGGAGTCCCTCGCACGGCGACGGTGGTCTTGCCGCTTGGCAGTGCCTCGATTAGCAGTCGGTCGAAGACAATCTCGCCGGCATTATCCGCGAGATAGAGAATGCGTTCGGCTTCCTGCGCGGCGGCAAAAAGATCAGCGGGGGATCCTGCCAGCGGCAGATCCCAGATCGTTTTGAGGTGTTCCTCGAGCTCATGCGGCTCAAGCCGGTTCTTGGAACCGGCATCCAGCAGGTTGCCCGCGACGGCCAGTCGCACCACGGCCTCCTGCGGATCCGGCTGTTGGCGCATGGCCTCGGTCAGCGCGGGCAATAAATCCAGTGCGGTCCGGTTCATCAGGTTCTTCAGCGTGCGGTAGGGATCCGCGACGCCGGTCACCTCGCGTACCGTTCGCTGCATACGCTGCGCCACGGTCACCGGCATCACCGACCAGTCGGCCTCGGTAATCTCATGCAGCAGACGCCGCATCAGCGGCTCGCGCTGCGGCCCATTGCCGACCGACATTTCCACCGCCTCAAACGCCTGGCGTACAAAACAGGGAATACATTCAAACGCCGTCTTCATTACCCGTCCAATCGTTTCAGAAGGTCACGACCTTATCGCTGTCAATCACCCACTGGGCCAGATCCGCCATCGTGGCCTTTTCGGCACCGTTGAAATAGGGATGGTTCTTGAAAATCCCGCACCGTGCCATGCAGGTTCCGCAAACTTTCACGGGCACCTTCTGGGCGATCAATTCCTTAAGCATACCTGAAAGATCCTGGTCATAGTTGGCGGATGGCTTGCAAGCATCCCGTGCCATATCCACCGAATCGTTCATCAGGAAGATCCTGACATCCTGCCCGTTCTCTAGGAGCTTCCCAGCCAGACGCAGTCCGTTCCATGTCACGTCGGTGTTGTCGTACGGTTCACGATTGAAGATGATCAATATTTTCATTGTCTTTGCTTTCTGTTATTGTTTTGAATTTGGCCCATGTTGGACCCTCAAGGAGTCAGCAGGTAATCGGCGATGGCACGGTAGAGGGTGGTGACCGCCAGAATCGCGCAGTGGCGCCCGGCCTGCGGTTCGCATTCGCCGCTGCGGATCAGCTCGCCCGCGCTGATCGACAAGGCATCGTTGATGCTGCGCCCCTGTGCCCGGCGCGCCACGGCATGGGCGCTGGAACGGGTATTGCCGCAGCCGTTGGTGTAATAGCGGATATCCTCGATCCGGTCATCGCGGATGACGAGATAGAATTCCATCTCGTCGCCGCAGATACCCTTGATGGAGGCCGATGCCGTCGGATCGTTCATCCGCCCGAAGTATTCGTCTTCATGTGTCGCGTTCATGTTTGCCTCTGTTTTTGTGTCTCCGCCGGGAGCATGGTTTTGCCGTCGGGGTAGGAGGGGCAGCCCCAGTAGGGGTTGCCGACGTTTTTGCCGATTCTGGCCTTGCGGCGAGTCATTTCCTTTGCTCACCAGATTGCGTTTCGTAAAGATTTGCGTTTGTTTCCCACAGTGCTTCAAGCTCGGTCACTTTTCCTGGCTGTTGATCGGCCAGATTGTGAAGTTCAGAGCGGTCGGTCGCCAGATCGTAGAGTTCCCAAGGTCCGTCCTTGAGTGCCACCAGCTTCCAGTCGCCGACGCGGATGGCTCGGTGCCCGATGTGGCTGAAGAAAATGAAATCGCGCGGTATCTCTCGGTCTTCGTTAAACACCGGCAACAGGCTGACGCCTGGCAGCGGTGGCGCGTTTGGATTGCGCCACTCGGGTATGGCGTCGGCACCGCAGATATCAAGCAAGGTCGGCAGTAGATCGACGAAGTGGCTCGGTGCTTGACGTCGTCCGCCTGACGCCGGAATGCCTGCAGGCCAATGGACAATCAACGGCGAGGCGATACCGCCCTCGTGTACCCACGATTTATGATAGCGAAAAGGCGTGTTGCAGTTTGTCGACCAGCCTGGACCGAGGCAGAGGTAGGACTCCTCCGTGCCCGGTGTGGCCGATTTGTCATGACCGTCGCCCCGGATGATCTGCTCCGCGCTGGCGCCGTTGTCGGAAACGAACAGGATGACGGTATTGTCATACTCGCCCATTGCCTTGAGCTTGTCGGTCAGACGGCCAATCTCGCGATCCATGCGATGAATCATGGCGGCATGGATTTCCATCTTCTGCGCCTGGAAGCGCTTTTGCTCGTCTGTCAGCTCATCCCAGGCGCAGGCGTTCGAAGCTTCCCCTGGACCGATCTGCTCGTTCAACTGTGCGGGCGTGAAATTCCACGCTGGCTTCACCTTCGGCTGGCGCGGGGAGAGTTCGCATGAAACGAGACCTTCGGCACGCAGCCGCTGCAGGCGTTCTTCGCGAAGCTGGTCCCAACCCGCGTCATATCGCCCGCGATAGAAATCAATATCCTCACGGGGAGCGTGCAGCGGGAAATGCGGGGCGATAAAGCCGACGTAAAGGAAAAACGGCTTGTCGGCATGATCTTTCTCATGTTCGTTGAGGAAATCAAGTCCGTACCCGGCAATGGCCGTGCTGGAGTAGTATCCCGAGCTCGGGTCGGCGGGGGGTAGCGGCTGGTCATCAAGCTGATGATCGCGCACGGCGAAGTTGCGGTCATAATCGCGAATGTAGTAGGAGCGGTCGAAGCCGCCGTGCTTGATGATGGTCGGCACTTGGTTCACATGCCATTTGCCGGTGTGGTAGCAACGGTAGCCCTTGGGTTTTAAGTAGTGTGGAATCGTGCGGCCCCAGTCGGGCAACGGTCCCTCCGGTGAATGTTGCGGCACTTGTTGATAGTATTGCCCGGTCAGGAGACAGGCGCGCGACGGCCAGCAGCGGCCCGCCGAGTAGTGCTGGGTGAAACGCAAACCGCTCCGCCCTAGTGCGTCCAGATTAGGCGTCGAAAGTTCACCGCCGTAGCAGCCAATATCGGAGATCCCCAGATCATCGGCGACAATCATCAAAACGTTCGTTTTTTTCATTGTGTTGGTCTCCTATGTGGATGGTGTACGTAGCGAATGCACGCCGGAAAAATAGACCTCGCCCGATTTATGATGTTCTTGGACCTGCCCGGTATGCGTGAGCTTGCCTAAGTATTTGGAGGCTTCGTTCGGGTGCAGGCCAGTGACGCGGCAAAGCTGGTCGAGTGAGCAGGGGCGTCGTTCGAGTATGCCCACCAGATCCGCTTCAGTGGCTTGAATGCTGGCCGATGTGTTGCTGCTGTATTCCGCCATGATTTCGGCTGCCGGGTTGAACAGCTTGGCAACATCATCCATTCTGTGCAGAGGAACCGCGTAGGCGTACTCCTCGCAGGAGGGGCGAACGGCAGTGTTCAGTTGAACTCGGGTGGGATTAAGCGCCTGAACCCGATCCGCTATTTTCAAGACATCACTGACGGAAGAATTGGTTCCCCAGACAAGGAATACCTCGATCCAGAGTTCACCGGTGAATATTTTGCGGAATTTCCGGATGCCGTCGTAAAGCGTGTCGAACTTGATTGAACGGTGGGGACGGTTGACGTGCTGTAGCGAGGTGTCATCCCACGCACTGAGCGAGACTTTGACCACATTTGCCTGGGCCGCCGCCATCTGCACGTGCGGATCCCCGAGCAGCGTGCCGTTCGTCAGTAATGCCAAGGGGATCGTCGTGCGTTCGTGCAAGTGGCGAATGACGCGGCCGAATTCTGAATTCAGGGTGGGTTCGCCACTGCCGGAAAGCGTGAGATAATCCGCCGTGTTGCCCGCTGCCAGCCAGGCGTCGAGTTCCGCGATCACCTCGTCGACCGGGACGTATTCCCGCTGCAAGATGGTCTTGTCGGTCGTCCGTCCGAGCTGACAGAAGATGCAATCGAAACTGCACGTCTTGAACGGCGTCAGATCGACCCCCAGTGACCGTCCCAAGCGACGGGACGGCACCGGGCCGAATAGATGTCGATACGTGTTGTTCACTAGCGTGCCCTTGTCATGGTCGTGCCGCAGTCCGGGCACGTCAACTGTGTGCAGGGACCCCCGCGCTGGTGCGCGACTTGCCGCCCGCATTTCGGACATACGCAGGCACCGACTGCACCGAGTCCAAATCCACCCATGCGTCCACGCCCGGCACCCATGCCTGTACCCCGTCCGGGTCGCGCGCCTGCGCTTGCCGGTCCAGATCCATCACCTCTTGGCATCACATACCTCCGTGTTTGGTATTCTTAATCATCCATCCGCAACCGGTTTTTGAACCGGCTGCGGATGGGGTTCCTATTTCCCGAACTCAAGTTCGGTCAGGCGTTTCTGGATGTCCGCCAGGGCGGATTCCAGGTTCTGTGCCTGTGTTTTCAGCATCGCGTGCTCCTGTTCAGGAGCCGGGGCTGACGGTGCGGCGACGGGCTGCATGCCATAGCGGCCGCCGCATTGGCGTCCGCCACGGAAGCCCATTCCCATGCCGCGTCCGCGGCCGACTTGTCCGCCGCAGCCTTGGCGTAGGCGAAATCCACCGACGGCAACTGGATTCGCGTGCCCTGGCACAGTGTGCCCGGCGCAGTATCCTGCCGCGCGGCCTGTCATCGGTCCTGCTCCCATCGGTCCTGTTCCGTTTCCTGCTGGCATTTTGTGTTCCTCCTTTGTTTGTGCGCAGGCAAGATGCCTGTGCGAATTTCTTTTGCTCTGCGCACAGGCAAGATGCCTGTGCTACTTTATAGATTTCCTCGGCCATGACGGTGACAGCGGCGTTCTTGGCGACCGCAGCCGGGCATGCAGAATGTCTCCAGCGTCAAGTGCCCCTTGGCATAGGCGACGGCCACGTCCTGCACGTTCCCGCAGGTCTGCGCAATCACGTGGATGCCGGCGGCGGTGACGGCCATCTCCAGCGGCCGAGAGATGGCACCGCATATCAGCAGCGTGGCACCGGCTTCCACCAGTCGCGCCACCCGGCTCGATACGGTTTCTTCCTCGCACACCAGTGCGTGGATCGGCCGGGCGCTTTCGCCATCGATCTCAAAAACCTGCAGATGCCCCGCTACGTCGAACACCGGACTGACCCGGCCTTGCCACTCTGGAATTGCCACTTTCATCGCCATAATCCATAGCATAGGGTGTGCCAAGCCGACCACCCCGGGGGGGGCGTGCGAAAAAAGGAGGGTCAGTTCATTTTTGGAATCGGTGACCGGCGACGAGAACGGATGACAAGTCCATGCAAAGGCAGGTAGGGCGAAGACCTCCGGGCGAGCCGCGCCCGTCGAACCCCTCCCTGGCGGGGCGCCCTCGCTTAATCGTTTTATGATTGCACTTAATCGCTCATTATTGCACGAATGCAGTTTGAACCATCTCATTATGCACGATTGACTGTCGGTCTGCAGTCTATTATCGAAATGAAAGCAGGAATAATGGAGCAAGGTGACGATTTTAGCGAACTCGAATCGACGATTCTGGACTCGATCACTGAGGGTGTTTTCACGGTCGATGGCGACTGGCGCATCACGTCCTTCAATCGGGCGGCGGAGCGGATCACGGGGGTCAAGCGCGCCCAGGCGCTGGGGCGTCCCTGTTCCGAAGTGTTCCGGGCAGACATCTGCGAGCAAAACTGTCCGCTGCGGCAGACGCTTTCGCGTGGCAAACCGATTCTCAATGCCATGGCCCATATCGTCAATCAGCAGGGCCCTAGAATTCCGATCCGAATTGCCACGGCACTGCTCAGGAATGGCGACGGCAGCATCGCCGGCGGTGTGGAGTCATTCAAGGATCTGACGCAGATCGAGCAGCTCTAGAAGGAACTGCAGGCCCGCTACCGGTTCGAGGATATCATCGGTCGCAGTTCGGTGATGCAGCAGCTATTCGACCTATTGCCGCAGATTGCCGGTGTCTCGGACGAAGTGCTGGCCTGCCTGATGCGGCATGATTATCCCGGCAACGTGCGCGAACTGGAAAACATCATCGAGCAGGCCTTCGTGCTCTGCAGGGGAGGACGGATCGAGGTTGGCCATCTGCCGCCGGAGCTGCGTCCGAAACCGGGGACGACGGCTGCCGCTGTTGATCAGCCCCTTCGCCTGGATCGTGTCGAGAAGCTATCGGTATCCGAGGCACTGCGTCGGCATGACGGTAATCGGCGCAACGCCGCTGCGGAACTCGGCATCAACGTCAGTACACTCTACCGCAAGATCCGCGCCCTCCAGATCGAGCCGCCCCGCCAGGATGGCCGCGGTCGCCGCCGATAATCGTGCATAAAGGCACGATTGAAGGAGCGGCTTGTCTATAACTTTTCCTTAGGAGAAACGCGGGGTTCTAGGATAGGACTAAGGGAAGATCGACGAAGTGGGAACGACTAAGGGTATCCGAGTAAGGGTGGGGACTAAGGGGGACGATTGTGTCCTTTCGGCAACTGTG
>DIZZ01000052.1:0-2829 GCA_002428045.1 Verrucomicrobia bacterium UBA6015
AACCGGATTTTGCGGCAATAGAATATTTCCTGCAAAATCGGCAGTTGCCTTGGCAAAAGGAAGCTCATCGCCAAAACGATCACCACCAATGGTCTTGCTGACATCAAACAGGGGGACGGACGTGTAGGCCGGGAGTCGCTGCCCCTGCTCGCCCAGTGCACGTGCCATCAAGGCGGCGATCGAACCCGAATCAAGCCCGCCGCTTAGCGTCACGCCTGCCGGATGCTGACTCCGCAGTCGATCCCGTACGGCGCGATCATAGACCTCCAAAAAACCTTCCGCATAATCGTCTGGATTTTTCAGGCGCACTTCTGGGACATCTTCCAGACGCCAGTACTGATCAACAGCAACAGTGCTGTTTTTCAGCGAAAGGGTATGGGCGGGCGGCAGCCGATGCAGGTCCAGTTCGATCGTTTGCGCCCCATGATGCGCAGGCCATGAAATCAATAGGCAGGCCAGGTAAAACTCATTCAACCGTCTTGGAATGCCGAGCGCGAACAGGGCGTTGCGATCAGAGGCAAACGCAAAGCGATGCGCATCGGCATAATAATACAAGCCGGTATTTCCATGATGATCGCGGGCCAGGAACAATTCTTTTTCATCCGGATGCCAGACGGCAAATGACCAATCCCCCAGCAGGTGGTCCGGGCAGTTCCGCCCCCAGGTTTCATAGGCGCGCAAGATCAGCTCGCCATCGGTAAGATCTTGATGATGGCCCAGATGAAGTTCGGCAAACCATTCCTTGCGGTTATCGAGCCGGGCTTCGGCCGTAAAAACAAACCCGCGACTGGATTTCATCGGCAACTTCTCACGCCGGGCTTCGGGGGTGTCAAAAAGCAGTAAACTGCCAAGCCCAGCGCAATCGTCGAGCCAGATCGCTCCGCCATCGGGACCCCAATGCGCCATCGCCTGCCGCATATTCTCCAAATGCGGCGGGACTATTGGAGCCCCATCCAGATTAATCAACCCAAAAATCCCACCCATAAAAAAGCTCCAGACCGCCACGGTTGCAGCAAACAGCAAAAGCACAAGAGGCTGAATGCAGCCTAGCAATTTCATATCGTCACGTCCAGCATGTTAATGCAACGAATGAGGGAGCATCTCACGTCTGATGAAATTTCTCCTTGTCCTAATCGTAATCCGTTGTCGTCGCCGTTGTCGTTCACCGATTACTGATTACCTAAAAATGAAATCCTTGATTTATGCATGATATTGGATGCATTACGCATGAATATTCATCACGGGAGTTAACCATTTCCCGGGACGATTCGCGACCGGCTGATAAAGTGGTTGCCCATGTACGCAACGATCACACCACACGACGCGTTCAGGAGTGGTTCTGATGTATCTTCTCGATACGGATACCCTGATCTATTTTCTCAAGGAAAATGACGGGGTGATCGAAAATCACAACGTGCAACGGCAAATCTAGCCAAGGTTCATCGTCTGGCCGAGATCTATCCCGTGATTGATGTGACCCGTTCGGTCATGTTCTTTTTGCGTGATCAAGATCCTTGACAAAACTTGATCGGTCAACATACCGTTAGCGCATATTGAGGTATTAATGAGTTTAGATGAGGAAATATAAATGATATTCAGTCCAGACTACCGGCATTTTGTTGACGTCATGCAAAACAGGCGCCCTGCCCGGCTTCCGCTTTACGAACACATTGTCAGTTCAAAATCAATGGAGAAGATCCTGGATGCACGTTTCGCTGATCTCGAGCGCGGTGACGCCAAGGATCAATCCGAGTATTTTCGGCAGCATTGCCACTTCTTTGAAAAGATGACCTACGACACGGTGTCTTACGAAGTCTGTATCGGAGGGACGCTGCCGGGGCACATGGCCATTTGCGGCGGCCAAGGTCCCATTCAGTCTCGCGCGGACTTCGATGCCTATCCATGGGATGACCTACCCCGCCTCTATTGGAGCCACGCGCGTCCCCGGCTGGACGCCCTCGTGGCCGCACTACCACCCGGCATGAAAGCGGTGGGCGGGGTTGGCAATGGTGTGTTCGAGCTGGCCGAAAGCCTCGTTGGGATGGAATACCTCCCGTTCATGGAAGTGGACGATCCGGATCTCTATGCCGATATGTTCCGAGCCATCGGAAAGCTGATGAGTGCCATCTGGACGGAATTCATGCCTCGCTATGGAGCGAGTTTTGCCGCCTGCCGTTTTGGTGATGATCTCGGCTTCAAATCGTCGCTATTGACGAACCCGACGACGGTTCGCCAACACATCCTCCCGCAGTATCGCCGCGTGATTGACATCGTACACGGCGGTGGCGGATTATTCCTCTGGCATTCATGCGGGTGTATCTTTGAAATCATGGGCGATGTGATGGCGCTGGGTATCAACGCGAAACACTCGAATGAAGATTCAATCGCCCCGTTTGATCGCTGGATCAATGACTATGGCGACAAGATCGGTTTGCTGGGCGGCTTTGACATGGACTTCCTTTGCGTGAATACGCCGGACACCATCTTTGACAAAGTGCTTGAATTGGGCAGGCGCTTCAGAAAATCCGCCAAAGGGTATGCATTGGGGTCGGGTAACTCTATTCCAGACTACGTTCCGATCGAGAACTATCTAGCCATGATTCGTGCAGCGCAGGTGTTGAGAACTCAGGACGCATGAGGGACGCAGCGAATGGGGATATGGGATACGTCCGGATTTAGGCAATGGCAGTGACTTGCACGATGGCTTGTTCGACGCGGACGGTGTGTAGCCCGTCACTCCAGCGGCGGGAGGAACCCGCCCTGTGGGTCCCACACTTAATCGTCCCCTTCATCCCCACCCGTACGCGTTCATCCTGTCTGAATCATAAT
>DIZZ01000052.1:2876-3016 GCA_002428045.1 Verrucomicrobia bacterium UBA6015
CTTGTGCTTTTCATAACGGGAGGTGTTGCGGTATATTGCGGCTGTGGAAGCGAAATATATAATCTTTATGCTCTGTGCGTTGCTTGGCGTACCGTTGGGGATCGTGGCCTGCCTGGCGCGTCCAGCCTTGACGCGCGGGT
>DIZZ01000233.1:0-20123 GCA_002428045.1 Verrucomicrobia bacterium UBA6015
GGCGGCGCGGGGGTGCGTATCTGCGGAAGATGCCGTACCTCCCCAGAGGGTGGACATGTCGAGTTCTTTTTTTGCTGACGAAATCTTAGCCATGGGCGGGCCTCCTTATTATCATCTATCCATGCCGGCAACGGTTCCCTCGTGGATCAGCGGCCGATGCAGTACAGATGCTCCAGGCCCCGCACGTACATGCGGGTTCCTTCAAACACCGGCGTGCTGCGGAAGCGTTCGAGCTCGTTGGTGGCAACCAGCTCGGGAAGCTCACCCGGCTTGTAGACGATTGTCTTGCCGGTATCGCTGCTGAGGAAAATATAGCCGCCAGCCGTCACGATGCTGGGGTAGCACGTCCCGCCAAGCGGCAGATGCTTCTCCCATTTCTGCTCGCCGGTCCGGGCATCCAGCACGAAAAACATGCCGTTCTTCATCAAGGCATAGACCATGCCGTCGAGCACGACCGGCGATGCGTAGTAACGATCCTTCGCGATAACCGCACTCCAGGCCTCCTTGAGAGCCGGAGCCGCGCCCGGCTGCCGCTCCATGTCGTACGCCTTGCTCTCCCCCTGGATGCAGAAGAGACGTCCGCCGGCCACGACCGCGGAATTGTAGTCCAGCTTCGGAAGCGTCGCGACGACATCCCCGGTCGCGAGCGAGTAGGCCTGGCCCCCCGCGGTAAAGACCAGGTCATCCCCCTTGCCAGGCAGGAGCACGGGAGAGCCCCAGCTCTGCACGGCTCCGGCCTTCCATAGCATGCTCCCGTCGGATACCTTCAGCGCCCGCGCCTCGTCCTCCGCCACGACAAACAGGCGGTCGCCGACCAGCAACGGCGAGGCGCTGTGGCCCCAGTTGTGCCGCGGGAGCCCCGCGGGCACGAACCATTTGCGGTTTCCCGCGAGGTCGTATGCGGCCGCCATGCCGTTACCGAACAAGGCATACACCGTCTTGCTTCCATCGCTCACCGGGGTCGGTGACGAAAATCCGGTTTCGCCATGCGTCCGCGGTTTCACGTTCCCGTCGGGATGGGGATTCTCCTTCTGCCAGAGTATCGCGCCCGTCTTCTTGTCCAGGCACAGCAGGGTGTCGGGTTCCGCGCACACGAAAACGCGTTGTCCTACCAGGATCGGGGATGCGTTGGACCACTTGGGAAGCTTGGTCTTCCAGACCACGTTCGATGTCGCCGACCAGTGCAAAGGCGGGGCGGCTTCGGGGAAAGCGCTCTCGCCATTCGATCGCCAGCCGACCGGTTCCGCCCCTGCCACGCCAAGCCCCAGCACGGAACTCAGCGCGATCCTCGTTATTAGCCTGTCCAGCATGATTGCTCCTTCTTTGAATTTATCCTCGGAAGCGCTGATTATAGCAGCCCGGTTCCCGCGATCAAGGGCCGTATTCTTTAATTGTTGTTCCGGGGGCAGGTTGCCTTGTTTGGTTTTACGGGGAGGCGCCGGTAGAGGGAGCGGAGGCCGAAAAGGAGTGGGAGTAGCGTGGCGGCGAGGGTGAGGAGCAGGAGCCAGGCCGATGCCGCCGCGAGGCCGTTCCGGAAGGTGTGCGTGTCCAGGATGCCGATCTCGCGCAGATGGAAGAGCACGCCGAAGGGCAGGATCACGGCCAGCATGTAACCCAGGCAGAGCACGATGTTCAAGGTGCCGCCGAAGCTGGATACAATCGCGGCGGGATTGCGCTGCTCCAGGTCGATGAAGACCGCCCCCAGGCCGGTGGAGAGCCCGCAGACGCTGAGCGAGACGGCGGCGATCACGGCGATCGCGGCGGCGTTGATGGCCGGGCCGGTCCCGAGCATGTTCACGGAGACCGCGATCAGGGTGACGCTGACCGTGGCTGTGGCGGCGAAGGCCAGCAGGAACTTGGCAGCCATGATGCGCGGAATGGTGGCTGGCGAGAGCACCAGCAGCCAGAAGCTGTGGCCCTCCAGGCTGAGCTGCGGGTAGACGAACCGGGAACCCAGCGAACTGAGTACGGCGGATACGGCAAACACATTCAGGAAGACAATGGCACTGCGCCATTCATCCGGTAAGGCGTTATAGTTGAAGCGGCGCAGGTTGAAGAAGTAGAAGCCCAGCAGTCCGAAGAACACCACCGCTTGACTCCATTGCACCGGATCGCGGAAAAATGTGCGGATGTCCTTGGCGATGATGGCGGCGATATCCGAGGGCAGCAGGCGGCGCAGCCAGCCCAGCGGTGCTCGCAGCAGGATCGGTCTGCGCTGCCGACGGCTGGCGGCTGCCCCGGCGCGTTGCCATGCTTCGTAAAAGGTGGCGGAGCCGAGCTGTTCGATGACGACACCAAGACAGAGTGCGGAGGATAAAAGGGCGGTGAAAAACATCCCGCCACGTTGGAAATCACTGCGGGTGAGCGCGGTGATCCCTTCTGCTATCCAGAAGCTGGGGGACAGTGGATAGGCCGCCAGGCGCAGTCCGGGAATCAGGCTGGCAATGTTGAACTGGGTGTCCGATAGCTCGGCAATCGGTTTCCTGAGCCAGGCGGTGACGGCTGCACAGAGTGTCAGTGACGCGATCAGTAGGAGTCGATTGCGCAGGCGGCTTGGGCGAGGCATCCAGCGGACGCTGACCAATACGATCAGGGTGCCGATGCCGGCGAAAAGGAAAAGGTATGGAATGGAGAATAGGAACGTCCAGAACACAAACAGCGGGGAAAGTTGCTGGTGCCAGGCGTAGGCGCCGATGAAGGGCAGCACGACAAAGAAAAAGGCCCACGAGGCGAATCCTGCCGCCTGGATGAACTTGTAGACGGTGATTTGGGACATGGAGAACGGGCGCACCAGCAGGAAGGGGACTTCGTCCGAACCGAACAGGGCCGAGTAGGAGGAGACGATGCTCGATACGGTCAGCATCAGGCCAAGGCCGAGGAAAAAGAGGGCAAAGAGCCGTCCGATCATCATCATTCCGGCCCCGCCGAAGCTGTCGAGAAATCGGAAGGCGTCGTGGAAGATAACGCAGAGCAGCCCCTCGAAAAAAAGGGCGAAAAGCGATATGAAAAGCAGCTTGAACCGGGATTGCCGGGCAATCGCACGCCGGGCTCCCCGCAGTTGGAAGCGAGCCTTGGTCAGGAGCGCGTTCAGGGGTGGCATGTCGTGCCTCCGTCCGGTCGCGTGAGATTGAGGAAAATATCCTCAAGGGATTTCCCGCTGTGTTGCTGTTGCAACTCAGCGAGGGTACCCACGGCGACCATTTCTCCTCGGTTGATAATCCCGATGCGGTCAGCGATGTCTTCCGCAATCGCCAGGATGTGTGTGGTCAGCAGGATGGTGCCTCCATGGCGTGTGTGGGCGCGCAACAGATCCTTGATCAGGCGGATCGTGTAGGGATCGAGGCCGACAAACGGTTCATCAATCAGCATGATCCTGGGGTTGTGCAGGAAGGTTGTGGCATAGATCAGGCGCTGGCGCAGGCCGTGCGATAGCTCCTTGACCAAGGCATGCCGATGTTCTTGCAGCCCGAAACGCGTGAAGTTGATGTCCATTTCCGTGGCGATGCGATCGGTCGGGACATCAAAAAGTTCCCCGTAGAAAAGGAAGAACTCCGTCACGGTTAGTCGTTCGTACATATAGGGCGTGTCGGGAATATAGCCGATCTGGCGTTTGATGCCCACCGGGTCGGACTGGATATCGGTGCCATTGATCATCGCTGTTCCCGAGGAGGCGCGTACCAGGCCGGTCAGGATCTTGATGGTGGTTGTCTTGCCTGCGCCATTGGGTCCGAGAAAACAGAACAGTTCCCCGGGGCGGATGCTTAGGTTCAGGTTGTGCAGCGCCGTGAGGGAACCATAGGTCTTGCACAGGTTGGAAATCTCGATCATGGTTGCAACCCCTTTCCGAACATCATGTTAAGCACTGTGCCGCCAGCCGGGTTGTTAACGAGCGATGGGGCGGGCTGGGATTCCGAGAGGGCGGCCATCGCTTCTTCCGAGGAGCAGCTTTCGATGACCCAGCCCAGCGGTGTTTCCTGGCGCAGTATCAGCCCATCGTTATCGACCCAGCTCTGGACGGATAGCCCCTGCCACGAGGAGACCAGTCTGGTCGCCTTAACCGCCCTGTCGCCGATCTGGATGGTTTCACGGGCAACGGCATCGATGCGCACCGACGTGATGTCCATGGTCAGCGGATTGATCGTCTTCATGGTCATCTGGCTGCCCGGACGCATATCGCGCAGTGCCATTTCCTGAACCGGGGAGTAAAGCAGGGCATCCGGGGGGATGGTGATGACATTGACCAGGGTTGCGGCGCCCGCCGTAGTGGTGACCTCGATCTGGTGGTTGGGCAGGCGTCGGCCCTGGGCGTGTACGTTCATCATCCCTGAGACGATGGCTGCATCGAAGGCGGCAAGGCGGTATTCCCGGTCAATCGATACATCGGTACGGGCCAGGATGCGATGGATCTGTCCTGCCATCAGGATTCGTAGATGAACCCGGTTGTTGATCTGCAGCAGCATGGATTCGTCATCGGTCTCGCTAGCGGCGAGCGAGGTTTGGCTGTAGCCGGCAGGCATGCCGTCAATCAGGATACGCGACCAGGATTCCCGCGTCAGCAAGGTGTCCGGTATCAATCCCCGGTATCCGGGGACGGTCTTGGTGAACCATTCAGGAAACGCCTCAAAACGAACCAGCACCGCCATGGATAGGATCCATAGCGAAACGATGGCGGCACGACATGGTCTGGTTCGATTCATGGGTGGGAATATAATACCATTTACGCGTATTGACAAAGACGAAATTAAAAGATTAATCTCTATCAAAGGAGTTGGCTATGGCAAATGAAAAATTCTCGAGGACCGTACGAATCGACTTGATGCCGGATTTTTCGGCGTCGGCAGCCTCGCGCAGCAACCGGAACGATATGCTGACGCGCAGCAATTGGAGCACGCGGCAGCGGCAGACGGAGGCGGCCACCGCCACGGCGCGTTCCCGCTATGAGGACCTGTTGGAGAGCGTCTACGATGCCGCCGTGATCGCCGCCCCCTCGGGGAAGGTGATCGAGGTCAACGGGCGGGCGGTCGAATTTCTGGGGTATGATCGCGAGCAGTTTGGCTCGATGAACATGATCGATCTAATTGACGGCGCGGACGAGTCGGTGATGCGTTCGATTGCCGATACCCTTCTGAATGAACGATTTGCCTTGTTGCAGGCGTTTTGTAAACGCAATGATGGCACCACCTTTCCGTCCGAGATCGCGGTGAACCGCCTGAGTACGGACAACGTGCGTCTCTGTTTCTTTATTCGTGATGTGACCTTGCGGTACCAGGCGGAGGAGACGCTGCGTACCGAGCATACCGCCCTGCAGACCTGCGCCAGCGGGGTGGCCATCTGTGATGCCGCCGGGATTCTCGGGTATGCTAACCCGGCTTTTGCCACGATGATCGGGCAGGACGATGAAGCCTTGGTCGGGGCTGATATCCGCAGCGTGTTCGGACTGTCCGAGGTTGTCGATAACCTCATCAGCAGTGCCCTGGAGAGCGACGAAACCTGGATGACCGAAGTGGGGCTCGAGAATGGCGAAGGAACCCCTCTTTATATGCAGATCTCCGCCACGGCCAGCCGGGGTGAGGACCAGTCTGTTCGTGGCATCGTTTTTGCCTGTGCCGATATTACCGCACACAAGCAGGCCGAAACGGAATCGATCGCCATGCATGCGGAGACGGAGGCGCGGGTCAAGGCCCGCACGGTTGACTTGATGGAATTAAATGAGCGGTTGCTAGGGCGTATTGCCGAACTGGAAGTCGAAAACGAACAACTCAAGAGGAATACAACGATATGAAGATTCATGGATTCAAGGCGTGGCGTCCGTCCGAGGCGCATGTGGCTGAAGTGGCATGTGTGCCGTACGACACGGTCAATCGCGAGGAAGCGGTGGCGCTGGCCAAGGGGCTGCCCCGCAGTTTCCTGCATGTCGTCAGACCGGAAATCGCCTTGCCGATGTCGGTTGATGTCCACAGTGATATCGTCTATGCAACCGCGGCAGAGGCACTTAATAGATATATGGCGGATGGAACCCTGAAGCCGGATGAAGGGACCTGCCTGTTCCTGTATCGGCAGAAGATGGGTGCCCATGTCCAGCGCGGTGTGGTCGCCTGCTGTGATGCCGAAGATTATCGTAAGAACCTGATCCTGAAGCACGAGAAGACGCGCAAGGATAAGGAGGATGACCGCACCCGCCATGTCAA
The DNA here is from genome assembly GCA_002428045.1 of Verrucomicrobia bacterium UBA6015. Lineage (GTDB taxonomy): Bacteria > Verrucomicrobiota > Kiritimatiellia > UBA8416 > UBA8416 > UBA8416. Next base: position 6,189 of record DIZZ01000233.1, read on the forward strand.
GACGCTCAAGGCGAATACCGGTCCCGTATTCCTGACCTACCGCGATAACGCCGCGATTGATGCGCTGGTGCGGACGGTGGAGTCGACGCCGCCGCTCTATGATATCGTGGCGGTTGATGGGGTGGCGCATACCATCTGGCGCATTGCCGATACCACTCCGTTCGAGAAGGCGTTTGAGGCCGTTCCTGCGCTTTATATTGCCGATGGACATCACCGGGCTGCGGCGGCGGTCCGGGCGGCGTCTGAGTTTGCGTCCGAGAATCCGGCGCATCGCGGTGACGAGGAGTACAACCGGTTCATGGCGGTGCTTTTTCCCGGGTCACAGCTTCAGATCCTGCCCTACAACCGCTGTGTACGCGACTTGAACGGGCTGTCGGAAGCGGATTTCAAGGCCCTGGTCGACAAGCTGTTCACGGTCACTGAATCGCTGTCCCCGGTGGTGCCGTCGCAGGCAGGCGAGGCGGGGATGTACATGGGGCGGCGCTGGTTCCATTTGCGTTGGGCCGTTCCGCAAGGGGGCGACCCCGTCGATTCGCTGGATGTGAGCGTCCTGCAGCAGCGTCTGCTCGCGCCCGTGCTTGGCATCGAGGATCCACGGACCTCTAACCGGATCGAGTTCATTGGCGGCATCCGTGGCACCGGGGCGCTGGAGCGTCTGGTGAACGAGGGGCAGGGGATGGTTGCCTTTTCCATGGCCCCGGTGACGGTTGACCAGATGATGGCGATTGCAGATGCAGGGCGCGAGATGCCCCCAAAGAGTACCTGGTTTGAACCGAAGTTGCGGTCGGGACTATTGATCCATCCGTTCTGAGTGAGTGCGTTTGTGGGTTTGTGAATCGGTGAGCGTGTGTGATTATTTAGATGGGGAGTGAGCGATGATTCGTGCAAAGATCATTGGGGCGAGCGGGTATGGTGGAATTGGGATTGTTGAGCTGTTGACGCGGCATCCGGACGTTGAGATCGGTGCCTTGGCGGCCGTGGAAAGCGTGGGGAGCCCGATCAGCGATTTGTATCCGCACTTGAAGGGATTCTGCGACCTGCCGATTTCCTCACCGGAGGACATCGAGGGTGATTTTGACGTCACGTTCATGTCCACCCCGGATCGTGTCGGCATGAAACTGGCGGCGAAGGAACTGGCGCGGGGCACCAAGGTGATTGATTACAGCGGAGACTTCCGTTTCAACAACGCTGAAGCTTATGCGGAATACGCCCGGCGTATTGGTCTGGATACACAGCATCTGGCCCCGGAATTGTTGACGGATACCGTCTATGGCCTGGCAGAATTGCACCGCCATGAGTTGGGCACGAGCCAGCGGCTGGTTGGGAATCCGGGCTGTTTTGCCGTGAGCTGCATCCTCGGGCTGTCGCCTGCAGTCAAGAGCAAGCTGACCGTACCCAACTCGATCATCTGCGACTGCAAGACAGGGGTCTCGGGGGCTGGGAAGAAGCTCAATGCCTCGTTCCACTATCCGGCCCGTTATGAAAACATGAATGCCTACCGTCTTAGCGGACATCAGCATGTCTGCGAAGTGGAGCGGGAACTGGGGTTGCAGGCGGGAGATCCCTCGCTGAAGATCACCTTCACGGCTCAGGTAGTACCGGTCTGCCGCGGGATCATGTCGACGCTGTATGCCACGCTGACCGAGCCGATGACGGAAGCCAAGCTGCTCGAATGCTATCAGGATTACTATGCCAAGTCGCCGTTTGTCCGGGTCCTGCCGAGTACGTCAACTGTGGGGTCGATGCATGTGCGCGGTACGAATTATTGCAACGTCGTAGTCAGCGTGGACGAACGGGTCAACCGCTTGCGGGTGGTCTCCTACATCGACAACCTGATGAAGGGGCAGGCGGGTTCCGCCCTGCAGAACATGAACCTGCTCTTCGGGCTGGATGAAACGACCGGCATGAACAGCCCGGCAATGTATCCCTAACTGCTTCGTGAATACGGATCTGCCATGCCTTTACTCGATTTCAAAGGAAAAAGCTTCGTCTACACGCACCACCTCAGCGTGCCGTATCGTGAATTGCTCGTGGAGCCCACGAAAAGCTGCGTGCCGAAGGGCGAACGGCCCGACCTTGACGATAACCTGATCATCCACGGCGACAATCTCGAAGCCCTAAAGGCGCTGATGCCTCGCTATGCTGGCAAAGTCGACTGCATCTTCATCGACCCGCCCTACAACACCGGCAACGAAGGCTGGTGCTACAACGACGCCGTCAATGCGCCGCTTATGCGCGAGTGGCTCAAGCATAGCGCCTCACCCGTTGATCGCGATGACCTCGAGCGCCATGACAAATGGCTCTGCATGATGTGGCCCCGCCTACAGCTTCTAAAGGACCTGCTTGCCGAGGACGGCGCCATCTTCGTATCCATCGACGACAATGAGGTCCACCGCCTGCGTGCCATGATGGATGAAATCTTCGGAGAGGAAGGTTTTGTTGCAGAGTTTGTTTGGAAGTCCCGTGTAAGCGAGGATACGCGTGCAAAAAGCGGTATTTCTACGGATCACGAATATGTTCTTTGTTATAGCCGGTTTCCAACTTTTCGATTCGACGGGGTGGAGAAAGAAGAAGGAAAGTTTACTAACCCCGACGGCGATGCCCGAGGCCCTTGGCGTAGTGCAGACCTGACTGGCCTTGCGACTAAAGAACAGCGTCCGAATTTGCATTATGGCTTGGTAAACGAGGCGACGGGAATCAGCTACTGTTGCCCACCGAAAGGATGGCGCTATGATCCAACGACAATGGCCCTGAAAAAAGGAGAGAAGCGCATTCTCTGGCCATCGACTCCGGATGGCCGCCCTCGCTTAAAGTTGTTTGAAAAGGAACTACGCCAGACAAAAAATCTTTCTTCCGTCATTACTTGGCCAACAACGCTTGAAGGAACGCGAGGGTTGAATCGTGCGCTTGCGTCTAATGGTTTTTCTTTCCCTAAGCCGTCCGAACTTGTAGAACTATTTATAGCGCAAACAACAGGCGAGGACTCCATCATCCTTGATTCCTTTGCCGGGAGCGGGACGACGGCGCATGCGGTCCTGGCGCTTAACGCGAAGGATGGAGGCAACCGGAAGTTCATCCTGTGCGAGATGGAGGATTATGCCGACACGCTCACCGCCGAGCGCGTGCGCCGTGTCATTGAAGGCTACACCTACACCGGCACGCAGGAAACCGAACTTCAGCCTCCAGAGAATATCACGTGGACGACGTTTTCGCGGAACAAGGCACGGGCGGAAATCCTTGAGCGCATCGAGGGCATCAAAACCCTACAGGGGGCGGACTACGACAAGATCGAGGCCAAGATCGAGAATGGTATGCTGTCCGTCGTGGGAAAAAAGCAGGTGCGGGAGCGCATGCCCGGTCTCGGGGGCCGGTTTGCCTACGTTGAACTGGGCGAGGCAATGGATCTCGAACGTCTGCTGGCGGAGACGCCCGGCACGCTGCCCGGTGCGGCGGCACTGGCCCGGTATCTTTTCTTCACGGCAACCGGTCACACGCTGAAAACCACCGAGGCCCCATCACCGAAGAAAACCGCAGGGAAGAAGAAGGCCAAGACCGCTGAAGCGGCGGAACCCGCGTCAGAACCCGTCCTGATCGGCGAGACGGCGGTCTGGCGCATCTACCTGCACTATCGCCCGGACGAGGAGTGGCTTCGCAGCCCCGCCGCCGCCTTTACCCGTACACACGCCGAGGGGATTGCCGCCGAATGCACGGCGGCAGGCAAGCAGGCGCTCGTTTTTGCCGCCGCGAAATATGTCAACCACCGCACGCTCCGCGAGCTGAGCGTGGATTTCGCCCAGCTCCCCTACGCACTCCACCGTATCCAAGCCGAATGAAACGCCTAGACTATCAAGAAGAAACGGTTGAACGCTTCGCCTGCTATGTTGAAGATCTGGCGAAGCGCCGCGATCAAGCCGAGAAGGCGGCGGTCGTGCTGCGGGCGGCTGGCATGGAACTGCCACCACCGGACTGGGTTGGTCAGGCATGGGAAGCGCTGCGGCAAACCGGTGTGCTGCCCAAGGCCAGGGATAAGTTCGGTTGTTCCTTCGTTCCTCCGTTGCTGCACCGGTACGACGGCATGGGGCGTGCCGTACCTAACGCCTGCCTCAAATTGCCCACGGGGGCTGGCAAGACCTATCTGGCCACACGGTGCATTGAGCAATTGCAGCGCCTGTTCTTTCGTCGCGCCCACGGCCTGGTGCTGTGGATTGTGCCCAGCGATGCGATTTATACCCAGACATGGAAGCTTCTGGCGGATCGCGAGCATCCTTACCGCATGACGCTTGAACGTGCCAGCGGTGGCCGTGTGAAGCTGCTGCGGCGGGGCGATGCCTTTACCCGTACCGATGTGGAAACCCATCTCTGTGTCTTTGTCATGATGATGGCGGCAGCGGCCCGGCAGGTCACGGATGTGCTCAAGATGTTCCAGGACAGCGGCCGCTACGGCGGCTTTTTCCCGCCGGAAGATGATTTCGAGGCACAGAAGGCACTGCTGAAACTCGTCCCCAATCTGGACACCCTCGATCTGGCAGAAGGGGCCTGGGGTGGAGGTCCGACGATCAAGCAGAGCCTTGGAAATGTGCTTTGCCTCACAAGGCCGACCGTGATTCTTGACGAAGGCCATACCGCCTTTTCGCCGATTCGCCGAGCCACGCTGGCGAAATTCAACCCTGCTTTCATCCTTGAACTCTCGGCCACACCGAACCGGGCCAAGGAGCAGCAAAGCAACGTGCTGCACAGCGTGTCCGGGGTGGCATTGAAGCAAGAGGAGATGGTAAAGCTTCCGCTCAACCTGCACAACGCCGGGAAAGGAGACTGGAAAGACACGCTGATTGCCGCCCACGGGAAACTGGCTGACCTGCAGATGCTGGCGGACAAGGAGCGGGATGAAACAGGACGCTATGTACGCCCCATCCTGCTGGTGCGTGTGGAACGTACCGGCAAGGACCAGACGGAGGCTGGCAAGGTGCATGCCAACGATGTGCGCTCATTTCTGCATGAACGTCTCGGGGCGCAAGCGGGTGAGGTGGCGGAGAAAAGCAGCGAGGCCGACGAACTGTCGACGCATGACCTGATGTCGGATACCTGCCCGGTACGCTTCATCATCACCAAAGCGGCGTTGCAGGAGGGTTGGGATTGTCCCTTTGCCTACGTGCTGGCTGTACTTGACGAGACTACGGCAGGCACGGCGCTCACGCAGATGATCGGGCGCATCCTACGCCAGCCGCACGCGGAGTCCTTTCCCGAGGGACGGGCGGGGCTCAACCAGAGTTATGTCTTCGTGCATCGGCAGAACGTGGCCGATGCCGTCGCCAGGGTGCGTGAAGGGCTTAATGCCGAAGGCATGGGAGATCTTGGCGAGCTGGTGCGGGGGGACGGGACGAGCGGGGTATCCGGCGGCAACGCGATCCTGATCGAGACCCAGCGGCGGGCAGCCTTTCGCCGCCGTATTTTCCTGCCCCGCATCCTGACTCGCACGGGCGACACCTGGCGCTTGTTCGACTACGAGAGCGACCTATATCCGCATGTGCCGTGGAACTCGTTGGAATGGACAAAGGCCGCCGCATTTTCGCCGGACGATGCTACCTCCATGGGGCATATCCGCGTCACCGTGGATGTCGATCAACTGGGGCTTGACCCGAAGCGGCCGCTTGGCGAAGCCGCGGCGGGGGATCGCCCCTCGCTGGACTTCCCCGCACTGGTGCGGCTCCTGGTCGATGTGGTGCCAAACCCATGGCAGGCCGCGCGTATCCTCCGGGGTGCATTGAAGGCACTGCGCGAGAGGGGAATCACCGACGACCAGTTGCTCGCCAGCCGCTACCGGCTGATCGAGAAAATGCGGGCGGATTTGCTGGATGACATTCACGTTTACACCGAGCGGGTCTTTTGCGACATGCTGGCAGCGGGCGGGCTGTCCTTCCGCCTTGAAGGGCAGGGGTTGAATTGGAAACTGGCCGAAACGCTGTCCTTCGAGGTCTCGCAGCCACCGGATGCCCCGATTTTCCATAAAGGCATGCCGGTCGAGAAGTCACTGTTCGATCAAATATGGAGTCGTCATTTCAACGGGCTTGAGCGGGATGTCGCGCTTTATCTTGACGACGTCAAGGCGATCCGCTGGTGGCACCGCATCGCCGTGCAGGCGGACTGGTACCTTGACGGCTGGAAAAAGAAAAAAGTCTTCCCGGATTTCCTGGTCGCGCTGGAGGAATCTGCAGGCCATCCCTCCAAGCTTGTCGTGCTCGAAACAAAGGGGTTACACCTCAAAAACGAGGATACCGACTACAAGCGTAAGCTCTTCGAGACACTGGAACGGCACAGCGACGGAGGGGTGCCGGTGGGGGAATTGACGGTTGAAGACAAGCCGGGGTCCATGCGTTTCAGACTCGTCTTCGAGGGGGATTGGAAATCGCAAGTCGATGCCGCGTTGTCCAAGGACTGTAAATGGTGCTCGGGAGAGGACTCGAACCTCCAAGGGCTTGCGCCCATCAGCACCTCAAGCTGACGTGTCTGCCATTTCACCACCCGAGCGCTTTTGTCAAGCGACGGGAGGAACATTACAGTAGGGCGTCCATGATTTCAAGTTCTTTTTGTTTTGATTCGTAGGGTGGGGCTGTTAATCTCGCTGGCGTATGGTTTTGTGTGTTTGTTGACGCACCCGGAGTTATCTAGGCTATGAAGATTAGTGGATTTTCGTTTTGTCGGAATGCCGAGAAGTTTTACTATCCGCTGGCTGAGTCGATCCGGTCGGTGCTGCCGATCTGTGATGAGTTCGTCGTCGCCGTTGGAAAGGGTGATCCGGGCGATCGGACGCGTGAGATCATTGCCGGTATTGGCGATCCACGCATCCGTATCGTCGACACCGAATGGACGGATCGTGAACGGCTCAAGGGGTGGGTACATAGTCAGCAGACGAATATCGCCTTGCGGGCGTGTCAGGGGGACTGGTGTTTTTATGTGCAGTCCGATGAAGTGGTTCACGAGAAGGATCTGCCGGTGATCCGTGCCCGCTGCGAGCAGCTTCAGGACGATGAGCGGGTGGAAGGCCTGCTGTTCCGGTATCTGCACTTCTGGGGTGATTATGATCATGTGCATCGCAGTCATGCCTGGTATCCGCGCGAAATTCGGATGATTCGCAACAAGATCGGCGTGGAATCGTATCGTTCGGCGCAGTCGTTCCGCCGCGAGGGAGAGCGTCTGCGTGTGGCCACCGTGGATGCGGATATCTACCATTATGGATGGGTGCGTCCGCCCTCGTTGATGAAAGCCAAGGAGGTGGAGTTGGCGACGACGCATCATGGCCGGGCCAAAGCCCTGCAGAAATGTGGCACGGCAGTGGGGGAGTTCTGTTATGGTGCGCTAGATAGCATCCCGCGTTTCAGGGGGACGCATCCCGCCGTCATGGCAGACTGGATGGCGACCTTTGACTGGGCAGACAAACTGCGCGAGCCAGAGGGCGGGAGACCCCAGCATCGGCACGAGCGTCTCAAATACCGGTGGCTTAGCTGGGTCGAACAGTGCTTGCTGCGGGGGCGTGTCCATCTCGGTGTTCGGGGGTATCGAGGGGTGCGGGTCTAATCGCAGGAACTGCGCAGTCCCTGGTGTTCCGGAATGGGCAGCAGAAGCTGGACGTTGGTACCATGGTGCGGCCTGCTGACTACGCGCACGGCGGCATTGCAGTGAAAGGCTAGGCCGACGACGGGGGTGAGGCCCATCCCGCGGGCTCGCAGTCGGGTAGAGAAAAACGGTTCGAAGATATGTTCGAGCACCTCCGGGAAGATGCCTTCGCCCGTGTCGCTGATCTCGATCAGTGCCACATGGTCGGTTGCTGGCAGTGTTCCCAGCATCAGTGCATGGTCATCCTCGATGCGCGATTGGCCGATTGAGGTTTCAATTGTGATGGTTCCCGGGAGCCCTTGAAGGGCATCCAAGGCATTCTGAAGGATCGCCATGATGGCGTTCTCAAGCATCAGCGGACAGGTCTCTACGGTAAGCCGCCCGCGTGGGGATTGATCCTGCAATCGGCAATGCTCCGGTAGTTTTGGGCGGAAGGTGGCAATCGACTCGGCGAGCAGCGTGCGCAAATCGACGGATTGCAGGGCGACCTTCTGATGCTGGGTATAGATTTGCAACTGGTGTGAGAGGTCGATCATGTGGTGGGTTGCATGCTGGATATGATTAAGGTTCGTAAGCAGCGGGGAGTCCCCGGGAAGATGGTTGCGAAGAATGCCGGCATTGCTTTGCACAGCACCGAGGGCGTTGTTCAAGTCGTGGGAAATTCCGAAGGACATACGGGCAATCGCACACATGCGCTGGTCTAGTGTCCGATCTTGGCGGAGATGCTTATTAGGGGTAGTGGTCATAGCGAGAACTCTACAGCAAGTGTAAGTCCTCGTCAATCCCCCCTTCCTTTTGCTCAATTCCCAGAATCCCCTTGAATGAGGAGATGACTTCGGTTTCCTGGCCTGTCACCAACCATTGGAACCATTCGTTAACATAACCACATGCCTCCTCACTCAGGCGATACCCAAGCGGATCGAACGCTTGCTGGTGAAAGCCGACAGGTTGAATCTGATCCAGCCGTAAAATAGATGCGTGCCCATCCTCCGCCGGCAGCGTATCCCAGAAAAAGCGGGGATAGACCGCTTGTTGTACGCGTTCGATAAAGTCGGACGGATAGCCAGCCCTTCCGTCTGGATCAGTACTGAAATAGGGAGCAACAAGAAAATAACGGGATTTGGCTGCCTTAGGTATAATGCTTTCCCAGGTCTTGTCAAAAGACTTTTGGTCCAGCGCTCCAAGCACCAGGCAGGGTCGGCGTTTTGCGCGGTTCGCAATGAAGCAATCCGCCCCTTCCAAATGCGGGAACCCAGCAACTGGTAGCGATGCCGTTTCTGGCCGTTTTCCCTTTGTAAACAGTGGATGAATCTGAACAAAGGCCTTATCATGCCCTCTGTCATCAACACGCTTTACCGAAAGTTGAAACGGAACCTGGGAGAAAAACTGCACATAAACCTGCACGAGGGAACCTCGGCAGATGGTCTTGCTCTCATCAGGTTCCCACCACTTTCCTCTGACCCAGCTTTGTATGCAATTGTCCGGATATTCAATCATCACCACTCCTAGCGGAAGACTTCCACACATCATCCGCGAAGTGAACGGTGACTTCACCTTCGGGAAACGGTTCACCTGCTAGGCTGTCCAGCCATTTGACACCGTCTTCGTAAACGGCATCATAGTTGCCTGATTCGGTACGTACTGTCCGACCGGATTTAGCCATTCGGTCTCCAAATCGTTCCCGCATAACCATGATTTTCTTCTTTAATGCGGTTCGCTGCGCTGCACTCAGTCGATCCAAGTACGGAATATACGGCTTGGAAGGACGTTGGATCGGTGGTTTTATCATCACGGAAAAATCCAGTTCTTCGCCGGGTGCTGCCTTCAGCATCGGCGGGGTTGCGTAGATGTCATGCAGCATGGCTGTTGTGTTGTTGTGATACTTGCCTACGTAATGCTCAATGGCTTTTCGGATTTCCAGTGGCAACCCCTGACCTACGTGATCGACTTGATCCCGTTCAGCAGAAAAGCTCCAGCGTACCCAGTCCTGTTCGCCGTATTGGCTCTGCGTCTTGCTCTTGCGGGCACCAAGGGCCGAAAGCGCGGGGTCGATCTGCTGGTACGCTACCGTTGACCATGGGCCAAAATGATGGAATTTCCAGTCGAGCCCCGTAAACGTCTGGCCATCGTGAAAGCGCGAATGGTCTAGGTCGACAAGATAGAGATATTTGATCAGGTGAATCGGGCTAAGGGTTCGCTCATGTCTTTCATCGGCCTGCCCGGCAACGAGTAGGGCATACTGCATGATGACGTGAATCCTAGTTAAATCGGGTGTTGTGGGCATAATAGCTTGAAAAGGAAGGGTTTTTGAAACCGCAGTCTCCAATCTGGGCCTTATAATAGTGCAATGCGGTGTTATCCGTCAATGGAAACCCTTCACAGAATCTTACGAAGGCGATTGCTCCAGTATCGCTCGCCGCATTTGGCGGTTGACCGGTGTCTCGATGCCTGCGTGCTCGGCGGCATCGATGATCGCGCCGGTAATCGATGCGATTTCTGTCCGGCGTCCGCATTCAATGTCTCGAAGCATCGACGACCGGTTGAGTGCCGTTCCGGCGCAGACGCTGTCGACCACTTGCTGGAGCGTGGCGTCGCTGAACCCGATGCCGATGGCATTGGCGACAGTCACGGCTTCGCTGACGATCTGGCGGGTGAGGGGCGCGGCCTCGGGGTGGGTGAGCAGTTCGCCATTGGTGATCCGGAACAGGGCGGTCAACGGATTGATGGCCGCGTTGACGATCAGCTTTTTCCAAAGCATCGCCTGCAGATCGGCTTCCTCCTGGCACGCCATCCCCGCCTTGGCAAAAATCCGCGTGATCTGCGCCACGGCCTGCGGATCGCCACTGGCCAGTGCCAGCTTGCAACGCCCCGCTCCGCTGCAGCGCACATGCCCGACGGTGTCCATGCGTGAGCCCATGTCGGTAACGCCCGCCACGAGGGCCTTGGCCTTCAGTGGCTGCAGTTGCTCAATGTTACCGAGGCCGTTTTGCAGTGTTAGCACGATGCTTGATGAGGAACCATGAGACATCAGGGCATGGCAGACATTGCCGGTATCGAAGGCCTTCACGCAAACGACGATGACTGCTGCTCTGGCCGCTAGCGACGGATCACAGGTGACGAGGGGCATCGCCGTCCAGCAGGATCCCCCTTCGTCCACCGTGATTCCAGTTTTTGCCAGATGCTCCGCCCGGTCCCGGCGATGGTCAAGCAGGCAGACACCCACCCCCGCCCTGCACAGCCGTGCGGCGACGAGTGACCCGACCGCGCCGGGGCCGATGACGGCCATGTCGTGATGCAGTCCGTTTCCCACGCTAGTCCAGCAGGCCTTCGCGTGATGCCGCGATATACTCCATGCCGTACTCGTCTTCGCCCAGCAGCAGGGCGCTGGCCAGCTTGTAGGGGGTGGAGGTCTTGTCGATGCCGTTGAGGATCTTGATGTTGATCTGCATCGGGTCGACAATTCCGCCATCGCCACCCGCCTCGCAGCAGAGCAGCGTGTAGACCTGGTTGATCAGTTTGCGACTGGGCATGCCGAAGGAGATGTTGCTCAGCCCTGCCACGATATGCACCTCCGGACCGTATTTACCGCGAATGGCGCGGACGGTGTCCAGGAACCGCCGTCCATTTTCGCCGTCCGTGGAGATGGGGAATACCAGCGGGTCGAAGTGCATCGCTGCCTTGTCGAATCCGGCCTTGACGAGGATCTGGTAGATGGCGTCGATATTGGCCATCCGCTCCTCCGTGGTGTTGGGAAGCCCTTCTGCACCGGCGGCGGAGGCGATCACGACGGCATTGGCCGCCTTGGCGATCGCCCCGGCGTCGGTCCGTTCGAGCGACACCGAATTAACCATAGGGCGTCCCCGTTTCGGGTCGCAGGCGTCCAGTCCGGCTTTCAGGATCTCGAGGTTCGAGGAATCGATGCTCATGGGGATTGACACGGCCTGCTGGACCACATCGACCGTCCATTTCATCAGGGTCACCCGTTCCGCGACGTCCGTGCTGAACTCATCCACGTTGATGTCGAGGTAGGTGGCCCCGGCCTTTTCCTGTTGGCGTGCCAGGTTCTGGAGGTAGTCCTTGCCAGCCGCCTGATCCGCGCCGCTGCCGTAGACGCCCTGCCAGATGGCCACGGCGCAATGCTTGACCTTGCCAGCCGCCCAGTCGGCACGACTCGTGAAGGTCTCGGGAACAGGAAGCTGTTTTTCCGCCCCGGTCGCCTTGTAGTAAATCGCGTACTTGCCGTCGCCTCCGGGTTTGCAGAACGCGCCGTCAACCTTGAAAATACGGGTGCAGTGGATGTTTTCGCCGACGGATACAAACGTGCTGATGCTCATTTTTCAATTCCTGGGTTGTGTTATTTTTTCTTCGCTTGATTGAGATGGTCAACGGCCTTGCGGATGGCGGTGATATGTGCTGGCGTGGTGCCGCAGCAGCCCCCGATGATGTTGGCACCGGCGGCGACCAGGGCCGGGGCGTGGGCTGCCATGTCCGCCGGGGTCTCGGGAAAGACATCGACCCCGTTCTGGTTCACGGGCATGCCGGCATTCGCATGGACCAGGATCGGGGTTGTAGGGGCTGCCGCCCGCAGTTCCGCGATGATCGGGATCATGCGTTCACTGCCATTGCCGCAGTTGGTGCCGATGATGTCAGCCCCGGCCTCGATCAGGGGCGCGACGATGTCGGCGGGGCCGATGCCCATCATGGTCCGGTATTCGCCTTGCACGGTTCGCTCGAAGGTGAAGGTGCAGATGATTTCAAGCCGGGTGTTCTCCTTGACCGCACGCACCGCGCAACGGGCTTCGTCGAGATCGGCGAAGGTCTCGATACAGCACGCATCGGCACCGCCTGCCTCCATCGCCGTGGCCTGTTCGGCAAACGCATCGTAAAGTTCGTCCTCGGTCACATCGCCCATCAGCAGCAGTTTTCCGGTGGGTCCGATCGAGGCAATCACATGTGCCTGGTCGCCGGCGGCCTCGCGCGATAGCCGTGCGGCAGCGGTATTGATCTGCGCCGTCATAGCCTCCAGTCCATAATGCTTCAACTTGAACCGGCTGCCCCCGAAACTATTGGATTCCACCATCTGCGCCCCTGCCGCGATATAGGCTTCGGCGATGGATCTGACAATCTCGGGCCGCTCCAGGTTCCACAACTCGGGACAGGAGCCTGGGCGTAGCCCGTGCTTGTGGAGAAAGGTTCCCCAAGCCCCGTCCGACACCAGGATCCCGCCCGCCGCTATCTTGCTTCTAATCGTTATTTTCATGCGTATGAACATAACGGTTGTTCAATCCAAACGTCAAGCCATGAAATTTTCAGGCCGCGCCATGATACGCTTGCTTTTCTATCCGGCATTTAATAGCTTGACCCATTAAATGCTGGGGTTTAACACATGTCATTAAACGAAACGCTAGACGTGACGCCGTTGGAATCACCGATTGATGTGATTGCCTGTGGGGTGCTGGCCGCTGATCTCAAGCACATCGTGCATGGGCGCGGAGTGGATATCCGTCTCCATTTCCTCCCCGGTGGGTTGCATGCATCGCCTGAACTGCTTCATGTTGAGCTGCAAAAGATGATTGATCTCGTTAGTCAGGCGGATCCGCCAGCCTCCCGGATTGTCATCGGGTACGGGGTATGCGGTCGCGGTACGGTGAATCTGAAGGCGCGGGGCATTCCCCTTGTGATACCCCGTGTACATGACTGCATAGCGCTTTTCCTGGGCTCCGATGCGGAGTATCACCGGCAATTCGCGGCGCACCCCGGCACCTATTACCTGTCGGCTGGCTGGGTCGAGGAGAAAGGCGACGGTGGCCCGCGTCGCAATATGGGGTCGGATGCCTCGGCCCATCCGCTGTACACCACCTACGAGCAATTGTCGGAGGCGTATGGCGCGGATAATGCCGACTACATCCAGGCGTTCATGCAAAGCTGGACACGTAACTATACACGGTCCGCCTTCATCGACACCGGTATTGGCAAACAGAAGTCACGCTATGCTGATCAGGCGCGTGAAATGGCGGGGCGTTTCGGTTGGGAATATGCCCATCTGGCGGGCACGCATGACCTGTTGACCGAGGCACTGACCACAACCCGCACCACGGAGGCGATTCTCGTTGTGCCGCCCGGCGCGGTAACCTGCTACGACGCCATCCGCCGCCGTCTCGATTGCTCTGCCACCGTGACGGCAACACCCCGGGCCGATGGTCGGGTGGATGGCAGGTCAACGCTTGCCGGGGGAGGGGGCGAGCCCTGTGTCTGCGCCACCATGCAGCGGCACGGGATCGGCCTTGGCATCGATGCCGGTGGCACCTATACCGATGCGGTGCT
>DIZZ01000233.1:20165-24686 GCA_002428045.1 Verrucomicrobia bacterium UBA6015
CTTGGACGGGCTTGATCCCGCCACCCTTGGGAGGGTTTGCCTCACGGCGCTTTCAACGACGGTCGCCACCAATGCGATTGTGGAAAACCGGGGACAAACCGTGGGGCTCCTGGTGATGCCGCCTTGCGGATGGCAGGATCCGGAAGGGTTCCGCCACGCCCCGCTCGCGGTGATCCGAGGGCAGCTTGAAATCGATGGGACGGAGATTGAGCCGGTGGATGCCGTCCAGGTACGGGCGGTCTGCCAGGACCTGATCCAGCGTCAGGGCGTGACGGCCTTTGCGGTGGGGGGCTACGCTGCCCATGCCAATCCATCGCACGAACTTCAGGTGAAATCGATCATCCGCGAGTCCACGGCCATGAGCGTGACCTGCAGTCATGAGCTTTCCAGCGCCCTGCATTATCGCGTCCGGGCCGAGACGGCTGCGCTCAACGCCCGGATCATTCCCTGTCTCGAATCCTTGTTGACCCGCGTGACCGACGCCCTTGACGCCAAGGGCGTTGCCGGACCGGTGATGGTTGTCCGCAGCGACGGCTCGTTCATGAAGCTGTCCGCAGCCCTGGAGCGGCCGCTGGAGACCATGCTCTCCGGACCGGCGGCCAGTGCCGCTGGTGCCGGATGGCTGGCGCAGACCGGCGATGCGCTCGTGGCGGATATCGGGGGGACAACCACGGACACCGCGACCCTGTGTGGCGGGCGGGTCCGGATGAATCCGGAAGGGGCATCGATTGGCGGATGGCAAACGCATATACGCGCACTTGACCTGCAGACCGTCGGTCTTGGGGGCGACAGTCATGTCCATTTTCGCGATACACGGATCCTTATCGGCCCGGAGCGTGTGGCCCCGATCTGCTGGCTGTCGGCAACCCGACAGGGGACGGGCGACGCGCTGGCGTGGGTGGAGAGCCGTGCCCAGTCTCCCGGTATTTCCAGTGCCGACATGACCCTGTTCACGTGCTCTGGAAAAACCATTCCCGCGTTCCTTTCCGATATCGAGATGAAGATCGTGGCACTGCTTCAGGCACGCCCCTACAGCTTGACCGAACTAGCGGTCGCGCTCCAGAAGCCCCATCCTAGCATGGTCCCGATCAAACGACTGGTTAGCGAGCATGTGGTTCAGCGCTGCGGATTCACCCCGACCGATGCCCTGCATGCTGCCGGACGCCTGGATCTGTGGGATCGCGCGGCATCCATTCGTGCGGCCCGGATCCTTGCGGTGCGGTTCCAGCAGGATGCCGTGGACTGGGTGTCGCAGGTGCTGACGCTTTTCGAGCGTACGCTGGCCCTGGAAATACTGAAGAAGAAACTCAGCGAGCAGACGCCGATCAAGGCGCTCGACAGTCAACCGCTGGCGCAGGCGATGTTGGATCGTATCCTGGATCAGGAGGTGCGGGGTGGGTTCGGGTTGACCGTCTCTTTCCAGCATCCCGTGATCGGGATTGGCGCTCCCGCCGCCTGTTTTGTGCCGGATGCCTGTCTCCGGATCAACGCCAGGGCGGTTATTCCTCCACATGCCGATGTGGCCAACGCGGTCGGTGCCATTATCGGGTCCATCGCCATCCGTCATGACGTCCGCATCACGCCCGATGAGATCGGCTGCATGCACCTGAGCGGGGTGCCCGATGCCCCCGTCTACAAGAGCATTGAAGCGGCAACGGCCAATGCCCACGCCTGGCTTCACCGTCATCTTGAGCAACTGTCGGTCCGGGCGGGATGCCGTGTCCCGGCCATCACGATTTCCCTTTGTGACCGCACCGCAGCCGATGCCGACGGCAATCCTGTTTTCCTGGGGCGTGTCTTGGAAGGACAGGCTATCGGCGTCCCCGACCTCTGACCGGTTGCCGGTTTGCGGGCCTGCTACCTGAATCCGATTGCCGCCGCTGAACCTGCTGGCGCGGTTCGGGCCGGGCGTCGGCTCCCGTCGCCAGGCGGGCTGCTTCGGAGTGGTAGGGCTGCTCTGAATCCACCGTGATCGTGAACCGGATCAGCTTCTCGATTCCGCGCAGCCAGTCGCGTTCCCTTGCGGAACAGAACGAGACCGCATCGCCCGCAGCCCCCGCGCGTGCCGTGCGTCCGATCCGGTGAATGTAGGTTTCCGGTGCCTCGGGCAGATCATAGTTCACCACATGGGTGATTCCGTCCACATCCAGGCCGCGCGCGGCAATATCGGTCGCTACCATGGCCCGGACGTTGGAATCACGGAACCCCTGCAGTGCCGTGGTGCGGGCACCTTGCGATTTGTTGCCATGGATTGCGCAGGAGCGGATCCCAGCCTTCTGCAGATGACGGACCACCTTGTCGGCCCCGTGTTTGGTACGGGTGAAAACAATCACCTTGTCCATCTGGCGCTTATTGATCAGATCCACCAGCAGGTCGTTCTTGTCCTGCTTATCCACGAACATCATCACCTGTTCGATCCGTTCCACCGTTGGACGTTCGGGGTCGATGGTGATTTCCACCGGATCAATCAAAAGGTCGCGAGCCAGCCCTGCGACCACCTCGGGCATGGTGGCGGAAAAGAAAAGCGAATGCCGTCGACGGGGGAGCTTGGCCACGATACGGCGCACGTCCGGGATGAATCCCATGTCAAGCATTCGGTCGGCCTCGTCCAGGATGAACAATTCAATCGCGTCCAGCCACAGGTGCCCCTGCTGCATCAGGTCAAGCAGTCGTCCGGGCGTTGCCACGACAACATCCGGTGCCCGTCGCAAGGCCTGCTCCTGCGGGTTCTGGCCCACGCCGCCGAATATGACGACATGGCGGACCGAGAGGTAGCGTCCGTAGGTGGTGATGCTTTCCCCGATCTGGGCCGCCAATTCACGCGTGGGGGTCAGGATCAGCGCCCGCGGATGCCCTGGCTGCGGCCGCTTGGCATTGAGTGTCATTTCCTGCAGCAGCGGCAGGGTAAACGCGGCGGTCTTGCCGGTTCCCGTCTGGGCGCATCCCAGCAGGTCCCGCCCCTTTAGAAGATGGGGGATGGATTGCTGCTGGATGGGGGTCGGTTGGGTATACCCTTCCTCGGCGACAGCACGTTGCAGGGGCTCGATCAACGCTTCAAAAACAGGAGACACACTCATTAGGATCCATTTCCGTATCAGCGATACACAATTAACTTAGCCCATACTCTTTAGGCGTTTTGACGACGTTTATCAAGGGATTTCGCAGGTCAGACGCATTTATGTCCGGTTTTACGAAACGGAAACATGTTGACAAACTTGGACACTGGGTGAATTGTGTCTTAACATGTATAAACCAGAAGTCATCCTGATTTTCCTTGTGGCGGCGGTGGTGCATGCGCTGAGCGGTGTGCCCGGCCTGATGATGTCGCGACACTCGCCGCACGGTCAGCGCTTGGCACTTTTTATGATTTTGCTGGCATCGCTGGTCGGCCTGACGGGGGTGTGCCTGGTGTTTTGGAAAGGTCCCGCTCAGTGGGTGCTGTCGTGGACCTTGCTGGGTCAGCCCCTGACGTTGGCTGTGGATGCCTTGAGTGCCTTCTTCATGATGCCCGTACTGGTTATCGGTGCACTGGGTGCCCTCTATGGTTTGGGCTACTGGGCGCAAGCGGACCATCCTGGAAATGGCCGGATGCTGTGGTTTTTCTGGGGACTTCTGCTGGCGGGTATGATGGTGCTTCTGGTGGCCCGCCATGGCGTTTTGTTCCTGATGGGCTGGGAAGTGATGGCGCTGTCCGCATTTTTCCTTGTAAGTACGGAGCATGATCAGCCAGAGGTCCGCCGGGCAGGCTGGATCTATCTGGTGGCCACGCATCTGGGAACCTTGACGCTGCTGGCGTTGGTTGCGCTGCTGGCGACGGTGACGCATTCGTTCACGCTGCAGGCGGTTGCTTCTGGTGTGATGGGGCAGGGCACGCTGCTGGCTGCGTTTTTTCTGACGTTTATAGGCTTCGGTCTGAAGGCGGGGGTGATGCCGCTGCATTTCTGGCTGCCTGGAGCCCATGCCAATGCGCCGAGCCATGTATCGGCGATGCTGTCGGGGGTGGTCCTCAAGATGGGCATTTACGGACTGATCCGGTTCTTGGGATATCTACCGGATCTGCCGTTGATTTGCGGGGTGCTTGTGTTGCTGGCGGGGTGTATCAGCGGGGTGCTGGGAGTCCTTTTCGCCATCAGTCAGCATGATCTCAAGCGCTTGCTTGCCTACCATAGTATTGAAAACATAGGCATCATCATGATGGGCTTGGGGCTGGCGTTGATCGGAAGGGCGGCGGATCGTCCGGTGTGGATGGTTCTGGGCATGGCGGGATGTTTGCTGCATGTTTGGAATCACTGCTTATTCAAGACGTTGCTCTTTTTCGGTGCCGGATCGGTGATTCACGCCTCCGGAACGCGTCTTATGGATCGTATGGGCGGCCTTGCACGCTCCATTCCCTGGACTGCCGCTTGTTTCCTGACAGGATCGGTAGCGATCTGCGGGCTGCCTCCGCTGAATGGTTTTGTGAGTGAAATGTTCGTGTACCTTGGACTTTTCCATGCGCTATCCGGTGATATCCTGCCCGCG
>DIZZ01000180.1 GCA_002428045.1 Verrucomicrobia bacterium UBA6015
TGGTTGTTGATGCGGCGGTTGAGCGAGAGCAACGAGTTTTTCGAGAAGTTTGTGTTCACGTTTTTCCCGAAGTTGTTGCCGAAGGATGCTGGTGAGGGCGAGGCGGAGGGCGAGGTGGACGGGAGCGTGACGGTTGGGATGATTGAGCGGGTGATGGCGGAGCGGGAGAAGGCGATGAGTGCGGGTTAGCGCAGCCTGGGAGCGCGTTGGATTCATAATCCGAAGGTCGTTGGTTCAAATCCAGCACCCGCTACCAAAACGGAGGATGGCGATGATGGCAGAAGTCTTAACATCGGCGGTTTTGGCGGGGGCGTTGAGCTTTCCGCATTATTCGCTGGTGCCGAAGGATTTCGATGCCAATTTGCGGTTCCGCAAGTCTATGTTGGAGATGGCTTCCGGGGATAAGGCGGCGGGGGCGCAGTTGAGGACGATGTGCGCGGAGGACATGCTGTTCTATGTGAACACGTTTTGTTGGACGTATGATCCGCGGGCGAAGGTGAAGGTGACGCCGTTCATCACTTACGGGTTCCAGGATGAGGCGATGGCCGAGATCGGGGATTGCGTGGCGGTGGGTGAGGATTTCGTGATGCCCAAGAGCCGTGACATGGGCGCGAGTTGGATGGGGTTGACGGTTTTCGAGTGGTTCTGGCATTTCCAGTCAGATTTGAGCTTTTTGTTGATCAGCCGGAATGAGGATTATGTCGACAAGAACGGCAATCCGAAGGCGCTGTTCTGGAAGGTGGACTTCCTGCATCAGCATCAGCCGCGTTGGTTGCTTCCTGGGGGGCGTTGGTTGGGGTGGAAAGACCCGAATCGACGCCTTTTGCATTTGGGGAATGCGGACAATGGCAGCGTGATCGATGGCGAGAGCACGACGGGGGATGCCGGCCGCGGTGATCGTCGGACGGCGATGTTTATCGACGAGCATGCGGCCTTTGAGGTCAATGATGGCTTCCGGGTGCTTCGGGCGACTCGGGATACTACCAAATGCCGGGGGTTCAATTCGACGCCGCAGGGGGCCGCAAACGGGTTTTACGAGGTGGTCCACAATACCGGCGCGAAAGTGATCCGCCTACACTGGAGCAAGCATCCGGAGAAGAATTTCGGGCTGTATAAGACCGGTGCGGATGGCAAGGTTGAGCTTCTGGACGGGTTTGTTGGGTTGGTGGAGAGCCGGACGAAGGGCGAGAAGGGCGTCAAGCGCGTTGATTTCCCCGAGTTTTACCCATTTGTGCTGGACGGGAAGATCCGGAGCCCGTGGTATGACGGCGAGTGCGCCAGGTGCGTGTCTTCGATGGAGATCGGGCAGGAATTGGACATTGATTTTCTTGGATCCGACTACCAGTTCTTCGATCCCGAGATGATTGAGTTGTTGCGGAAGAAGTATTGCCGGACGGCGCTGATTACCGGCGACCTGGAGTACGATCCCGAGACTTGCGAGCCGAAGCGGTTCGTCGAGAATCAGAGCGGCAAGCTGGCCTTGTGGATGGATTTGAGGGCTGGGGCGAGGCCTTCCGGCGACCGCAAGTTCTCGATCGGTGCGGACGTATCGGCTGGGACCGGCGCGAGTAATTCGGTGTGTTCTATCATGGATCAGTCGACCGGCGAGAAGGTCGGCTTGTGGAAAGACAGCAACACTCGCCCGAATCCATTTGCAAAGCAGGCGATTGCTCTGGCGAAGTTCTTCAACGGCGGCTTTCTGGCGTGGGATGCGAGCGGACCCACCGGCGAAGTTTTTACCAAGCGCGTGATCAAGGCTGGCTACGGGAACGTCTACTATCGCCGGAATCTGAAGAAGGTGACACAGAAGCAGACGGATGAACCGGGGTACTACCTGAACCCGACTGCCCGGACCGCGCTGCTGGAGGATTACCGGGAGGCCTTGGGAGACCATCGGTATATCAATCGGTCTGAATCCGGAATGAAGGAATGTCTGCAGTTCATCCGCAAGAGCGACGGGACCATTGAGCATGCTGCTTCGATGAACTCGCAGGATCCGAGCGGGGCGAGGACGGCGCATGGTGATGAAGTGATTGCCGATGCTCTTTCCGCCCTCTCCGCGATCAATCGGATTGATGAGGAAAAGGCGAACGCTCCTGGGGCTCCTGTCGGAAGTCTGGCGTACAGGATGGAGCAAAGGAAAATGCAGTTGGCGGCCGCGAACTCGGACCGCCTGAAGGAAGGATGGTAATCATGATAAACGAATCGTGGGCAGCAACGGCGGTGGCGTCGGAGATCGTTCCGGCTGACAATTCTCGGGCAAGCGTGACCCTGCAACTGTACTCGGGTAGCCCGATGTATATTGCATTCGGCGGCGCTAATCCGGTGGTTGGTAAGGGCATTCGCCTTTCGACGACATTTCCGCTGGTGGTGATTGACGATTACCGGGCGGCGCTGGCGATTCGTGGCAATTGCGACGCCGGGCTGACGGCGGCGGGAGGGTACGCAACAGCATGAAAAAGGTAAACTATCTGCTGGGGTTGGTGCTGGTGGTGCTGCTTTGCGCCGATGGTTTTGTTGTCGGACAGGGGATGACGTTCTACCCGGCGATTACTTCGGATGAGCAGTCTGCCCTGCTTACCGGTGCCGTCCAGACGAACGACACGCGGAACGTTGCGCTTGGCGGCAATTTGAGCGTGGATACAAATACGCTGTTTATTGATGCCACAACAAATCGCGTCGGCATACTGACAACAACGCCAGCATACACGCTGGATGTTGGTGGACAAGCGCGATTTTCTGGTGGTATTCGACCGAACGGGAGCATGGCATGGGATTCTGTTGGCACATATAACATGAATCAATGGGACGGCTCTACGGCCAGATCATTTTTTACGTGGAATACTTTAGTCCCGACAAATTGCGTGACCTTTCCGTATGGTGTAGTATCTATCGCAAGCAACCTCACCGTCAACNNACGCCCCGATCAAAGCCGTCACGGGCTCTTCGCAAACGAACCTGACGTTCTGGACGGGCTCGGCTGCCTCCTACGCGGCGCTGGCTTCAACGAACGCTTCAACGATCTACTTCATCACGAACTGATATGAAATACCTACTCACACTCTTGGTGGCGGTGGCGCTGGCCGGTGAGGCGCAGGCGCAGTATAAGAGCGGCCTCTGGACGAACGAGCTTGCTTCGGTGCGCTCCGGAACAAACGTTGTCAATGAGATATGGCGCGGGACGAATGCGCTCTACGCTCCCCCGGCCACCTACCAAGTGACGACGACGAACACGACAACGGACTCGACGAACACGATCACGCTGGCGTTCTCGGCCCCGACGCAGATTGATTGGGGCGATGGCACGGTGGAGACGAAGACGAATACGGCTGCGGTTGCTATCACCCACGTCTACGCGGCGACAGGGACTTACACCGTGGCGATATTACAGCCGTTAAATGTGAGGACGTTTAATAGCTCGGATGCTAAGGTGACGCTGCATTCGGCTAATGTGAAGGGGATGCGGTTGGTGACTGAATTCAGGCTGACGGCT
>DIZZ01000012.1:0-9931 GCA_002428045.1 Verrucomicrobia bacterium UBA6015
TGCGAAGGTTAAAAGGTGGTTGCGAGCAATGAAAACTATAATGCGTTTGCTTCTCTTCACAGTTTCCGCAGCATGGTTACTGGCGTTTCCGGAGGGTGTACTGCACGCCGCGAATACGTCGGAACAAGATGTTCTGGATGCGTTGCTTTCCACGGATGCAGCCCCGTCCGGTGAATCGGTCGATGCGTTGCAGGAAAAAGTCAACCGTCTTCAGATGGAACTGGATGCGCTCGACACCACCCCATTGCAGGTTGAGGCGCCGCAGCCCGTTGCCCCACCACCACCTGCTGCCACCCGTCCTACCGACGATCAGCGCGATTTGCAATTGACCGAGCTCGAGGCTCGCCTGAAGAATCTGACGGATGAGAACCTGATATTGAAGGAAGCCATCGAGAAACAGTTCCAGAGGGCTGATGAGGCAACCGCCGCTTATCAACAGGCTGAGGAAGCCCGCAAGCAGTTGAAGGCCGATCTCGACCGGCTCTTCAAGGACGGCGCTTCGGAAACGAACACGACGGCGGCGCTCGCCAAGCAGACCACCGAGCTGGAAACTCTGAAGGCACAGCTTGCGCAAGCCAGCGAGGCACAGGCATCGGTTGCTCAGTTGACCAGCGAAGCGGAGCGACTCGGCACCGAACTGACGGCAGCGCGCAATGCGAGTGCATCGGTTTCGCGACTGACAACCGAGGTCGAGCGACTAGAGGCCGAACTGGCCGTTTCGCGCGAAACCGAGGAAACCCTGAGCAAGGCCTTGAATGCGGCCACACAGACAAAGCAAGAAACGAATCTCCAGCCGGTTGTCGTAGCGAGTCCGCGCGATCAGGAGTTGATTCAAGAGCTTGACCAGTTGCGCGAGATTGATGCGCAGCGCAAGGCCGCCATGGACGATCTTTTCAAACAGTTGGCGGTTCAGAAGAAAGCATTCGATGACCGTGCACAAGAGCTTGTCAATCTTCAAAAGACACTGGAAGCGGCCAAGGCCGAAACCACCGCTAGGGAGCGCGATGTGGCGGAACGCGACGCTACCCTTGCGGAGCGTGATCAAGCACTGGCCAATCAACAGGTCGCCACGCGCGATACGGAGGCTAGACTAGCGGAACGCGAGCAGGCACTGGTTAATGCGGCCAAGGACGTTGAATCATACAAGGCTGCACACGATGCGTTGCAGCAGGAGACCGAGCAGGTCAAACGTGTCGACGACCATCGGCGCCGGACACTGGACGAAACCCTAGTGGCGCTCGCCGCCGCTGAACAACGCGGCACGACACTGGCCAGTTCGCTCGAAAAACTCCAGGGCTCGGTTGACGAGATCAACCGCAAGGCTGCCGCCGATGTGGAACAACTGGTGACTCGTAATGCCGTTCTGGAGAAGGAAATCGCCCATATGGAGCAGGAGGTGGCCAGCGCACAGCAGTCGGCCAATGAGTTCCGGACAAAAGATGCAGAAGTCAAGTCGCAGATGAGTGACCGGGATCAGCGCATCACCGAACTGGAAACACAGGTGGCCAGTTTGACATCCGTAGACGCCATGCGCCGCAAGGCCATGGACCAGATCATGCTGGACACCGCGATGCTCGAGCAGGCCAAGGCAAAGCTTGAGCAGGAAGTACAGCGTTTGCAGACCGCCGGTACCCCCCCTCGCGCTGAAGAATCGACGAAGGTGATTGAGCTTGAAGCGGCTTTGGCACAGCTTCGCCAGGAAAATGATGGATTGCGAGATGCGCTGGCGGCGGTGCCTGCCAACGCGCAGGTAGACCAAGTCCCGGTCTCAGCGCCATCGGTTTCCGTGGTTGAACCCCCGGATGTGCGCAACTCGGATCTCTTCAAGGAGCTGGAGCAGATCAATGCGGCGCTGCGCGACAAAATCACAGAGGTCGACGCGGATCGCCAGCGGTTGGCTCGCCAGCTTGATGAGATGTCCACAACACAGACCGTACAGACGCAAACCCAGGGCGAGCAGACCCAGCGTTTTGAGGCTGCACAGTTAGCCCTCACGGAAGCGCAGGCTCGCGAGGAAGAGTATAAGGAATTGCTAGAGCGCTTGGTTCCCCAGGTCTCAACACTGGAGCAGCAAGTTACGGGACTGACGGAGGAACGGCTGAATCTGAATCGCAGTCTCGCGGAACGCGAGGCAGACCTTCAGGCATTGAAGGTGGAACTGGAACGACGTGATCATCGACTGGCCAAGGCAGAGCGGGTCGCGGAGGTCCTGGAAAAGGCACGGGCACAAGTGCTTCAGGCCGGGGATCGGGAGAAGCTGAACATGCACTATAACATGGCCTCGGTATATGCCCGCGAAGGAAAGTTCGAGGCAGCCGAGAGCGAGTACTTGCAGGCGCTGCGCATTGATCCCGCCGATGCTGATGTGCATTACAATCTTGGAATCCTGTATGACGACGAAATGAAGCTGCCGGAGAAGGCGACGTTGCATTACCGCCGCTATCTTCAGCTTAACCCTCATGGCCCGGATGCTGATCGTGTGCGAAACTGGCTGATGAAACTTGAAATGCGCGATCAGCGCTAGCCTTGCACAACGTCCGGGTGAAGGAGTTGTACCCATGCGGCTGGTGATGACGGTTCTTTTGCTGATCGTTCTGCCCACCGCCCTGTTAAGCGTGCTGGCGGGTCGCTCGATACAATCCCGCGAAGTGATCCTAGAGCGCCGACTGGTACAAACCGCCGAGGATCACCTAGCCGAGACGGCAGAATGGGTCGAGCAGGTTATCGAGACGGCACTGGCGGATGTCACGCAAATGTTTCGAAAGACGGTCTTGGCCGGGACCGATGTGCGTCTGCTGGATGGCGAACTGGCGAAACGAAGCGGAGTGTCCGACGTCGTCGGGGGCGAGTTTCTCTACATGAACCCCTGGGGTTATGTCTATCCCGAAACCGGAACAACACACGACTCCGCATTAAAAGCACTGCGCCTGCAGCCATTTCTGACACAGGCCATTGGAGGGGGCATCCATCCGATTCGGATACGGACCGAAGACGGACGTTTTTATTTTGTTCCGGTGGCTGGATACGACGGGTTATTTGCCGGCATTGCGCTGGATCTGCCCTGTATGATTCGTTCTCTAGCGCAGCGGCTTGACGCCCAGTCAACCTCAATGTTACGGTTTTCCGTGATTTCCGACGAGGCGGCCATAACCGATCACTCGGCGTCTCAAGTGCAGATCCATGACAACCTAGAGATAACGTCTGCATCTGGAACCGCAAGGATAACGGAGGTTCCTCTCCGGCAAGACGCACTGGCGATCCTGCGCCTCCCAGCGCCCTTGGATTCGATCGTAATGGCAGCCTTCGCCGTGAACCTCGCCGAGACCCGCCGTGCACACACCCTGCAGATCCGCTTAATCCGTTGGGGAGTTCTGCTGCTGGGGGTGGTTATCTCCGTCAGCGCCGTGCTCGTGCTTGGCACGGCACGGCGACAGGTAGCCACAGCCAGCCGCCGCAGTGAGTTTGTCGTTGGCATGTCGCACGATCTGCGAACACCACTGGCGGCACTACGAATGATGGCCGAAAGCCTGATGGCTGGACGAGTTACGGACGAGGAGCGGCGCCGTGAATTTCTGCACGGTATCGTCATGGAGTGCGACCGGCTGGCCGACCTGATCGAGCGGGTGATGTTTTATTTCCGGCAGCAGCAAGGGGCGTTGCGCTATCAGAAACACCCGCTCGATTTGGCAAGGATTGTCTCCGGTGTGGTCGATCGATTTCGCCGTCAGCACCCTAGGCTACAAATTTCTGTTGATCCGGCACCGGAGGTTGCGTTGGTCTACGGCGATGCGGACGCGATGGAAAAAGTTTTGACGAACCTGATCGACAACGCATTGAAATATGGACAAAGTTTTGCGACCATCGAGAGTTCTGAAGAGAGCCATAAATCGGTAACAACGCAGGTTGAAATAGGGCTTTTTCAATGGTCTGGGTGGCGACGGAAATGGGTTGTGCTTTCGGTTCGGGATCACGGGAACGGAATCCCGACGGGGGAGCATCGGCGCATCTTTGATCGGTTCTATCGAGGACAGGAGGAGAGGCATGCCCATCGCGGCGGATTCGGCCTGGGGTTGTCGCTCGTGGCCGGGATCGTCAAGGCGCATCGCGGTCGCATCAAGGTTCGGAATGCGCCGGATGGTGGCGCTGTGTTCGAGGTATGGCTGAAGGCGATGACGCCATAGAAGAAAGGGGATCGAAAGTGCGTGAGGTAGTAAAACGTATTCTCGTGGTAGAGGACGAGGTCAACATCCTGTTGGGTCTTACAGAAAATCTCAAGTATGTGGGTTACGAGGTGCTATCGGCGTCCGATGGACCGGGCGGGCTGTCCGTGGCAATCCAAGAGCATCCGGACGCCATCCTGCTCGATATCATGCTGCCAGGCATGAGTGGCTTCGAAGTCTGCCGACAGCTTCGAGCCAAGGGATTGCTGATGCCGGTGATCATGCTGACCGCCCGCAGTGACGAATTCGACAAATTACACGGCTTTGAAATGGGGGCGGACGACTACGTCACCAAGCCCTTCAGTGTGGATGAGCTGCTGGCCCGGCTCAAGGCGGTGTTGCTACGCGGGGAACGGCGGATCGAGGGGCCACGCACCCTTACCTTCGCTGAGATCGAGATGGACCTTGATGCCCGCACAATGACCCGCGCCGGAAAACCGGTTTTCATGACCCGCACCGAATTTGACCTGCTGGCCTATTTTGTACAGAACGATGGAAAGGCATTGTCGCGCGAAATGGTCATGCACGACGTCTGGGGCATGGACTATTACGGCACCCAGCGTTCGCTGGACAGCTTCGTGGCCAACCTCCGCAAGAAGATCGAGAAAGACGCCCGCACCCCTGTACACATTACCACGGTACACGGGGTGGGGTATAAGTTTCAGAGTGAAGCCGGAGATCAGGCCAAGTAAGGCTTGATCTTATCGCGCAAGGTTGCCTTACTCAAGGCACCGACCATCTGCTCCTGCACCGTGCCGCCTTTGATCACCAGCAGCGTCGGAATGGATCGAACGCCGAAATTTCCGGCAAGATGCGGGTTCTTATCAACATCCACCTTGGCTATCTTGAACTTTCCAGCCAGTTCAGCGGCAAGTTCATCAAGGACCGGTGCAATCGCGCGGCAGGGTCCGCACCATTCCGCCCAGAAGTCTACCAGTACGGGCACCGCCGATTTCAACACCTCGGAATCCCAATTGCTGTCGGTGATATGAACAATGTTTTCAGCACTCATATAAATCTCCTTGATTATTCAACGTTATACTAGCGTGTGATCCTGCCTGGCCACGGAAACTCGGCATCCGGGGCGAAGTAGGCAAGTTTAGTCAATGAAATATTTGGTCCCATCACCTGGGCACAAAGCACATAAATTAGAACCCCTATAACCACGGTGGCAGCGCAGGCGCAGATGATGAAAAACCAGTGCGCGGAGTCCGGCTTGACCGAGGCAAAGGAAGGTGGCACAAACATGGGGGCCGTTCCAGATGTAGACGCCTCTCCCGAATGACCAGAATCGCCGCCTGGACGCATCGAGGGGTGAACCGAAGGTCGTTTGACCTTGATGGTTTTCTTTTGCGTATTCGTCGATTCGTCTTCACTGACCCCATCTGTCGGTACTGGATCCATCGGCTCGATGGGTTCATCGGCAACCGCTGGGAGAGCACCAAGCCCAGGGTTTCGCATGACAGCCGTTGCAGACCCCGGCTTTTTCAGTTTGATGGTCTTCGGTCCGCTAGGTGATGCTGATTCATGTCCCATGGCGGCTTCCAGCGAGATACGCGAGGTCTGCCGTTTCGGATCGACAGGTTGCGCCAGCGCCAAGATGGGTGCCATAGCAACATTACCCGCATCACCAGCCAACAACGGCGAGATAGAGGTCGTGGAGGTCGGCGCAATACGTATCGTCTGAACGCCACCGGGAGCGGCAGGTGACGATGACGACGGACCAAGATCACTCGGGAGCGTAATCTTAGACGTTTCCCGTTTCGTGCCTGGCGCAGCATCTGCTTCGGGGGCGTCACGTTTGATACCAATAGGAACCGGTTTTTTTAATTTGATCGTCTTGGCCGTTAATCCGGACTGCAACGTAGGGCGTAACACGGGCGTGGCTCCAGCCGGTGCGTTCGCGGCGGGGGGTATGATCAGTGCAGGCGATGGATCCATCTCTTTGAAGGGATCTTCAGGAAGCACCGTAGCCTCGACGGTAGGATCGTCATCATGAGCCTGCGCCGTAGAAACGACGTCAGACTGGATGTTAACCGGGGCGGGTACTGGAATTGACGCCGCTGCGGCGGCTGGCTGGCTACCGCCCATTGTGGAAATGGGTTTCAGCATCGGTCGAATGGCCGAAATCGGCTTTGGTGTAACAGCGGTTCTGCCTTCCATATTGAGCCTCACCGTGCCTGCCGATGGCGTGAACATGGGTTTTGCCGAAGCCACAGGCAGCGGCGCTACGCCTGCCGCAGGGGTTGCCACAGGGGTAACGGCTGGCTGGATATTCGGGGCGGCGGCAGTCACCGCCGGATTGGTAGGTTCAGGTGAAGATACCCTTTTCCGAAGATCCAGTTTTGGCGGGAGGCCATTGTCGCTACTCATTTCGTTTGCCATAAGTAATCTCCTGAAATATCAGTATGAAAAATACCCTGTTATGCCGGTCACGTCAATAGTAACATTCTCAAGGTTTACCCTTGTCTGTCGTTCTGACTTACGCCAGCCCCGCTGAAGGTGGCCATCTGGTTGTAGATCTTGATCGCCGCCTCGATGACGTTCATGGCCAAGGCCGCCCCGGTGCCTTCGCCCAGGCGCATGTCAAGATCCAACACCGGACGGACACCAAGGGTTTTCATGATCACGCCATGTCCCCTCTCCTGCGACAAATGACTGAAGATCAGGTAGTCGCGCACGGCAGGACACAGGGCACAGGCGGCCACCGCCCCGGACGTGGAAATAAAGCCATCAACCACGACCGGCAGACGGTTCGCGGCCCCCCCTAGGCAAAGCCCGGCAATCCCGGCAATCTCGAACCCACCCAGCGAGGCCAGCGTCCCGAGCGGATCGGCAAGGTGATCACGGTTAACCTCCAGTGCACGCTTGATGACCTCGATCTTGTGTGCCAGTCGCTGGTCGTCAATGCCGGTGCCACGCCCCGTTATTGACTCGACCGAACACCCCAGATAGGCCGCCAAGAGCGCCGTGGCAGGGGTGGTGTTGGCAATCCCCATATCACCCGTGCCCAGTAGCGTCACGCCCTGGCCAGCCGCCGTCTCAGCCAGCTCGATACCGGCGGTCAGTGCCGCCAACGCCTCATCGCGACGCATCGCCGGCCCCATCGCAATGTTGTCCGTCCCTCCGCGAATACGGCGGCGGTGCAGCGTCGGCAGGTTCTCCAGCGGGGCGGC
Source organism: Verrucomicrobia bacterium UBA6015 (assembly GCA_002428045.1). Lineage (GTDB taxonomy): Bacteria > Verrucomicrobiota > Kiritimatiellia > UBA8416 > UBA8416 > UBA8416. Next base: position 7,397 of record DIZZ01000012.1, read on the forward strand.
AACGCCAAAGTCAGCAACGATCAGATCGGCAGCTACATGACGCGCCAGCACGTTGATGGCGGCCCCGCCGGCCAGCATGTTCTGCACCATCTGCGGCGTGACTTCCTTCGGGAATGCAGAGACGCCTTCATCGGCGACACCATGATCGCCTGCCAGACAGCAGATGCGCTTCCGCCCCAGGCTGGGCTGGTGCGTACCCTGTATCAGACAAACCTGCAGAGCCAGTTCCTCAAGCCGACCAAGACTGCCTTGCGGCTTGGTCAGGTCATCGAGATGCACACGCACCTTCTCCTCCAGCGTACGATCCAGGGGGCGGATCGCAGCGAGTGTCTGTTCATACGTTTTCATTGTCGGTTACATCCAGATAGAATTGCAGGATGGTATCTGATCCTTTCATTTCCATATCCTACGATGACGAGGCATTAAGGTCAACGATTTGATTTTTTAATTCGGTTAATAAAAGCGAAAAACCGATGGCTTTGCAATATATGGCGAGAATCTTACATTATCGATATTGATACGATTAAGGTCATCGGCAACCCCCGTCTTGCGAATGCGCAGGCAGACCCCCTCTTGGCGGTGCACCCTGAATTCGGCGGTTTGCACGGTGGGCCCACACGTCACCTCGGGCCCGACCTGCATCCAGGTCGCCCCCCCATCAAGGGATCGTTCAACGACAAATCCTCCGCCAATGTCACTTCCGTAGTTTGCATGATCTAAAACCACGGACTCGATCCCGGTCACATTAAACAACATGGTGATGCTGCCGAGATTTCGAATGCGTACGGCCAACTGATCTGACTTTCTGTCGCTCACCGTACCGCTTAGCACCGCATTGTCCATTATCCATGAACCAGACTTCAAACCCGCAACCCCGGCATCATACCCCGACTTCGAGGCATCTTCGAAATCCTCGAACGGCGCAATTCCGGTGGTCACGCCCCCCTGCGCAACAACGCCATCGGTCTTGTAATCGATGAGACTGCCGCTATTAGATAACGGAAAAAGCGTGAAATAATAGGTGGATTCCGCAGCCAGTCCGTTTAACTCGACCATTCGAGTGCCCTGCGGGACAAAGCGCGCATAATATCCATTGTTCCAAGTGTAGTAATTTGCCACCGCCTGACCATCCACGGCAACCGGTATGTCGGCAACGCTAGTACGAGATCCACGAACGAGATAGCCATCCGGAGGCGAGGCACCATCGGCATCGGTCCATTGCAGGATGATCGACCGGTGCGTCGTTAATGTAGCAGACAAACCGGTAGCGTGATTCGACGGCTCGGGTTTAATCACTGTACCATTGATCTGGATGTTGTTGAATCTCAGATTACCTGTGCCGGCCGCATGATGACCCCAGAGGCGGTAAGTCAATGTGTCCGCCTGAATGTCGAACGGGGCGTTTAGGACAAACGAATCCAAGGTACTGGTGCTTTCACTGGTGATCGTACCCGTCCCAGCCGAGGTTCCGTCCGTGGCAAATCCATCCGCACTATACTGCGCCGTGAAGGATGTCGGCCCTTCAGGTGTTCGCCCAAGCCGCAGGGTTACGTTCGTGATCAGCATCTTATATCCAAACTCAGGAGTAAGGGTGAATTGCAAAGATTTACCTGCCGTAGAAAACGCGACCATCGGCCATGATGAGGCGCTACCTATATGCGACCCTCCATCATCGGTACCCGCAACGAAACCGATCGTACCCGAAGAGAGCATGACATCTCCTGCCGACAGATGCCCAGCCACCGCCGATACCTCACCCGTACCATCGAAAGCCCAAAACCCCAGCAACTCGCCCGGCGCCCTCACGGGAAACACCAGGAAAACCAGCAGGATCGTAAGCAAGGAATAGGCGACCGATCGGAAATGTGTGTAATTTATTGCTACCATTTGGGATCCTTATAACAATAAAGGATTCCACTTTGCAATTCATATTTCAAAGTATCGGAGAATATAGATCAACGTGTTGGCAAGGAAACTCAATCCGTAGGTTTACCAGGCCCTAAGCGTTCTTTCGATGCGCCGCGTATTGAGAATAAGGTAGACAAATCCTGCCACCGAAAGCAATGTGTAGAGAGGAAAATATCCAAGCGAAAATGGAATGATCAGAAGCAACAAGGGGCTATCCTGCCATTTCGAGATTAGCGGCACGACATAAACGGAAGAAAGCAACGTAAAGCAAAGCGTGAGCTGAAGACTGCTGACCAGCGCTTGCCCATAAATAGGCTCAAGAATCCGTAGCACCTGACTCACCGGCAGTGTGTTTGCCAGCGGGGCGATCAGGTCGAAAAGCCGATCCAGGAAAAGGGTCTGTCTGACAAATGTAAAAGCGGCATTCAGGGAAAGCGCCGAGTAAAGCGTGAGCATGAAAACCTGTAAAGGATTCCGCAACCATACGGAAGGGTGACGCAACAGGCACTGAAAACCACCGGCAGTCCATCGGATCTTCTGCTTAATCCAAGGTCTCAGGGCATCGGGAACATGGCTCAGCACAGGAATCAGGCTTTGCTCAACCCTCCATCCGACACGGTTCAACAT
>DIZZ01000012.1:9957-10996 GCA_002428045.1 Verrucomicrobia bacterium UBA6015
CTGCCGCCTTGAAAGCAACCTTGCGAACCGCGATACAGCCACCCCATAAAGCCAAGCCAGAGAACACGTTATATGCACCTTGAAGCAGCGATATCATACTGTAATCAATAGCTTGCAAGCAGGGCAACCAGCCCCGGTTTGCCGGGCGGTATGGACAACTGACGGCACCGAGGCGGTCATCATTCGCAAGACGCGCCGTCATATCCTGCATCGCCGCCGTATTAAGGCACGTATCTGCGTCGACAAAGACGATCACGTCATGCGTCGCCAAGCTTGCCAGCCGGTTCAAGGTTTCCGCCTTGCCAAGATTTACGAGATTATTTTCAAGACGGAAGGTCAAGACCTGCTGGAGTTCGCGAAGCACAGCAGCAGAATCATCGGTACTGGCGTCATCCGCCACAATCACCTCGGTTCGCTCGGGATCCCAAGACTCGAGAATGCTCCGCACCGTATGTTCAACCGTGTGCCCATCATTGTAGCATGGTACCAGAAACGAGATCGATTTCTCGAAAGGGAGGCGGCGCTGGCGACGGTTATCAAAAAAACACACCAGGCTGGCCGCTAGCAGCATCATCGATACAACAAGAAAGGATATCCAAACATACATGATTGTAGACCTAATAAAAAAGGGTTTCATAAACTTTCATTTATGAAACCCTGAAAAAAATCCCGGCGACGTGCTACTCTCCCACAACCGACTGCTGCAGTACCATCGCCGCTGAGGCCCTTCACTTCCGTGTTCGGTATGGGAACGGGTGTTTCCTCCTCGCTATGATCACCGGGAAAAAATGTTAACTGCCATTGACTGATTAAAGTCAATGACTACTGAACAGAGAACTGCAAAACAACTTCACCAGGGATGTTGAAAAATAAGATCAAGCCTCACGGCGAATTAGTACTGGTCAGCTAACGTCTTTAGATATACACGCTTACACCTCCAGCCTATCAAGGTCGTAGTCTTCAACCTGCCTTTAGGGGCCCGAAAGCCCGGGAGATCTGGTCTTGGAGGAGGCTTGGCGCTTAGATGCTTTCAGCGCTT
>DIZZ01000077.1 GCA_002428045.1 Verrucomicrobia bacterium UBA6015
CTGCAGGCGCAGATCGAGGATCAGCTTGCCTTTCCGCAGGACGTCAATGCCAAGGTTTCAACGGCCTGCGCCCAATTGGTTGCGCGGTTGATGATGAAATCCCCGCAGGGGCGTTACTCGAAGTGGGAAAATGTGATAACCGATATTGATCGACTGGCCGATGGCAAGGTGGCGGTGATGAAGCCGGTTGCCGGAAATGGGAGTACGATCGCGGCCAAGGGTGCAGCCCCCCGCAAGCACACGTCGACGGGGGCTCCAGTACGACAAGGGACAAGACCGGCAAACAAGATCGTGACGAAACGCCCCCCGTCCGTTTCCATTCCAGAGCGCAGAACCCCTGGAACCCCCGCACCGGATACCGCCGCCCGGGTCGCTGCCCTTCAAGAGAAATACGGTAAATCGAGCACCCCCTTATGGTTGCGCATCCCGTTGACGGCGGCACTGCTGGTGCTGTTTGGCTCGCTCGGCTACAATCTCCTGTATCTTCCCTATCAAAAGGCTAACGGCAGCCCATTTCAGGAATCTGTCACGGTAGCCCCACCGCCAACGTCCAATACGTTATTACCGACGACCGCTCCGCGTCCTGACGAATCCCTGAGGTCGGAGCCGACGGATCGCCTTCCCGAGCCTCCCGTCAGCCCCATCGCGCAGCCACCTGAGGAGCCCCCCGTCGACGATGGCTATAGCCCCGATTCAGGCAGTGCCGAGGTGGTGACCGAAGCGGTTACCGAGGAGGTCGCCAAGACTCCTGTTGATTTATCGGCATTGCAAGGCCGCCTGAATCAACTAAAGGACAGCCTGATTCATGCCGCGATCGGCGGAGGATTGGAAAAGGCAGCGCAAGACCTTCAGCAGCAGCTCCAATCTGCCGAGCTGGCTGACGCCAAGCCACAACTCGATGAGCTGAGCCGGTTTTTAACGCCAGCGAATCACCCGCATGCCTTGATCGCCGATCATTTCAGCAAGCTCGTCGGGCATGACACATACGTCAACATTGGCGGGAAGCGGATTGATTTCCGTGTCGATGCCGTGAAAGGATTGAACATCACGGCCATGGTCAAGACGCAATCCGGAAGTTCGACGGTGATGCGACCTTCGGAATTGAAGGTTGGGCAACTTGAACCCGACGAGCAGCGTCGCCTGCTGGGAGATGTCAATACGCCTGAAAAAGCATTTGCCGTCGCCCTGTTGGATTTGGGGAGCGCCAATTATGCAGAGGCCGCCAAACGGGCCGACCAGTGTGGCCCTTTGGCCGATGCCACTCGCGCTTTTGCGCAGCGGCGAGTGGACATGCTACTGGAGTGAGGGTTAGATACCCAGATCAGAAAGCATCGTACAAATCCCGTTGACGGTGTTTACGAGCTTCGGGTGTCCAGCCTCCATATCCTTGACCGATACGGACAGTCCATCCAACGCCAGTTTCAGCAATGCAGGGTTACGCTCTGTGCGTATGGCTTCATGGGTGGCCGCTCCTGCAAACCCGGCAATACTCTCGGCTCGGTCTCCATGTTCCGCGTCCAGCGCACCGATATCCCCGCGCAAGGATTCCAGCAACGCCAGCAATTCAGTCCTGGTCCCCTCGTCCAAGCCACGGGCATCCTTCAGTTTTGCCTCAAGCTTTTCCATTCTCGCCATACTCATTCCTACCTCCGTTTCCTTGATTCCTTATATACGGCTCCGCCCGTATGAAATCAATTGAAATCGACATTGCTTTTATTGCCGCACCCCTGTAGTATTCATGACCGTTATGGGATTTGGAAAACCTACAATTGTCAGCCGCTCAAAACACACCGTCTCGCGTAAGGATATTGACCCTGACGCACTCAGTGTCTTGCGGCATTTGAATCGTAACGGGCACAAGGCGTATCTCGTCGGTGGAGGGGTCCGTGATCTGCTGCTTGGGCACAAACCCAAGGATTTCGACATCAGTACCGATGCTGAACCGCAGCAGATCAAGAAGCTTTTCCGCAATTGCATGCTGATCGGGAGGCGCTTTCGCCTCGCCCATATCCGCTTTGGACGTGATAAGGTCATCGAGACCAGTACCTTCCGGCGAACCCCGGAAAATAACCCGGCAGCGGAGTCCGAGGATCTTGTCCAGTGGGATGATAATGTGTTTGGCAGTCCTGCCGAGGATGCACGCCGTCGCGATTTTACCGTTAATGCACTGTTTTATGACCTGAGTGATTTCTCGCTGATCGATCATGTCGGCGGTATCACCGATCTGCGTAAGGGGCTGATCCGCTCCATCGGGGATCCCAATGTCCGCTTTCGGGAAGATCCGGTTCGAATGCTGCGGGCGATCCGTTTTGCCGCCCGGCTCGGATTCCGCATCGAGAGCGCAACCCGCAAGGCCATTATACGGCATCACGCCGATATCAATCTGGCTTCGCCCTCTCGTCTGCTGGATGAGATCATCAAGCTGTTCATGTTCCATTCCAGCGAGGCCTCGTTCTTTCTGTTGTGGGAACTGAAGCTCATGTCCATGCTGTTGCCGGAAGTGGATGCCTATGTCAACGCCAACGGTGGGCGGGAGGCTCCGATCTGGAGGCATCTGGCCGCCCTGGATTCGGAAGAGCATACGGAGGGTGCTGCCAGTGTCACGCTGATGCTCGGTGTACTGTTCTGCGATCCGGTCATGCGGCATGTGGCAACCGCTCGCCAGGCACACGACGAGGCCTCCGACGCCGAGCTGATCGACGGCTTCATGCAAGGGGTTTCAGAACGTTTCAAGATCCCGAAGGCCGTACGCTACGGGTGTGTGCGGTTGTTTGAGAATCAGTGCCGTATGGATCTGCTCGCCGCCGCGCCGCCGGACAATAAACCCCGGCGCAAGGCCATGATCCGGCGGTTTGTCCAGCATGATTCGTTTACTGACTCGCTCGCTCTGCTTGAAATGCGAACCGTTGCCGGAACCATCGATCCGGAATGTCTCAGTTTATGGCGGCACATTCAGGAATCCGAAGGCGCAGAAGGCGGAACCGCAGGCGAGCCAGCCGTTACCGAGTCGACGTCGACCAACCCCGTGCGCCGTCGCCATCGCAGGAAGCCGCGCCATGCCCCTTCAGGTTCTTGATCTGGGGCGTATGCCGTTTGAGCGTGCGTTTGAGCGTCAGGAAGCCTTGGTTGACGCCCGCCGTCGCGATCAGATCCCGGATACCCTCGTGCTGACGGAGCATGACCCTGTTTATACGCTGGGCCGCAACGCCGATCCGGCGAATGTCCTGCTGTCGGACGCCGCCCTCAAGGCCAAGGGGATTGGATTGGTTCGGACGACGCGTGGCGGGCAGGTCACCTACCACGGTCCCGGGCAGTTGGTCGGCTATCCGATTATCCGCCTGAGTGCCGCAAGTAAAGGGGTCTTGTGGTATGTTTCGATGCTTGAACAGATCTTGATCAACGTCCTGGCCCGGTTCGGCGTGCAAGCGCGGACGGATTCCATTAATCGCGGCGTCTGGGTGGGGGAAGCGAAGATCGCCGCCTTGGGGGTTCGTGTTGCCGGGCATGTGACGATGCATGGATTTTCCTTGAATGTCACCACCCGTCTTGAGGATTATGCAGGGATTGTTCCTTGCGGAATCAAGACACGCGGGATAACATCGCTCCATCTGCACCGGCCAGACGTCAGGATGGATGCGGTCAAGCCCGTGGTTATAGAGCAATTCAAGTTGGCTTTTGATTATGACCGGATCGATCCGGCAGTCGAGGAATCGGAGGATGGCTTATGCGATTGACACGGCAACAGGTTCTTGAACGGCTGGATGCATCCAAAAAGGCGTATCAGGATAATTATCTCGCGATGTATTCCAGCCTTGTGGATGGCATCATCACCGATCCGGCGCTCATGTCGATCCCGCTTGATGATCATCTGGTACATCGAGGCGATGGCGTCTTCGAAATGTTCAAATGCGTGGATGGCGGGATTTACAATCTGGGGGCGCATCTGGATCGCCTGATGGCGTCGGCACGCAAGATCGGCATCGTCCTGCCCCGCCCGGTGAATGAGATTCGCGCGCTGGTCATCGAGACGATCCAGGTGGCAGGCGTCCGCGACGGTGCCATCCGCACCTTCGTATCGCGTGGTCCGGGCAGCTTCGGCGTGAATCCGTATGATTGTCCGGTATCGCAGCTTTATGTGATGGTATCACGCCCTGTTCCGTCGTTTATGACGTTGCATCCGCACGGTGCCGTGGTCATCAGTTCAGCCGTCGCCCTGAAGCCGCCGTTCTTTGCCTCAATGAAGAACTGCAATTACCTGCCCAATGTGCTGATGAAAAAAGAAGCGATAGATGCTGGCGCAGATTTCTCCGTTGGTTTTGATGCAGACGGAAACCTGGCCGAGGGCGCCACCGAAAATGTGGGGATCGTGACCGCCGCTGGGGCACTGCTATGCCCTGAATTAGATCAAGTGCTGACAGGCACCACGATGCAGCGGGTACTCGCCTTGGCGCAGGATCTGGTAAAGGACGGCACCCTGACGCAGGTGGGGTATGCCCCGATATCGCGGGATGCCTTGCAGCAGGCGCGCGAAATGTTGATTTTCGGAACCACCACCGATGTGACGCGGGTAAGCCGGTTTGACGGCTATGTGTTGCCAGCAGATGACGCCGTGTTCAAGGCGCTTAGCCAGTGCCTGCTGGCCGACATCCACCACGGCACCGCTCACCGGACGCCGATTGATTAGCGATCGGGTTTTTCCTGAAACCTCCCGTGGCGCAGGAAATGCAGGGTGTAGCGGATCGCATCAGGGTCACGCATGATGAACGGGTGGGATACCGGCAGGGCGATAAAATCGCGCATCCCCTTGATCTTTGCTCGGCTCACCGCCACTTTGCCATCGTCCGGCCCGGGGATCAGGCACGATAGGATCCAGTTGATCGAGCGGGTCCCGGCAATGACTCCGTATTCCAACGGTGGCGGAGGCAGCGTCACCGATTTGGACTGCGTATCGGTTCCCATCTGTTGGCCAGCGGGGCCATTGATCCAATCGTAGGCAGCAAACGAACCGAGCTTGTCAACGACCTCGCTGCCTTGATTGGGCGGGCCGAGCATGACCAGCCGTCCGGCATTCGGGAGTGCGTTGGACACAAAGTATTCACGCAGCACGATATTTCCAAGCGAATGGGCCACGAAATGAATACGTTCCGGAGCCTCCAGTTGGCAGCGCGCGATCAGCGGGGCGAGGTGTTCTGCGGCCAGGGCTTCGACCGTCTTGGTAGTCGACGGATAATCGAGCGCATAAACGCGATAGCCTGCCTCGGTTAAGGCCTTCTTCATCGGATGCATACTGCGTGCGGTGCGGGTCAGCCCATGCAGCAGGATCACGGTTTCCCGAGCAGATCCCTTATCGGAGGCGGCGGCCAGCGCTGTTGTCACCGACATCATCAGGCCAACCCTAACGATGACGAGAAGACTGCGGGTGGACATAGGACCCTTTCGTCTTAATCTTCGCGGGGTTGACGGGAGATCACGATATCGACGGCCTGCATGATATCGGCCGTGGAACCGATGGCACCGAATGAACGCCGGACATCGACCCAGTTGGAAAGGCCCGACAAATAGTTCAGCAAATGGCAGCGAAAATGCAAGGCAGCGCCCCGGTCGGCATCAAATCCACTGCGCCGCCGGCACTTGCCTTCCTTGATTTTCAGTGCCACAAGACGATGCAGGTGCCTCTCGATAATCTCACGCCGTTCCGCCAGCGAGCGGACGCGTGGCGTCTCTCCGTTACGGATCCGTTCCACATCTTCGAAGATCCATGGCTTGCCTACGGCACCACGGGCAATCAGAACGCCGTCGACCCCGTAAGTCTGCAACTTTTCGACGGCGTCCTCGGCGGTGAACAGCCCGCCATTGCCAAGGACCGGGATTCTGCATTGCTGCTTGATCGTCCGGATCTGGTCCCAGTCCACCGCGCCGCTGTGATGGTTGACAGCATAACGGCCATGAATGGCAATAGCGGAAGCGCCAGCCGCCTCTGCGGCCTGCGCGATCTCAACGATCCGTGACTGCCCCTCGTCAAATCCAATCCGGGTTTTCAGAAGTACCGGCAACGTCACCGCACTGCAGACCGCCTTGATGATTTCTCCGATTTTCTCCGGGGTTCGGATCAAAGCCGCCCCGGCCCCCTTGGCGACGATCTTACGTACCGGGCACCCCGCATTGATATCAATCGCGGCAAACCGACCGGTGGCTTCAATCATCGCGGCGGTCCGCGCCATGACATCCGGATCCGAGCCGTAGATGTGACCGGCGAGCGGGGCTTCGTTCTCGAGCGATTCCAGCAGGTGCCAGGATGGTTTTGAACCCCGCACAAGACCTTGCGCCACGGCGACTTCTGTATAGAAAAGACCACCCCCGAATTCCCTGCAGATCGAGCGGAACGCGGCATCGGTATAGCCTGCCATGGGGGCAAGCCAGAACGGACATTCAATCGTTAACTTACCACTCTGCATGTTATCCATTCGTTGACCCGTTCAGCGGGTAGCCCCATAACATTCGTCCATGACCCCTCGATGCGCTCAATGAGCCAGTCGCCGTGGTGATCGATATCGTAGGCACCCGCCCGATCCAGCGGATTGACCACCGCCAGATAACGGTGGATCAGATCATCGGAAAGCTCGCGGAAAAATACGGTTGAGGTTTCCGTGGTGGCCTGCACGTCCGGTTCGTCAGGATGTGCCAGCACAAACCCCGTATGCACGATCTGCATCCTGCCAGACTCCGCCTTGAGCATATCGAAGGCCTTGTCCCGTGTCTCCGGTTTTCCCAGGCAATGCCCGCCCAGCTCCACCGTGGTATCGGCGGCGACAATCGCGGCACCAGGATAGCGCGTCCGGCACCATTGCCACTTACGCGTGGCATTTTCAAGCACCATGGCGGTCGGAGCCATCGGCCAGTCCACCTCGACGACATCGGGTACCGCAATTTCAAATTGCAATCCGAGGGCGCGGAGTATTTTCTGGCGGCGGGGAGAGCCGGAGGCTAGGATCAATCGGGGCATGTCACGCCGTTGGTCGTTCAAAATCACACAATTGCCCCGCCACGACAGAGGCCCCGCCATCGACCACCAAGGTTTGCCCGGTGATCTTTTCAGCATAGGGGCTCAGCAGGAAGACCACGGCGTTGGCGACGGCCTGCTTATCCTTGGTGGTGTCCCAAGGCAGTGGGCTCGATTGGCTCCAGACCGTTTCTATCCCGCTGAATCCAGGAATCTTGGAGGCGGCCTTTGTTTCCAGGGGACCGGACGAAACGGCGTTCACACGAATCAGATCGCGCCCATGCCGCCGTGCCAAGGCCTTGACCAGCGCTTCCAGTGCCGCCTTCTGCACGCCCATCCAGTTGTAGAACGGATAGACTCGCGAGGTATCGAACGTCATCGCGACGACCGATCCGCCCTCGCCGAGATTGGCCTGTCCAAGACGCAGGACCGTTGCCAGTGAGATACAACTGATGTGGTGGGCGGTTTTGAGATCCTCCACCGCATCCGTGTGGAACTCCTGCCCCAGCGCGGTACGGGGATTGGCGAAGGCGATGGAGTGAACAATCCCAGCCAGCGGGCCGACCTCGGAAAAGAGCTGCTTCGTTTGTGCCTCATCGGTAATATCACAATACCGAAAGTCTATCGTCTTGCGTTCTTCATCGGAAAGAGCCCCCTCCCGATCCAGAAAACGACGTTTGATAATGTCGTTCTGGACGGTATAGATAACCTTTCCTCCAAATGATTCAATGGTTTTCCCGATGGCATAGGCAATCGAATCGGGGTCAAGAAGCCCCATCACGAGATACGTTTTTCCTGCTTCAATCATGTTGCGTCCTTCTACGGTTTAATAAAACTGGGGTACTCTAGCGTTTGCTGATTGAAATGTCGATACTGCAATGATGCTTGATTCATAAACGCGGAGCGACTAGGATCAAGGGAATATTTTAGTACGAGGTGATGATGATTAAGCGATGGATAGTGTGTGGTCTCTTGCTGGCGCAAGGGGTGCTGGCTCAACAATCGGCGTCCTCATGGAATCAGGGGGCAACGCGTTGTCCGTTCCTGGATGAACGCGTCGACCCGGTGTGCTCGCTTAAACTGACGTATTTATTGCCAGCCAACACAGATCTCGACAGCGATTTTTCCATGCTTGAATTGGACGCTGACGCAGAGCTCTATTATATTCACGATATTCTTCTGGGAGATCTGGATTTGCGTCTGGACCTATCAACGGATTTCCCGCTGAATCGGGGCGATGTAGACCTGCCCTCGCAGTTTCTGATGTTTGCGATGGATGGGCGCTGGACTTGGCGGTACGTCAACGACACGGCTTTCCAGTGGCGCTTGGCGCCCGGTTTCTATTCCCAGGTGGAGGGGCTGTCGGACGATTCGATCGCCATGCCCGTGACGTTTCTGGGGATCAAGACCTTTGATCCAACATGGTCAGCCGTGGCTGGTCTTTCGCTGCGTTTCGGATTCAAGCATGTGGTGATGCCCATGGCTGGCGTGGTGTGGATGCCATCGGATCAGATCCGGGTTGAAGCCATGCTGCCGACATCGCGTGCGATCATATATCTCATGCCGAGCTGGGCGGTACATGCCGGTGCATCCTGGGAAAGTGTGACCTACCTGTTGCCCGACGATAGTCTCCAGCGCGAGCATGTCACGTTCGAGGATGTACGTTTATCCATTGGTGTAACCCACGAGATAAGCAATGAACTGCGGATTGGCGTCGAGTTGGGTCGCGTTGCGAACCGAACGATCTCGTTTGAACGCGGCGGGCATACGTCAGTGGAAAGCGCCCCCCTGTTGAGTATTCAGATCGGCGGGGCATTCTAGGGGCGAGCCTGCCGCCCACGGCGATGAGCAAAAACGGGTGGGTAACTTTTGGGGAGGGGAGCCGGTGGACGACTACGGCGACGACTACGGATTACGAGGCCATGCAAAGGCAGGTAGGGCGAAGACCTCCGGGCGAGCCGCGCACGGCGAACTCCGCCCCGTTCTTAGTCCTACATTTCGTACCCACACTTACTCGGATACCCCTAGGACTCGCCTTCCCCTTTATCGGGCAGCCCAAGAAACGCGTTTTTCCTAAGGAAACGGTGACGTTATCGCCAGGCGTTATGCGCTCTTGCACAATTCGTGCAGGCGGATCTTCAGTTCATCGAGACCGTCACCGGAATGTGTCGAAACCGGCAGCGGCTTGGTCCTTGTCTTCCGCTTGAACACCTTCAGGTTTTCGATGGCTTCAGGAAGATCCATCTTATTGGCGACAACCAAGGACGGGCGTTTGGCCAGGTCGGCATCGTAAAGCTTGAGCTCTGCCATCAGGCAACGGTAGTCAGCGACGGGATCACGCGTATCCACCCCCGCCATATCCACCACTAGCAGCAGGAATTTCGACCGCTCAATATGGCGCAGAAAGTCATCCCCCAAACCGACGCCTTCGTGAGCGCCCTTAATGATTCCAGGAATGTCCGCAATACGCAGTTTGGTATAGTCCTCGAACACAACCGTGCCAAGCACCGGGCTGAGCGTTGTGAAGGGATACGCGGCGATCTTGGGATGGGCGTCGCTCAGACACGTCAGCAGCGATGATTTTCCTGCGTTCGGGAAACCTACCAGGCCGATATCGGCCATGATCTTAAGCTCCAGTCGCAAGGTGAACTCTTCGCCCGGTTCCCCGTCGGTATGCTCGGTCGGTGCCTGGTGGGTAGAACTTTTAAAATGCACATTCCCGATGCCACCTTTGCCCCCTCGGGCAACGATCAACGACTGACCATGGTGGGTGATGTCACCGAGCAAAAGATCGGTTTCCTTGTTCCAGACCTCGGTGCCGCAGGGCACTTTAATAACGGTATCAATCCCGTTAAGACCATGTTTGCGCTGCCCCGTTCCTTGACCGGCATGGCCAGCACGCTGATGGGGTGCAAAATATAGACTGACCAGCGAATCCGTGTCGGTATCGCCGATCAGGATCACATGTCCCCCGCGACCCCCATCCCCGCCGTCCGGGCCGCCTTTAGGCACGCCCTTTTCACGACGGAAACTGGATGACCCGTTTCCGCCATTCCCAGCGGTTGCATAGACGGTGACGTGATCGACGAACTTACGTGTTTTCAAAGGATTTAAGCGCTAACGGGCTCTGTCGCCAGAATACTGACAACCTTGCCGTCTTTTTCAAAGCTAACGCTGCCATCCTTTAGTGCAAAGAGGGTATCGTCCTTGCCGCGTTTGACATGCGTCCCCGGAGCAAATCGAGTGCCGCGCTGGCGGACGAGAATAGAACCCGCCGTCACCGTTTCGCCGGCATACCGCTTAACACCCAACATTTTCGGGTTGCTATCGCGCCCGTTTTTGGCTGCGCCGCCACTTTTCTTATGTGCCATGATGCGTCTCCTAAGCGTTTACTATGTGCAGAATCAGGCGATGCTTTCAATCGCCAGGATGGTCAGCGACTGGCGATGCCCGATCTTCCGGGTATAGCCCTTGCGCCGTTTCTTCTTGAAATTGAAAATTTTCTCGCCGCGGATCTGGTCTTTCACCGTGGCAACCACTTTGGCGGCCGCGATCATCGGAGTCCCGATCTTAAGCTCATTGCCATCCGACAACGCCAGGACATTGGTCAATTCGACGGATGCACCGATCTCGGCCTCGAGCTTCTCGACGTTGAGCGTATCCCCTGCCTGAACCCGGTACTGCTTTCCGCCGGTTTCAATTACTGCATATGCTTCCATGTTTCGCTTCCTTAAGGTACTATTGTCTTGCCTGATTTCTGAACGTTCAAAAACCACGGGAAATTACGCCATAGGGCTTTCGATGTCAAGCGCAGATTTCTTGAATTCCGTTTACAAGAAACATTTTTTTGAATTCCGTTTAGCAAGAAACATTTGTAACGCGTTCCATCATCGTGCACGACCTTGATCAATCAATGGCCGATATTCGATTTTTTGCATAAGCAAGGGTCATGACCAGAGGGCTTCAATGGCAAGGACGACACGGCGAGCACCGTAGGCGTCTGGCACCACGCCATGGGCATGTGCACTCATCGACTGGAGCCTGACGGGATCATTGCACAAGGCCTTAACCGCCCCGGCAATGGCACCCGGGGCCAGGGATTCGCCTGGGCCAAGGTCGATGCAGGCATGCCGCCCGGCCAGCATGGCCGTCGTCTCCACCTGGTTGGGTGCCACGGCGGTAACGACGGCCGGCAACCCCACAGAGCAGCGTTCCCAGTGGGCGATACCACCGGCACCCACGGCAAGATCGGCCTGTACCATGAGCTCGGCCATGCGCGAGGTCTGAACATGCAGACACCAGGCCGAGCCATCGCATAATTGTTCCACTTCTGCCCGATGCGGATTGCCCGAGCCGATCACGACATCCCCCGGCAAGCCCAGCGCGGCAAGTTCCCGTAATGCCCGGCAGGTCAGGTTCTGAAGGTCGCTGCCACCGAAGAACACGAACAGGCGATTGACCTTGGATCGTGGTGCGACGGGGGGTTGCTCGGCGAACCGGGCGTCAATAAGGGCATATTCGGGGCCAATCATCTGGCGGCAGCGCACAGGGAGCAAGTCGGTATAGCGAGAGTCCATCCGCGCCACCAGATTCTGATCCAGCAGCAGATCGGCGTTATGCTCGCGATCCGCAAGGTCATCAATCACCAGAATTCGGCGCGCCACACGGCGCATCACCGTCTCCCAACGGGCATCGATGCCATAGTGATCCACGACCAATAAATCCACCCCGCCCTGCAACGCCACCATGCAGTCCGAGGCATCCACGCGCCGGTCAACCCCCAGCCAGGCGGCATAGGCCGGCGGCGGCTCAGGTTTCGCATCCTCGTCGTGCAACGGCAAAAGCAGTAACTCAAAGCCCCGGCGCCGGATTAATTCCACCGCATACCCAAGGCAATCGCGGCAGACAAAACGGACCTGGTAATCCCCGCCGCCCCGCGACAACGCATCCGCCAGGTTAAGACAGCGCATCACATGACCGCTGCCCATCTCAAGGGAGGCATCCACACGAAAAACCACTCGTTTCATCGACCGCCTTCTTTCAGTGCCTTGTAAAGATACTCCGCTTGCTCCCAATCCTCCAGGGTATCGATATCCTGTACGCGGTAGCGCGGAATCAGCACGGGGACAGAAACCCCCGGCGCATAAATCGAAAGCCCCATCCGCAACGCGGCGGGTCTCCCCCAGAAAAACTGCCCGGCTTCGTGATACGCGGGCTCCAGATCCTGTGACCGCATCGGAATACATTCCGGACGGAAGGGCTCGACGCCGTGATCCCCGGTCAGGCGTACCGCCCGCTGGATCGGGAACGGGAAACTGGTGACCGAGAACGCATACTGGCGGTGGGGTGCGGCCTGCAGGAGCGCCAACCCCTCGCGCAACGCGGCGGCTGTCAGGAACGGCGCCGTGGCAAAGATACAACAGAAGAAATCAGCTCGCGTCCCCTGCGATTCCAGCCAGGTCACGGCATGGCACATCACCGCATCCAGGCCGGTGAAGGCGTCGGACAGATCTGCCGGACGAAGGAAGGGAACCTCGCCGCCGCAGGCGGTCGCCACAGAAGCCACCTCAGGATCATCGGTCGAGACGATGACCCGATCAAAACAGCCGCTTTCGCGAGCGGCATCGATCGAGTGGGCGATCATCGGGCGACCTCCGAAGAGACGGATATTCTTGCGAGGAATACGCTGACTGCCGCCACGGGCCGGGATGATCGCTACATTCATGCCATTTCCTTACCCTACGGCAACCGCGCGCAGATCGGCGTCGCCGTCCCCGTTCCCATGAATAACGCGCAGCCCCTTGCTGGACAACGCCCGTTCCTTTGACGATGGAATGCCCAGTTCGATGCGATATTTCGCCACCGTACGACGGGCTACCGGAATGCCGTCCTCCTGCAACTGGGCGGCGATATCCTCGTCCTTGATCGGTTTGACAGGACTTTCGGCACCAATGATCACCTCAATCCGACGCCGCACCATCTCCGGCGTCAGCGCCGATCCGTCGTCGCACCGGTACCCGGCACAGAAGAATTGTTTCATGGGGAGGATGCCGAGCGGGGTGGCCACATACTTATCGGCCAGCGCCCGACTCACCGTCGTGTCATGCACCCCGATAAAGCTGGCTACCTTGGCCATCGTCAACGGACGGGCCTCGGTCTCCTCGCCCCGCAGGTAGCGGAACTGCACGCGGATGATTTCCTCAGCAATACGTCGCAGGGTTGATCCGCGTTTCTCAAGCCCCTCGATCAGGAAGGAGGCAGCCCGGATACGCGACCGCACATAGGCGATGTCGTCCTTGGACAGGTCACCTCGCTCGATCATCTGACGGCAATACTGGCTGATGCGCAGGCGCGGCAGGGATTGCTCCACCATCTCGATCTCAAACCCACCCTCGCTGTTGAGTCGAATGGTGATATCCGGAACCACCTCCTGGGTAACCTCCGGCACGCCCGCACCAGCCCCCGGATTCGGATTGAGCGAACGGATCAGGCGCACCGCCGCCTCGACCTCATTCAGCGGGACACCCATTTGACGGGCAATACTTTCAAAACGGCGCTGGGCCAGGGCCTCGATAAATTCGGCGATGATGCGACGTGCCACGGTATGCGAGGGGTCGCTCGGCGACAACTGCAGCAGGAGACACTCGTTCAAATCGCGCGCCCCCACCCCGGCAGGCTCGCATTCCTGAATGGCCAACAAAGCCGACTCCAGCGACGCCAAGGCCAAGCCACTTTCCTCGGCTAAACTGTCGAGTGAGACATCCAGATACCCGCGCACATCCAGCGATCCGGCAATCAGGCAGGCACAAGCCTTTTCCTCTGCAGTGAGTTCCCGCATCATCGCGATCTGTTTGAGCACGGATTCCGCCAGCGACATGGTTGAGGGCAGTGACTGCATCTGGAAATCCTTGCGATCCTGGGCCTGCGCCATATCGATCGAACTGACCACCGAATGCTCCTCGGCCCATTGCGTATCGAGTTCCGCCAGGAGATCGTACCGTTCCGTCAGCTCAGGCCAGTCGCCACTTTCATCCGCATCGACCGCCGCCTCGATAACAACGTCGTCGTGCGACTCCGCAACGTCGTCAATATCCGACTCCGCCACGCTCTCATCGATCTCCAGCGCGGGGTTGGTTTCCAGCTCGGTACGCACCAACTGATCCAGGGATTGCGCTGGCACCTGCAACAAGCGCAACCACTGCAGAAGCTGCGGCGCCAGGTTGAGCTGCTGCTGCTGGGATACGCTGCCGGACAGATTCAGATTTAAATTCATGGCTTCACCCTATCACTTGTTTAAACGTTATCCAATCACGAAATAACTAACAAGCATTTGGTGTGCCAACATCAACAAAGAGGATAAAAGCCATTATAAACAATTAGGGCATAACTAGTTACAAATTAAGCGACAAAACGTCGGTGATTTTCACTTTATTTTTTTGTCGCAATATGCAGCAGTAGATGGCCGAAGCGTCCAGCGGCGCGGCCCTTATGCAATGCGCACATCAGCCCGAGACGCGTCTTCCCAGGCGACCAGCCCAAGCGCTTCGGGCAGGTCATAGAGATTGGCCGTTGGCACGATATTGGAAGCAGCACCGATGCCATCTGGCGCTTCCCGGCGACGATCGACATGATAAACGCGCCATCCCTGCGCGGCCAACGCCTGGGTTCGTGCCGGATCGGCGCAGATCATGACAGCCCCCTCAACGGCGATGCCACCACACAGTTCCATCAGCATCAAGGCATCCTGCCAAGCATGCGCTCCCGTTCTCGGATCGAAAAAGCCAATATGCTGGAATAGACGTTCGGCCCCCAGGCGCTCGGCGACTAGGCGTTGCCCAATGGTGGGACCTTCGCCAATCAGCCCCATCGGGATCCCCATGGCCTGCAACATGCCAAAGGTTTCCAGTGCATCCTCGTACGGGGCAATACAGGGCGTATGTGCAACCATGCATTCAGAGACCTTCCGAACCAGCCGGTCGTCCCCCGCCATTCTGGTCTCACGCAATGCCTTGCGCACCGAAGAAGCCTCCGCCCCCGGCCGGTACAGGGCCAGCAGGGCGTCGTACAGATCCATCCGGAACAGGCGCTGAATCAGATCCGCCCCTGCCCGGCATGCACTTTCCCGGTACATGACCGCAGGGTAAAGCACATCATCCTGCCACACCACGATGGAACGATTTGTTGACACGGGCTTCATTATTTTCACCTCGCCGTTCAACGGCTCGGCGTCGCCGTCTGAAGATTATCGAGGATCCGGCTGTACTGCCCCAGCCATTCGGCAGCCTGCCAGATGCAATCCGCCGTCATAAACCCCTTCTTCTCACGCGGTTTGGTTTTGCGCTGCTCCTCCTTGGTCACGATCCTATTCATTCCAGCCTCCTTGCTTTGATTACACGCTCACTCAAACAAACCCACAAACACCCCTTAGAATTGCAGAATGGTCTGCATCATCTCATCCACCGTCTGTAGCAGCTTCGATGCCGCCTGGAACGCCCGCTGCGCCGACATCATATCCATCAGTTCCTCATCCATGTTGACACCGACTTCGGCCTGCAGCTCATCCGTGAGCGCATCGACAATCGCATCGCCATCATCCGCCAGCTCTCCCTCGGTGGCGATCACGCCGCCCAGCAGGGTAAGGCCCGTCGCATGATAGGCTCCGAACCCCTGTCCATTGAGGGCTGCACGGGTCGCATCGGCGAGCATGGCGATTTCCAACGCACGGGCACCGTCACCAGGGTTCGGCGCAGTGCCACCCGCTCCATCGTCATAAACACTCCCCGCCGCCGCCACACGCCAGGGCTGCATGTCCATCGGATTGGCGGGGTCATAGATCAGGGTATTGACGCTGATATCCGCCGCCGTGGACCCGGTAAAGAAATCCCAGTCGCAACGCTGGCCGTCCAAATCGTAGCTATCGCCGCTCAGGCGCTTGTCGCTGTTGTGGATGCTATTGACGGCATCCGCGAGATCGGCAGCCAGAGTATCCAATCGATCGCGCAAGCTGGCGGAAACATCGAGCACGCTGCTCCAGGCACCGATGTTTCCAGAGGTAACCGAGACCCCCACGCCGTCGATCTGAAACACGGGCGGCGGGCCTGCATCGCTGATCTCCAGCGCAAAGCGGTCATCCCCATTGGCCGAGACCACGGACTGTCCATCCAGTGTGACGGCGAAATCACTACCGACCTGAACATTGGCCATGCCGCTCAATTCCTGCAGGATCACGTCGCGACGATCCATCAGCGCATAAGGCTCTGCACTGCCGAATCCGAAGCTGATGCGCTTGTTCAAATCCTGGAGTTCCTCCGTCAGGCGGTTGAACTCATCCACGTCCGACGGCAACAGTCCGGTGAAGGTCCCCGGTGCGCCAGTGATGATCTGTTCGTCAAAGGAATCGATGCGCCCATCAAGAGACTGAAGATGACTGGCTAGCGAGACACCGCTCTGAATGACCACGCTACGGAAACCGACGTTGTCAGCCTGGTTGGCGAGATCCGACCAAGCATTCCAGAAGGCATCCAGGCGGGCACCCAGCGAGCTGTCACCATCCTCGCGCAGCAGCGCCTCAAGGCCGCCCAGGGCATCCGCCTGCTGGCGATGCCCGGAGGCGTCCCCCACCTGCTGGCGGAGCATGGTACTGGTCATCGTATTTTCCATCCGCACGACATCCATTACGCGGACGCCCGCCCCATGCGACCAGGTCCGGCTTTCGGTCAGCGAGGTCGGCGTTTCGGGCACGGGGGCCAGACGGGCAACGCGGCGGGAATAGCCGGGGGTATCCACATTGGCGATATTATTCGCCGTCACCGCCAGGCGGTGCTGATGTGTCAGGATACCGCTGCGGGCGATCGTCCAACTATCATGTATCGGTTGTGTCATAATCCATTACCCGGTTTGCTGAACAAGCACTGATGCCATCGGGGAAGCACCCCGTATGCCATAGCGTCCGTAAAGCCCCGGATCTGGGGCTGCGGATAACGCCGAGGACTGCAGTGTGTTGCGGTAGATCGAGAGGAAGGCGGAGGCCAGCAAGCGGTTGGCCTGCTGCAGGCGGCGCAGGCGTCCGGCAACCTCACTGACCTGGGGATCGGCATGAAGAACCTCCGGATCCTCGACACGCGGAACGAAGGGTGCCTGCGCCAGGAGATCATCCTGCCGGGAGACCACGTCCATGATCCGTTCCGGCTCGCGTGACAGCAGCGCTTCGCGCAACTCGCGGGAGACCTCCAGCAGTTGCTCCAGACGCTTCACAACGCGATCACGAACGTCACTCGCCTGCATTGAAAACCTCCTTCACCGGTGGCACATACGGTGCACTGAATTGGTCGGCCAGCCCCAGCGAAGCCGATGTGGACAAGGTCGTGGCAACCTGCTCGATACAGAAATCACGGAATCCATCCATGCCGCTGCCGCCCTCATCGTCCCCCTCGCCCCCCTCGCCCAGCGGATTGCTCAGGCCATCCTTTAGAATCATTCCCAGCAATAGCCCCTCGAACTGGGCACAGGCATCGCGCAGCTCGGGCGGCTTGTACGCCCCGGAAAGGGACTGGCGGGCTGCATCCGCCTTGATTTCAAAATCCATACTCATCGCAACACTCCCACGTTCCGAGGACCACTCTACATCGTTTCGATTTCCACCTGGATCGCCCCCAGGCGATGCAGGGCCTGCAGGATGGAAATGAGATCCTGCGGGGTTCCACCCATCTGGCTGAGTGTATCGGCCAGTGACCTTACGGTGACGATCTCCGGCATCAGCATGATGCGGGCATCCTCGGGCTCGACCGCCACTTTCTGTTTCTCGACCACCTCGGTCTTGCCGTCCGAGAACGGGCCGGGCTGGGAGACAGCAAGCGAGGAGTCGATGGACACGGTCAGGTTACCGTGGGCCACCACGGCCGGATGGATGTGGATATCCCCGCCCATGACGATCGTTCCCGTACGTTCGTTGAGCATCAGTTTGGCTCGCATGTCCGTCGCCACCCGTGCACTCTCGATCTCGGCTACAAAGGCGGCGACGCGTCCCATCACCAGTGCATCCTGCGGAACACGAACCTCGACGGTCGCCGCATCGCGAGCACCGGCGAGTCCCGGTTTCAACTGGTTGATGGCCGCCGCCACACGCGTGGCGGTCGTGAAATCGGGATTGCGCAGCGACAAGGTCAACCGTCCATCCTTGGCCCAGGGCCGCTGGTCATTGAAACGGACGGCCCCCCCCGAAGGGACGCGGCCGGTCGTCGGCGTATTGCGCGTTAACTGCTGCCCGCCAGGCGCATCGGTCCCGGCACTGAAGCCCCCCACGGCAAGGGCACCCTGGGCCAGGGCATACACCTGTCCATCGGGGGCGAGCAGCGGGGTCATCAGCAGGGTGCCGCCGACCAGCGAGGCGGCATCCCCGATGGACATGACCGACACATCCACGCGATCCCCCTCATGATGGAAGGGACGAACGCGCGCGGTGACCATGACCGCCGCCACGTTCTGACCGGTAATCTCGGTGGGATCCACGGTAATCTCAAACTGATTGATCAGGTTCGCCATGGTCTGCTGGGTCAGGATCAGATCACGGTCGCCGGTTGCACCGAGACCGACCACCAGTCCGTACCCGACCAGCTCAAGATCATCCAGCCCGACAATACGCACCACATCCTTGATGCGTGACGTCGAGCCGTCGCAGACCGGTGCGCAGAAATAAGAGAATGCCAGCAGCCAGGACAGCAGGCGCATCAACCGCCGGGCACGGAGACCAAGGAAAAGCAGACCGCCCGTACGACGAGGGCGGTGATCATTTAGGATTGAGCATTGTGGGCGCTGGTTCATAGTCGTCCTTTCTGCCAACACAGGTAGCAGCCTGCGTGCCACACACCGGTGGTTAGAAGGGGTTGATCCAATTGACCATCCGCGTGAACAGCCCGCGCTTCTGGTCGCGGGAGATCGGGCCGGACGTCTCATAACGGATGCTGGCATCGGCTAGGCGGGATGATGAAACGGTGTTATCCGCCGCGATATCACGGGGACGTACCATGCCGGTAAGCACCATCTGAACCTTTTCCTCCTGCAGTTGCACCACCCGACGCCCTTCCAGCAGCAGGCTTCCGTTCGGCAGGACGTCCAGCACCCGGGCCGTCATCGTCGACGCCAGATCCTCTTCGCTGGTGGTCTCCCCGCCACCTTTGAAGTCGTGCGCCATCTGCCAGTTCCACGCAGGCATCGTCGCGCTGGACCAGGCTGTTGGCTGGGCAATCGGGCCGTCCCCCTTGCCATCATCCTTGGTATAATACGGATGACCGACCGAAAGGCTGCCACTCCCGGAGGTGCTTTTGCCGGAGGAACTATTGGCGGCCTTGGAGGCACTCGATTTTTCCTCCACGATCACCGTGACCAGATCCCCGATCCGCCGCGCCTTTTCATCACCATACATGCGCGTCGCCAACCGCCATTCCGGTGCCCCATTGGCTTGCACGCGGCGGACCGCCGTGCCGGTGAGCACGATCGCCATGACAACACTGATTCGAATAAGCATACACTTCATGACCCCACCTCCTCCATATCGTCCAGGACCGCCTCGCGCATCGAGACCAGCCGCACATACATCCGCCGCCCGGAACGTTCATTGACACAGGCAATTCGATCCGCGCGGCGGCCATCGGAAAGCGCACGGGCACGCAAAGTGATCGTCAAGCCCCCCTGCCGCGATGTCACCCGGACAATTTCACCGCGCTTGGCATACACCGGTGCCGCCAGGGATCCCATGGCAAAGAGCTGCCCCGATTGTAGATTCCGCCGTGCCTCCATGCCGATGATCGAGTCCGCCGCCGGGTAAAAGCGGCGTCCATCATCAATCGCCACCCAATGCTCCTCGACATCCGCCGCAGACACCACCGCCCCGCGTAGTATCGGACGAACCGAAGCCCAGTAGGGACGTAGCTCGGTGAGCGGGACGGTCGTCGCCCCCCCATCCTCCGAAATGCTCTGCCCGTTTATCGTTAACCGCATCTGCGCCGTCATATCCCCCGTACTGGGAGAGGGGGTCAGGGACTGGATGTCGACATCAAGCACGCCCGACACCGTCTTGAGCGGCGGCATCCCGTCACGAGTAACACGAAAGCGGCGCCCCGCCCATTCGGGGCGACCCAGCATATAGTCCGCCAACGCTCGATCCAGGGCCTCGAAATCCAGCGCCTGCGCCCTCGCCGTGATCTTGATTTCGGTCTGCCCTCGCAAGACGATGGAATGCATGTCGGGATAGGCATGCAGGGCGGTCGCGATGTCCGCCAACCGGAGCGAGCGGCTGATACCGGGGGCCGGAGACTCGGCAATGACGCGATCCCCCCAGAGGGTCGGTAGATCGCCGGAGGGCTGCGCAATATCGCGCAGCCGCACACTGCCACCATCGACCATACAGGTGGGCTGCAGGTCCAGCACCTGCGACTGAACGCTGCCGACAGCACCGGAAAGCAGCAGTATCGACAGGATTACGTGTGTTTGCGGATTCATTTAACGGACTCCTTAATCCGGGATTACCGGACGATCTGGTTCGCGGTGCTCATCATTTCGTCGCTGGTCCGAATGGCCTTCGAGGTCGCCTCATAGGCACGCTGGGTCGTGATCATATTGACCAGTTCCGTGGCTGTACTGACATTCGAATGTTCAAGGTAGCGCTGGGCAAGCCCCCCGACCCCATTGACACCGGGCTGCAGACCACCCTCGGCGGCGCCGCTGGCCTCGGTTTCCTTGTAAAGATTGCGTCCGATCGAATTCAGTCCCTCGGGGTTGAGGAATCGGGAGAGACTAAGCCTGCCCTTTTGTACGCTCGTGCCATTCACCACGGCAGTGAACGAACCATCCCGTGTAATCGTGATGTCCGTGGTTCCGGGGTCGATCGTATCGAAGCCGACCACGCGGTAGCCGTCCGAAGTAATGACCTCCCCTGCCCCGTTCATCGAGAAACTGCCGTCTCGCGTGTAGGCGCTCTGACCGTCGGGAAGCGTCACTTCAAAGAATCCATCCCCCTCGATGGCCAGATCCAGTGCGTTGCCGGTTTCGGTCAGTGCGCCCTGCGTGAACGACCGCGAAGCACCTGCCACCCGCACACCGTGCCCGACCTGCACCCCGCCGACTTCGCCGTCGGCACCCGATGCACCGGGAATCACCAGGGTTGCGTACAGCATATCCTGAAACCGGATACGGCTGCTCTTGAACCCGGCGGTATTGACGTTGGCCAGGTTGTTCGCCACCACATCGAGTGACCGTTCCTGAGCATGCATACCGGTAACGGCTGACCATAATGCCCTTTGCATAAACGCACCTCCTTCTTTACACCCGCTCGCTTCCTACGAAGCCAGCACATCCATCATTTTACGCTGCGACTGATCCTGATTGCTTTGCGCCCGCTGCAACGCTTCCACCGTTCTTGATAACAACATCATATTGCTGAGTTCCTGGAAAACGACGGTATTACTCGTCTCCAGTGTCCGCCCGAGAATCCGCGAGGATTCCGCCGGTTCGCGACGCGCCTCCGGTGCCGTGAACAGCGCGGTGCCGACACGTTCCAGATCGCGTTCACTGGCGACCCGATCCAACCGGAATGTACCGAGCCGACGATCCCCCGCCCGTAGCACACCATCCTCGCCCACCTGGATCTGATCCTGGCGGACCCCATCGGGAATCGACATCACATCGCCATTGGCATCCACCACAGCATGCCCGGCAGCGGTACGCAGCACCCCGTCGGCGCCCTGTTCAAACGATCCGTTGCGGGTCAGGTATTCCCCCTTATCAGATCGAACCACGAAAAAGCCGTCGCCATTGATCGAGAAATCCAACGGACGATCCGTCATCCGAACAGCACCAGGCGTCAAGTCCGTGGCATCCCGCTCGGTTTCAGCGGTTACATGACGGTTAAGGATGCGGTCAAACGGAGAAACGGGCTCCGTCATGACGGAGCCGGCACGGTAACCCGGCGTACTTGAGTTCGCCAGGTTCTCGGCAATCATCTGCAGATGCCGTGTGGAACGACCGAACATGTCGCGCATACCTAGAGCCATATCATCCATCGGGGAACCTCCATTCTCTGTCATTGAATGAAAGCAGGCCCGATGCCACGGACGGATTACCACAAAAAAAAGCGGCGGCAATAATTGCCGCCGCATTCACGCAACTCGCCGATTTATCGCCGAAGCGATACCTCAGGCGATCGCTTGGAATCCGCTCATACGCTCGAAGATCCGGTCGATTGCCGTATCGGGAACCGTCAGTTGCCCGGTGGCTTCAGCCTGCCGGAAACGGGCCACCCGCTCGGAGGAACCATAGTCACTAGCCTTGGCGCGAAGCATCTCGCCTGCCGTCAAGCGCGCCAATAATGACGTGTTTTCCTGATCGTTAACCACCTTTGCGCTGGTCACGCCCGGCGTTGACACCGTACCGGCAACTCGACCTGTCCGCTGAACTCGCGTGGCCGTCTGTGCGCGATCCGTCATATTTTCGATGTTTATACTCATTTTATTTCTCTCAGGTACTTGTAGTTATCGTCTGTTTTATGGAGTTCCTTAAATTCGGCAGGCTTCATTGATGCAGAGGAAGCAACAACCAGCTTCCCCTTTAGCGCACTAACGGCCTGGGCCATGGCAAACCCGTTGAAATCCCGGGGCGAACGCAGCATCATATCGAGATTCGACGAGGAATACTCCTTTGCCTTGCGTTGGCGCAGATAGGCATCGGCCGCCACCAAAACGCGCTGCTCGGAGGCATCCACATTCCCCACC
The DNA here is from genome assembly GCA_002428045.1 of Verrucomicrobia bacterium UBA6015. Classification (GTDB taxonomy): domain Bacteria; phylum Verrucomicrobiota; class Kiritimatiellia; order UBA8416; family UBA8416; genus UBA8416. The sequence goes on from DIZZ01000077.1 coordinate 22,765, forward strand.
ATCAGCAGCACCATCTTGCCGAGCTTTACATCAAAGAGCATCCACTCCATGACGATGCGTTGGGGATGATAAGGGCGATAATCCATAATCCGCGGCAACAGAACATGCGACGAGCCGGTCACGCGACCGATCTGGATAATCTCCTGGACCGCAGGCCGGCCGTCATCCCCCAGCAGGTTAGCCGTCGTCGTGTACGCAGCAAACCGCCCTCGCTCCCTCGGCATGATGACCGAGCCCGGTATGATCTGCTGCAATTCCTGCCACACGGTCAGCAGCATCCCGTCAATGAGCTCCTCGGGAAGATCCCCTACCGCTGGCAGAAGTAGCAGATTATCAATCGTCACCGACTGATCCTTGGCTCCGGCGGGGGTCACGATCTGGATCTGGAAATAGTCAGCCGAATTAAACAGCACATGCCCGTAATCCCGCCCCAGCCTGGCGGCGCAGCCCGATCCGACGGCCACGAGGCATCCCATCAGCAGTATCGCCTGGCATCCCCGCTTCACAGCCCCGCCTTTCCTTTGACTGGCGCTCCTGCGGCGGTATCCATCTCCACCTCGGCATGACGCCCGCAGGGGCAGGTGATACGGATGCCACTCAAGGATGCCCCGTTGCGTACCAGTTGGACGGCAATCTGCGCATCCTGCTTGGGCGGTTCCCCATTCATCGGCACGCGGATCGGCGACAATTGCGCCGCCCTGGCCGAAATCACGGTGGACGGTCGCGCCATCCCCGGCGCTGCCGACGGCGGACGGTAGCGGATAACCTGGCGCTCATCGACAAAGTATTTCTGCCGATACAACTGATTCGTGTTTTTTTCTAATGCTGTCATGGTACCGCCATTGTTAGCAGACTGCGTGCCACAACGTTGTATGTCCATTCTGGAAATCGTTTGATTGACTTTATAGCGGGCGCTATGCGACATTTCAAGCGAATTGGAAATGAGGATATACTATGCATGGGGAAACACCCGCGATCGAGACGTTAATGCAGGAAGTCCGCAGCGGGCTTGACGACACCACGCTATCCGAGGCCACGGCCACCACTGCGCAGGCGGGCGTTTCGTTGCAGGCGGACTTGCGCCAGGCCTCCGAATCGGCCAGCGTCCTCGGACGCTGTGGCGGAAGCCTTCGGGGACGACTCTGCCTGAGACTCGCCCCGCTGGTGCTGCCCGTGATCGAGCAACTCAACCGATTCCATTCAGCCCTCCTTAACGGGCAGACCAAACTGGCTGGCGAACACACCGCCACCGCCCGCCATATCGCCGATCTGGAACAACGGGTGAGCGCCCTCGAACGGCGGATGTCCCCGCCTGATGGAGACCGCCGGTGAAGATTGCCTTTGTGTGTCCTTTTTTCGGCCCGGCTGCATCCGGCGGCGCTGAATTCGCCGCCCGCAGCCTGGCACTGCATCTGGCCGGCGCTGGCATGCAGGTCGAGATTCTCACCACCTGCCTGCAGGATCTCCCTCATGGCCTCACCGGCAATATCCATCCGGCAGGCGTCTCTGCCGATGGCCCGCTGACCGTCCACCGCTTCCCGGTGGAATCCCCGGACATGCGACACTTCGGACCGCTGAATGACCTCATCCTGGGCGGCACCAGACTCACCTGGGCCGAAGAATTGCAGTTCATGAGTCGCCACGTGACCAGTCCGGACATGCTGCGGTTTATCGCGAAACAGGCGGGCGACTACCGTTTCCTGTGCTTTATCCCGTATCTGTTCGGAACCACCTGCTTCGGCGTCATGGCGGCACCCCATAACAGCGTGATCATTCCCTGTTTCCACGACGAGGGTTATGCCCGGCTCAAACTGGTGCAGCGGATGGCGCAAACCGCCCGTCATTTTGTCTTCAACGCTCCCGCCGAGCAGCGCCTGGCGGAGCGCTTGTTTGGGATTGGTGCCGACCGTGGCGAAACCATCGGGCTCGGGCTGGAGACCGATATCGGGGGGGATAGCATCCGGTTCCGCGCTCGTTTCGGCATCCGAGAGCCGTTCATGTTATATGCCGGGCGGCGCGATACCACCAAGAATGTACATACGCTGATCGATTACTTCCTGCGTTATAAGCAGGCTCAACCGGGACCCTTGAAACTGGTGCTGATCGGGGCAGCCTCCTTGCCCATCAGCGAACCGCATCCCGACCTCATCGACCTCGGGTTCGTCTGCGAGCAGGAGAAGTTCGATGCCTATGCCGCCGCCAGCCTGTTCTGCCAGCCGTCCTTGAACGAGAGCTTCTCCTACGTCATGATGGAAGCCTGGCTTTGCAGCACACCCTGCCTTGTCCACGAGGATTGCGAAGTCACCCGTGATCATGTAATCACCAGCCGGGGCGGGTTATTCTTCAAGAATGCCGCCGATTTCGCAGGTTGTGTCAACCGTCTGCTGACCGATGAACCGCTACGCCGCCAGATGGCGGCAAATGGCAAGGCGTATGTCCTTAAAAACTTCGCCTGGACAGAGATTGTCCGCCGCTTTGAACAGGTCGCCCAGAGGTTTAGGGTGAACGAGAACGGATGACGAGTAGAGCCGACGAGCGTGCGATACAATTTTGGGGGCGAACCTGTGGTGAGCCGTTCAGAGCATAAGAATAATGGGACGGAACATTACGTCTTAATCCTGTCTTATCCTGTTAATCCTGTCAGAATAATCATCAGCGAGGAACCACATCCACGTCCACAGCCTACCGTCATGGCGTTTCGCTTTTTACCGCTGACTCCCATTTTTGCATTTGCTCACGGATAAAGGCATCGTTATTAATCGGCTCGCTGCTCCCTGCAGGGCTGGACGATCCGGCGGCGGCAGGTTCCTGATGGGGCACTGGCCGTTGCGCCGTATCGCCCGTGGCACGGTCCCCTCCCTTGGCTACCTTTCCATCCGAGGTCGTCCAGGGCGAAAGCCGTGGAACCGCCCTCGCTTCGGGAGCAGGCGTCACCGCAGGCGCATTCGTCGGGGATACCCTAGGTTTCGACTTATCCACCGCTGGCTCCTCGGCAAGCTGACTGCCCGACCAACCTTTTTTCCACATGCCGTCGATGCTCAACGAGTCACGGCGGCGACGGGTCTCGCGATTGACCTCATCCGGCGAATCCAAGACATACGGCGTAATAAAAACGATGGTCTCGGTGCGTCCTACATCACGGCTGTCCGAATTAAACAGGCGTCCAAGAAAAGGGATGTCTCCCAGCAACGGGATCTTGGTACGGCTGCGCGAATTGCTATCGCGAACCTGACCACCAAGTACAATGGTTTGGCCGCTCGTGACCGCCACGGAGGCCTGCAGCGTGCGGTTTCGCGAAATGACCACCCCGCTGAGTTTCTCGGTATCCAACCCGGTCGTCTGGCCGGGCTCGCTAACCTCCTGCTTGATTTCCATCATCACCACCTGGTTCTCGTTGATCTGCGGCTTGACCGTCAGCGACAAGCCGACATCCTCCTGACGATACCGGGCCGTGCGACTGTCGGTCGTGGTGCCGGAATAGGTGGTTCCCTCGAAAACATAGATGCGATCGGTTGACGTCAGTTTGGCCTCGGTATTGTCCGTCGTCAGCAACGCCGGGGTGGAGACCACGCGCGTCCTTGAATCACTGGCACTTGCCTTGACAAGGGCATTCAGATTCAGGTCATACAAGGTAAAGAAATAGCCCAGTCCCGACGAGGCCAGTTGCTCAGAATCATTGAGACGGGCCGCATCCAAAGGCGTCCGATCCATCGCCCCGCCCCCCCCACCCGCGAACGAGTAGATCGGCGAACGCCCCCCGGCGGCGTCCCGGCTATAGGCCGTCATCGATTTCTGGATCCAGGACACCCCCGTTGCGATGCTATCCCCGAGCTGGACCTCGATGATGACTGCCTCGATCAGCACCTGCGAGAGCATCATATCCATATCCTTGATGATTTCCTCCAAGGTCACCAGATCGGATTTACTGGCCATCAGGATCAGCGAATTGGTACGCTTATCGGAAAGGATCTTGATGTTGTCCTTGGACAGTTCGCCAACGCTTGACTTACGATCCGACGGCTGCTGCTGCTGGCTGGCGGCACGCGCAGCGGCTGCGGCGGCCGCGACCTCGGCCAGGCGCTNNTTCGAGTCCGTCCCTTCTTCCCCGGTACGTACCGGTGCCCCCTCTTCCTTCTTGGTGGCCCCGATCAGGTCGTTGAGCATCGTAGCCACTTCCTCGGCCGTCGCAAATTCTAGGCGCATCACCTTCACGGTCACATCCGGAGAGGTTTCCACATCCAGGACATCAATGATACGCTCGAAGAACGCCATGTTCTCGGGACGGGTGATGATAATCAGCTTGTTGGTCCGCTGATCGGCAACGATCTGGACCTTACCCCGGATAATGCCGCGCTCCGCCGCCTCGATCAACGCCGCTGCCGGTTCCTGCGTGGCCGTTTGGTGGACGACCACACGTCCCGGACGGATCACACCTGGCGGGGAGGAAGGGGCAGACACAGCTCCCGGTGCCCCGGACGGGTTTGACCGCGGCACGGTCGATGCCTGCTGTTCCTTCTGGGATTCGGCAATAATCTCTTCAAGTTTCGACTTGATATCCGCCGCCTTGGCAAAACGGATCTGGATGATGTTCGGCTCTTCCCTGGCCTCGACCGGCTGGTCAATCAACCGCAGGACTTGTAGCATACGATTGATATTCTCGGGCATATCGGTAATCAGCAAGGCGTTGATCCGGTCAAACTGATTCAGTTGCCCGTTTTCGCTGCGAATCGGCTCAATCGCCTTCAAGGCTTCGGCAATATCGATCGATTTAAGCGAGACCATCTGGCTGACCATCGCCCCCGAAAGCTCGGGAACCATCTGCCCGTCGGTCATGGATTCGCGCACGCCAATACCCTCGCGGAGCACGGCCTTAATGGGAACCACGCGGACAAACGTATCGCCGTACTCCACCAAGCCGACCCCATGCATGGTGAGGGACGCCTCAATGGCCTTCAGGTAATCCTCGATTTTCAAGTCACCTTGACTTCGAAGTGTGACCGTCGCCGTTGGTAATCCGGGCGCCCGCAACAGCGTCTTCCCGGTTTTTTCGCTGTAATCCATCAGCAGGATATCCAGGGGGGCCTCATTGAAATTCAGCTTGGCCGTACTCGGGGCATCTTCAGAAGCCACCGGCAACGCCGCCCCATCTCCCTGCGCCAGAATCGAACAGGGAAAGCCTCCGGCCAGCAGCAACATGCCAGCCACAACCATTAAAATCGTGGGTTTTATCACCGTCTTCTCGCCTCCTGTCAACGGAACTACGAACCTTCTTTGCGATATGCACAATACAAATCGAACCGGCCATCAAGCGTCGTCTTATCCTTGGGTTTGATATGCAGATAGCGGATGTCCAGCATAGCCCCCTCCGCCTGCAGATCAAAAAGAAAATAGACTAATGCATCAAGGGAGCCCTCCCAGCGGCGGCACAAAAAGGGGAGCTCGTAGATCGGGCCTTCCTGCAACTCCTTATCCACCTCATGTCGGACAATCGTCAGATTGCGACTGGCGGCCTTACGCTCGACCTCGCCCACCCAATGCACATCCATACGCTTGTCCTTGGGGAACAGAGGCATCAGGGACTGCAACTCCTGCATTTTCGTCTCCCATTGCGCACGGCTCTCAACCAGCGCCTCGCTGCGCAGGATGGAATCGCGAACCTGCTCCTTTTCCGCCTGGAGTAATTTCCATTCATCGAAGCATCCACGTCCAAGATAGAACAACCCGGCATACAGCCCGGCCATCAGCACAACAAACCCCAGCACACTTTCCCTACGCGATATTTTCAAGGTTCCCCCTTGCTGAAGCTGATCTTGAAACTGAAACGATGCCGTTGCCTGGAGGTCAACGTCCGGGCACCTGCCGTGACATCGGTAAAAAGTTTGGATGTGTTGAGCTGTTCGTTGAACGTGATCACCAAGGCACCTGACTCCGCCTCGCCCACAATCTCGATGCCATCGCCCTTGCTGTAGGTGAAGGACGTCAGATCCACCCCCGCTGGCTGTAGCTGGCTGATTTCGCGCAGACATTCCAAGGCGGAGACCCGGCGATCCATATAGCGCTGGATCATCTGCACCTGCGTCCGCAGCCTCCGCACGGCATTGGCGGG
>DIZZ01000265.1 GCA_002428045.1 Verrucomicrobia bacterium UBA6015
AAGCTGCGCACCTCCTCGGCCACGACGGCAAAGCCCTTGCCATGACGCCCGGCGCGGGCCGCCTCGACGGCAGCATTCAGCGCCAGGATGTTGGTCTGGAAGGCGATATCATCAATCGCCTTGATGATCTTGGCGATCTGGCCGCTGGATTCGGTAATCGTCGCCATCGATTGGTTCAGCGCCTCCATGCGCTTCGCACCGGTCTCCGCCGAGGACTTGGCGATCAAGGCCAGTTGATTGGCCTGCGTGGCCGTCTCGGCATTNNCCGATCTGCGTGGCCGAGGCACTGATCTCTTCCAGGCTCGCCGCCGACTCCGTAGCCCCCTGGCTCAGGCTCTGCGAGGCATCCGCGATCTGCGTCGTGCCACTGCTGACCTCGTCCACCGAGGTGCGAACCTGGTTCAGAGCCTCGCCAACCCGCTCCACCATCTTGCTCAACGCCTGTCCCAATGCGTCATTTTCGGAGCGCACCTCGACCTGACGCGTCCAATCCCCATCCGACAAGCCCATTACGGTTGATGCGATTGCACGGGACGCCTGCATCATGCCCCGGCAGGCAACCGCCATTTCCCCGACTTCATTAGCGGCATCATATTGAACGTTTGCATCCAGATTTCCCTTCGCCATCTCCAATAGCGCATTGCGAACTTCAACCACAGGTTTCGTAATGCTGCTTGAGATCCATATAGCCAACAAGCATCCGATAACAGCAACACCAACGATCAGACCCACAGAAATATAGGCTATGATTTGAATGGCTCCTTCCCGGCCAGATTCGATCTTTGTCCCAATCGCATCAGACAATGAGGTCATACGGTCAATGGCCTGAAATGCCTCGGTTGTGGCCATCGTGGTTTGAATTGACCACTTGAGGCCGGGAATCTTCAGCGGGGAATAGCAAACAAACTCACTCGCCCCTGTCGATCCGGTCTTTGTTTCCGATCCGGATTCACCCGCTATTGCCCTGACGATGATGGCATCGCTCTTAGCGTCCCCAATGGCCCCTTTCTTGATCACTCGATCACTACGCAAATAGGTCTTGCCATCCAGGGCTTCCCCGACAAGATAGGTCTCCCCTGTCTCACCAAGACCAATACGCTGCTGCGTAAAGGCATTGATATCGCCCGGATTGATCTGGAAGGCAATATACCCCAGCAATTCGCCGTTCTTGGCTTTCAATCGAGCCATCATAAAGGTAGCTTGCGAACCATTGCTTGGCGAATAGGGCGAAAAATCCGACACCGCAACAGTGAGTTCATTATGCGCCTTTAACTTCTTGAATGCTTCGCCAAGACCGCTTTTGTCAAGCGGGGCTTGTGCCAGGGACATACCCAGATCAGACTCCTTTGCCTGGGTATAAACGATCCGCCCCTCCGGGCAGACAAGAAAGAGGTCATACCATCGATTCGCTTTGACCATAGCACCAAAATAGTCATCATATGGCTTCGAAGCTTCGCGCCAGAGATCAGAGCTGATGCCCCCCCCGACAGCCATTACAGCCTTGTTGCAATTGACCAGAGCATCGGCGACATAGGGATTGTCTTTCGCCACATGGAGGCGACTTTCCATTACGCCGAAGTAGTCTTCGATGTACGCCTTCTTGAGAAGCGTATTTGCCATCAACGCGGATTCAACCTGCTGCCGAATGGCTTGTTGACTATTCTCGACGATGACCTCCACACCCTGTTCGTGGGCAATCCTGTCCAATTCATTGAACTGAGAGTGATTAATGTATGCCAGGATGCCGCCCAGAAGCGCCGCAGGCACAACGGCGATCAACAAATGCGACAACACCAATTTTCTTCCAATCTTCATATTCATTCCCCCTGCGTAATTTATATAGTTAAAACGAAAACCCAACCCCGATCAGAATCGCGAAATCCTCATCTTCCCGTGTCCGAAGCATCTTGCTTCGGTTCCTCAATAGCGACCGAAATCCTTATCCTCCAGCGAGATAATCTCCTCGCTTGAGACCGGTTTGGCCGCAGGTTTCTGCATCGTCTCCCAGCCCCCCTTGGCCGCTGGCGCTGGCAAGGCCTGAACAGGGCGCTTGGCGACAGGTACTGACTTACGTTCGCCAACGGCAGGACGCCCGCCCCCCAACGCCCGACGCCCGGCCCCTGATTGTCCCCCAGTCTGCGGTCTGCAGTCTGCAGTCTGCAGTCTGCGGTCTGTAGTCTGCCCTCTCAGCTTGAACTGCCCTACCAGACCGCGCAGTTCATCGGCCTGGCCGGAGAGCTCCTCGGCGGCAGCAGCGGTTTCTTCCGCCGTGGCGGTGTTCTGCTGCGTCACCTGGTCGATCTGTCCAAGGCCCTGACTGATCTGTGCGATACCCTGCGCCTGCTCGTTCGACGCCGCCGCCATCTCGCCCACCAGATCACCCACCTTGATGATTCCACCCACAATCTCGCCCAGTGCCGTAGCCGTTTCCTTGGCAATGCGGTTGCCTTCATCCACGCGGCCTTTGGAGCCCTCGATCAGATCGGCTGTCTCCCGCGCCGCCTTGGCGCTGCGAGCCGCCAAGCTGCGCACCTCCTCGGCCACTACCGCAAACCCCTTGCCATGCCGACCTGCGCGCGCCGCTTCCACGGCGGCATTCAAGGCTAGGATGTTCGTCTGGAAAGCGATGTCATCAATCGCCTTGATAATCTTGGCGATCTGACCGCTCGACTCGGTGATGGCCTCCATCGAGTGGTTAAGCGCCTCCATGCGCTGTGCCCCGGTCTCGGCCGCCGCCTTGGCCATATGCGCCAACTGATTAGCCTGCGTGGCCGTCTCGGCATTGCTCCGTGCCTGCTGACCGATCTCGGTCGCCGAGGCGCTGATCTCTTCAAGACTCGCCGCCGATTCCGTCGCCCCCTGGCTCAGGCTCTGCGAGGCATCAGCGATCTGAATAGCACTTCGATTGACTTGATCAACCGAATCGTGCGTTTTGCCTAATACCTCGCAAAGGCTATTTCCCATCGTCGCGAACGCATGAACCAACTGCGTTTGCTGCCCTTCGAGTTCCTGAAAGGCACGGCAGAGAGCGCCGACCTCATCACCACGCCCAACAAGCTGCGCATGGATTCCCACTCCCCCTGCGGCTCCGGATTCGAGAGCCGAGCCTGTCGCCAGATCGCCATCGGCCATCCGGATCGCGAGGCCAGCCAGATCGCGATTACGAACGGCAATCGAATCTGCCGCCTGGGCGATAAGCGTCAAGGGACGGGAAATGCCGACAACAATCCTTGAGAGAACCACAAGCGCGAAAATGGCCATGCCGATCCCTACCAGCAGGACGACCTTCATGCTGGCACGGCGGGCGTCGGCCAGTGACGAGTGCAACGCCTCTCCAATAGAATGCCCAGCAGTTCGGTTGCTTTGCAGAATAGACGCGAGTACAGCGGTCATGCGGATCTCCATGTTACTGGTCTCCTGCTCCATCAGGCGAGCCAAGCGATCGGCATTCGCCTGGACAAGCGCATCAAAGCGTTTATCGAGATCGGCAATCCGGTTCCGCGTCTCGGCCCGGCTCATCGCCAGCACCACCTTGCCTAACGTGCGCTCCTCGAAAACGACAGACCGCTCGACCACAATAGCATCCGGGTCTTTCTCCGCAGCGGCAAGCACACCGCTGATGCGATCCTCCCCCGCCGCCGCCGCGATGTAAGCGGCAACCTGCGGCTTGCTCGCGTCAAGCTGTCGCGTCACCGGACGTCCAGCGTCCGTAAAGAAGATCACAAACAAAATCTCCTCGCGCGACTGCACTGACCGGGCATACTCAACGAGGTTGCCGAATTGATTTTCAAGATAGGCTGTCGGAGCCACCCCTGCAAGCAGCGTCGCCTGCCCCATCGCATGGCGTAGCAAGATGGCATCCAGATCTTCCGCCATCCGCACTCTCTCGGATCCAAGCTCCTTCCGGAACCCCTCTCCAAGCGTCGCGACGAGCGATGAAGACATCCGCTGGAAATCCTGCCGCACCGATCCACTCATGGCATCAACGCCTTGGGCAAGCGCGTCGGACGCATCCGTCAAGGTCGAACGAACACGCACTCCTAGACGGCTCAGTGCGGCATTGCCGGACATCACCACGCCAACCCCGACCGACGCCATCGCAAGCACAAGAACCATGGCGACCGGCGCCATGATCCTCGTAGATAACCCACTATTCAGAAATAATCGTATCATAAGAAATTACCGGGCGTAGAAGGCATCGCCATAGATGTTGCCGATCATATCGCGGATCACGTCATAATCGCCATCGCCCGCCGGTTCGACGCCGGTATATTTGGGATTGATCGATTCGAGCACTGTCTTGTGCGCCGGATTCGCCTCGTTTAGCTTCATGAGCGCGGCCAGCAGTTTCGCACGGACCACGCTATCGACACTTGCATTCACCGAAACAGGAAACTCCGGAATAGGCCGGGAGGTTGCCAGGATTTTGACGTCGCCATTCGCGGCCCCTTCCTCGGCCACCGACGACATCACGCCGCCCGCATCGAAATTACCCATGCCTACCGCAAGAACAATATTATCCATGCCCTTGAGATGATTTTCCTTGATCTTATCAAGAGATACGCCCGCCTCAACCAACATCGATTTCGGCATCAGGCATGAAGATGTCGAGTCCTTGCTGCCAAACGCAAACGACTTGCCAGCGAGTTCCGCCAGGCTACTGATCGGACTATCCTTCGACACCACAATACAGGAATTATAGGTTCCTTTCCCGCTCACAAGAAAACGCGCCACTGCCTGAATGCCTGCGGCAGGGTTCTGCCGCTGGGCCTTGGGATAGGTTGTGGGCGTCAAGAAAGCGATTTGAACCTGATTGGCACCAATCGCATCCATCGTCTCCTGATAATCCTTACCGACCACCAACTCGATTTCAGCACCAAGTTCCGCAGAAAGATATGCGGACAGGGGCGTGAACTTCCTAATCATATTAGCGGCGGACTCAAGCGGTACGATCCCCATCTTCAAACGCTCAGCACTGGCGGGTTGAATACACGCCACGCCACCCACCAGCAAATAGGCCACTACTCGTTTCATCGGCATCATGATCTTCCTCCATTATTTACGGTTATCACATCCTGCATTGCCCTATACCTACGCCTGAAATGCCGCCAACTCCTCATCCCTCAACAGCTTGGTGGTATCAATGATGATCTTGACCGCATCGCCGATCTTGCCCATGCCGGAGACATAGCGACCCGATGCCGCTGAGGAGAACCGCGGCGGCGGGGCAATATCGGTTTCCGGGATGGTGACGACTTCCGAAACCGTATCGACGACAAGGCCGATGGTGACCTCCCCCACACTGACAACAACCACACAGGTCCGATCATTGTATTCGGCTTCCTGCAGCTTGAACCGCAGCCGTACATCCATGACGGGGATCACCTTGCCACGCAGGTTGATGACGCCCTTGACGAAATTCGGCATATCCGGCACTTCCGTGATCTTCTGGATGCCGACGATCTCGATCACATGCCCGATCGGAATCGCGAATTCCTCGTCGGCGATATGAAAGGTCAGGAATTTATCCTTTTGCGAATCCTCTTCATCCTCATCCCACATGTCATCCGCCTCGTAATCCGCCCGCCCCTTGTTCTCTGCCATGATTGCCTCCAGTTCCTGAGTTTCCCGTTTATTCCAAAAGTTTATCCACATCCAGAACCAGGGCGACCGTACCGTCGCCCATGACCGCACCACCGGCGACCAACCCGTCGTTGGAGACCAGTCCGGTCATCTCCTTCAACACCACCCGGCGAACCCCGTCGATATTATCGACATGAACCGCCACCGTCTGCCTAACGCCCTCGACAACAACCAGGATGCCATCATACGCGGCCTTCCTGCATGTTCCAAACGGACTGCCTGCCAGCCGTTCCTCCAGATTCATCACCCGGAACAACCCGTC
>DIZZ01000243.1 GCA_002428045.1 Verrucomicrobia bacterium UBA6015
CCCCGCTGGTCGCGACGCGCGATGGGGAATTGCGGAGGGTGGGGGAGTTGGGGACGGTGTCCGACGGGTTTGCCGATACGGATCAGGAACTCTATTTCAACGGACGTCGTGCCGTCGGTTTGGACGTCTACCGGGTCGGGACGGAGAAACCACTGGATATCAGCGATGCCTCACGGCGGTTTGTAAGGTCCCTGCGGGAACGACTGCCGCCGGGGGTTGATGCCATCGTGGTGGCAGACCGGAGCGATCTCTACCGTGAGCGCGTCGATCTCTTGATGCGCAACGCCTGGCTGGGGCTGGGTCTGGTGATGGGCATCTTAGGATTGTTTCTTGAAATACGCCTTGCCTTCTGGGTTATGATGGGAATTCCCGTCTCTTTCATGGGCTGCCTGCTGCTCCTGCCAGCCACGGATGTGTCGATCAATATGATCTCGCTGTTCGCTTTCATTATTTCCCTCGGTATCGTGGTGGATGATGCCATCGTGGTCGGCGAGAATGTCTTTCATCTTCGTGAGAAGGGCAAGAGTCCTATGGAGGCGGCGATCCTTGGCGCAAGGGAGATGGCGGGACCGGTGGTTCTCTCCATCCTGACGAATATCGCTGCCGTGATCCCATTGCTTTTTATCCCCGGGACGCAAGGCAAGATCTGGCGTAACATTCCGATCATCATGGTGTTGGTTTTCTCGATTTCCTTGTTCGAGGCGCTTTACATCCTTCCCGCGCATCTGGCGCACTTGAAGTCCAACGAGAACCGCGGGCTTTGGAAAGTCCTGGATTGGCCGGAACGGACCTTCGGGCGGGCCATGCATTGGTTTATCCAACGCATCTACAGGCCGGTGGTCGTCGCGACGTTGCGCTATCGGTATTTGACCGTGGCGATCGGCGTATCAGCCTTTATCCTGACGGTGGGCTACATGCGCAGCGGCCGCATCCGCTTTACCTTTTTTCCGCAGGTTGAGTCGGACCAAGTCGCCGCCACGGCGGTTCTGCCCTATGGGGCTCCGCTGGCGGTCAGTCGTGAGGTCTCCTCCCGCTTACAGCAGGCGGCGCTTGAGCTCATCAAGACTTATGGTGGTACGAACGCCGCGATCGGGGTGGAGTCCTCCGTCGGTCAGGAGGCGGCAGGGGGCGGTCCATTGAGTGGTCCATCGGCCAGCGGCAGTCATCTGGTCGGGGTTACCGTCTATCTCGAACCACTGGCCAAGCGCGGGTTTGCCGCCAGCGAGTTCACCGAGAAGTGGCGTGAAGCGGTTGGCCCCCTGCCGGGATTGGAGTCGCTCACGTTCCGGTTCTCGATCGGTCCGTCCAGCCAGTTGCCTGTGGATGTACAGTTGACGCATCGGGATCCTGCGGTCACGGAAGCCGCGGCACGCGCCGTGGCGGAGCAACTCACGCTGCTTGATGGCGTCTTTGAGATTGATGACGGGGTGGCACAGGGCAAGCCCCAGATCGAGTACCGATTGACGGAGCAGGGGCGCAGCATGGGGCTGACCGCGCAGGATGTCGGGCGCCAGGTGCGTGCGGCCTTCTATGGGGCAGAAGTCACACGCCAGCAGCGGGGACGCGATGAACTGAAAGTGGTCGTTCGGTTGCCTCGGGATGAGCGCGCTTCAGAGGCGGATCTGGATGCCCTGGTGCTGCGCACACCGCAAGGCGGCGAGATCCCGTTCCTCGATGCCGTATCGCTGGTTCGCGGGCGTGCCTATGACGTCATCCGGCGCGATCAAGGACGGCGAGTGATTTCGGTCAAGGCCGATGTGGATCTTAAGCGTACCAGTGCGGCCGAGGTGCTGGCCGCGCTGAGCACGCGGATGATGCCGGACATCACGGCGCGCTATCCGGGACTGGCGTACAGCTTTGAAGGGGCACAGCGGGATCAGCGCGACTCGTTCCGTGCCTTAGGCGTGGGTTTTGCTGCTGCGGTTTTTCTTATTTTCGCGTTGTTGGCGATCCCGTTCAATAGTTACCTTCAAGGGCTGATTGTCATCTCGGCGATTCCCTTTGGTTTCGTGGGAGCCATTCTCGGGCACGTCATCATGGGATACAGCCTGAGTTTTGTCAGTGTCATGGGATTTGTTGCCTTGGCTGGTGTCGTGGTGAATGATAACCTGATCCTGGTGGATACAATGAACAACCTGAGGGCATCCGGTATGCCCTTGTTGCAAGCGGCGGCAGAGGCACCGATCCGTCGATTCCGTCCAGTGCTTCTGACGTCGATGACAACGTTCTTCGGGCTGGCTCCGATGATCTTCGAAAAATCGGTGCAGGCCCGGTTCATGATCCCGATGGCGCTATCCCTGGGATTCGGCATCCTCTACACAACGCTCGTGGCACTGCTCCTGGTTCCCTCGCTCTATCTGCTTGTCGAGGGAGCCAAGGCGAAGGTGACCCTGTGGCGAGCCGGGTAACTAACGCCGCTCGTGAAGGTAGGGCGAAGACCTCTGGGCAAGCCGCTCGTTGCAAAGGTAAGTCATAGGTTATACAAACGATTTTTGCACTTGGATTATGCTTGTGTAAGTGCTTGATAATCATGGAGCCAACGATCCGAATCGAACGGACGACCTGCTCATTACGAGTGAGCTGCTCTACCGACTGAGCTACGTTGGCAAAATCACCCGCAGAATCGCTATGATTTCCCTTGAAACGTGAGGAAACATAACAGAGGAAATTTTCAATGGCAAGTCTTTTCAAACGTTCAGGCGGTAAAAATCACCCTGATTTTACTCGTCCTTGGTCGTGGTCTTGCCTTGCAATCCACTGCCAAGCGTGGCATCTTCAATCGCATTGTGCGTGGGGGGGCAAATTTGGGGGCTCGGTTTGCCTTCAAGGTGGGGGTGTTCCTGGCGTTTTTGACTGGGGCTGATATCGTCCGCGATACATTGTCGCCATCTCTTCAAGACCGGCAATATCCGAACCGCATTCGTGTACCGTAATCGTATCCTTCTTGATCTCTGCCTTGTACTGCCATTCTTCCCCGTGCCGCAGCAGGGCTGCCTGAACCATTGACAGTTCTTCAGGCTGTATGGTTGGCTTTGTGATCGTGCGAAGAAACACCTGGCCGTCAATGTTCTCGTAGACTTCGAATCCTTCCGGGATCGTGTCAACTAGTGTGCCGTCCCTTTTCGTCGAGAAATAATATTTAGGCTTGCCTGTTTTCGTCATACCCGCGTGCAGGTAATACGTCTTTCCGGTTCGTGTTGAGTGCGTAACGCTCATGGATTCATCCGCCAAATAGTGAAGTTCAGGACGGCGGCGAAGGAAGCCCATAGGGCGTAGGGGATTAGCAGCAGTGCTGCCGGGTGCCTGACGCGCCAGAATGCGGCCAGGGTTGCCAGGACGGCGGCGAGCAGGACGAGGATCTCGGCAAAGGCGAGGCCTGGACACTGGAGCCCGAAGAAGATCGGTGTCCATAGGGCGTTGAGCGCCAACTGCACCAGGTAAAGCGTCAGCGGACCGCGCTGGGCCTTCCATCCGCCCCGCTGCCATACCAGCCAGGCGGCCACCGCCATCATGATGTAAAGCACGGTCCATACCGGGCCGAATATCCAGTCCGGCGGATTCCATGCCGGTTTGTCCAGCCCCGCGTACCAGCCACCGGTCTTGACGAAGGCCGCAGTCGCCGATGCGCTGAAGGTCAGCGCCAGCCAGCCGATCAGGGCACTGATGCTACGACCTCGACGGGGCTCTGATTTGACAGTAGTCATGCTGTACGGTATCCTTTTTTATGCAGCACGAATTACTTGGGGGATGATGGCGGAGCTGGCTTCGGTGGCACGATGGTGCCTTCAAACGTGATTCTGGGATCGTTCACGTTTACCAGCTCGTTCAGCTCGTAGACGTTGCGATAGCCATAGCCATAAAGGTTGATGTAGGTAGGGATATTCAGTGCCATCATGATGGGCTTTGCCTGTGCCGCGAATTGTGAGGTAAGTGCGTTGCCCGAGGACGGCATCGGCAACGCCACTTTGGATGCAAAGTCAATCTGGTTACCCTCGAAGTTGTTGTTGCAGTATATCAGGATCTTGGTTTCGAACGTCGGAATGGTTTTTTGAAGATTATCCTGCGTGAAGTCCGTGAAAGCCAGATGTCTGGCCCCGCTGATATGGATGCGGGCGAACCGGAACGCTGAGCGGGAATCCAGAATGATGACGTCCGGCTCCTTGCTCATCTTGAGAAACGTGTCGAGGTCAACCAGGTGATTGGTCCGGTGCGTCTCGACCTCGGTAACGAGCATCTTGAAGTCTTCGAAGCTTACCTTTGCTACAGGATAGTTGGTGCCTGCTGCAATTCCAGTATTCGCCGCCACAACAAAGATCGATACCGCCAGAATCAATTTCATAGCTTAAAACCCTTTCTACTCCGCCGTTCAGCTCTCTCGCTCTACTGGAATTAGCGTATTCCCCGGTTGAACGGGCTGCAAGGTTTAAATTGTGCTTCGTGATTGTATCTACCCTGAAAGTGGTATAAAGCGT
>DIZZ01000095.1 GCA_002428045.1 Verrucomicrobia bacterium UBA6015
ATCGGTTTTCTAGAAAATCATGTTACTTTTCTGACATACACCCGTCCTTATTCTTTCCCAAAATCTACAGTTGACCTATCTGACCTATTCTGGTCAAATAGCTCAATCAGAGGAGGTGAACAATGATTGCAAATATATCAGAGGTAAAAGCGCATTTGTCGCACATGGTTGATCGCGCCTATCATGGCGAAACGGTGGTAATAGCCAAAAATGGTACGCCGCTTGTCGATCTCGTGCGCCACCAACCTTCGCGTGCCCGAAAATTAGGACTGCTGTCCGGGCGGGTCAAAATTCCCGATGATGTATTCGAGATGAATGCGGACATCGAGGAAATGTTTTACGGGAATGGACGATGAATCTACTTCTGGATACGCACACGTTTTTGTGGGCAATCTCTGATCCGAATCGGATTCCCGTCCGACAGCGAGACCAAATCAAACAGCTTGCGAACATCGTGTATGTCAGCGCTGTAAGCGTGACAGAAATCATGATCAAGGTGTCGATCGGTAAAATGGACTTTCCTTTCGACGCAAACGAACAAATTGTCGAAGCGGGGTTTCTCCCGCTCGACTTTTCCGGACGCGATGCAACACGGCTCCGAGAACTGCCCTTTCATCATCGGGACCCATTTGACCGCATGTTGATCTCCCAGGCACTCGAGCGCAATCTGTTCATCGTCACGCAGGATCAAGCGTTTAAGCACTACAACTGTCGGCTCATTTGATAAGGGCGTGAGGGTCTCGTCATTCTTCAATTGAATTCCTGGAGGCCTGCAGGAAGAGGAAATGGGACTGCTGCCGGTTTGTTTAGCTTGCCAAACCATTGACATTTCCAAACTCTGCGCTTGCCGCTAACGTCCGGATTCAGTAGGTTTTTCGCCATCGGATATTACTCAAAACAGGCGCTTGAAAAACATCTCTGCGGTTCGCCAGAGGTTCGCCCCCCGATCTTGCGAAATAATGGTTTTACTCCCGTGGTTCGGCTTGGTACAGTTGCGAGCAGACCATTACAGGGGAATGTTATGACGGACAGGTATATTAATTTCTTTACGGATTTCGGGTTCAAGAAGCTCTTTGGCTCGGAGCCGAACAAGGATCTGCTGATTGATTTCCTTAATGAACTGCTCAAGGGACGGGAAAAGCCGATCAAGACGCTGACCTTCCAGCAAAATGAGCATCTGGGGATTACGGACGTTGACCGCAAGGCGATCTTTGACCTGTATTGCGAGAGCGAGAGCGGTGAGAAATTCATTGTCGAGCTGCAGAAGGCCAAGCAGAAGTTCTTCAAGGACCGCAGCCTGTTTTATGCCACTTTCCCGATCCAGGAGCAGGCGCAACGCGGCGACTGGGATTTCCGATTGAAGGCCGTCTATACAATTGGCATCCTTGATTTTGTCTTTGATGAGGACAAGGCCGACGAGAAATACCTCTATGATGTGAAGCTCACGGAACAGGAAACCGGCGCTGTGTTCAGCGACAAGCTCAACTTCATCTACATCGAGATGCCCAAATTCAACAAAACGGAGAGTGAGCTTGAAAGCCATTTTGACAAATGGCTCTTTGCTATCAAGAACCTGTACCGGCTGGATGGTATTCCGGGCACGTTACGCGAGCAGGTCTTCGAGCGCTTCTTCGAGATCGCCGAGATCGCCCGCATGGATAAAGAGGAGCGCTCGCGCTATGAAAGCAGCCTCAAGTATTACCGTGACATGAAGAATGTCATCGATACCGCCAAAGGCGAAGGCTGGGAAGCAGGTCGTGTAGAAGGTCGGCAGGAAGGTCGGCAAGAGGGTCTGCAGGAAGGTCGGCAGGAAGGTCGGCAAGAGGGTCTGCAGGAAGGCGAGGCAAAGGGGCGGCAGAATGAAGCCGCCAAGACGCTGCTGAAAATCATCAACAAGCGGTTTGGTTCGGTTGCACCATCTTTTCGGGAAATGATTTGCACGGCTAGCAGTAACGAGCTTGAAGACTGGATCGACGCAGCGCTGGATGCGGTCAGCGTTGAGCAGATATTCAACGGTTGATATCAGCCAGAAGATTGTTCCACAGTGGACCAAGGTTCATGAGGACATTCGAGCATCTCAAGGGACAGGCAGGCCATTCGTCGGCTTGACAAACGAAAGTGGTGCGGGCGTCCCGCCTGCAAACGAAGCAAAGGGAAAGAGAGCACAGGCAGAGGGATGTCCGTGCCGCTTGTTGTGGCTAGGGGCAAATGCCGGAGTTTGTGAGGAGATGCATTTGCTGCCGGATGGGGGGCGAACCTTGTGGTGATTTTTGCGACACAAAGTGGCGTCAATCGGTGGCTAAACTACCGGTCGAACCCATAGGCGCAAGCCGTCCACCTTTTCAAAGTGGCTGTCATAGCTCACCAAAATCGCGCCGGTTTCCATGGATTGCGCGGCCAACCAGATGTCATTGATTGGAATCGGGGAGCCCTTCGTTTTCAGCGCTTGCTTGATGCGCCCGAAACACTCACCCGTCGCACGGCTGACAGGCAAAATCTCAACCGATGCTTTGTCTAGAAAGCGATTGAGGATCGCCAGATTATGAGCATAACGGCTACCGCCGCGGAATCCGGCTTCCAGTTCCCCTATCACAATCGCTGATACATAGACGCAGTCGGCCTTTGCAACGGCATCCAGTACGTCCGTTTCTCCTTGAAAGAGGGCCGTGATGGCATTGGTGTCGAGCAGGAGTGCATTCATGGCAGCCAGTCCGTCTGGTCGATTGTCTCGAAATCGGACGTTGCAGCCTCAAATTCACGGACATCCTGCACATTCCAGATCCCGAGGAATTCGGAGAAGTCGGCGCGATGGTCCGTTTTAAGCAATGGACCGACGCCTACACTTGCTGCCAAGAGTTCCTTAAGCGTCTGGTTAAGGCTACGTCCATCACGTTTCGCCTTTGAACGAATCCGGTTTTCAACGGTCGCTTCTAGCGCATGTATGGTTAATGTGCTCATCCGGTCAAATCCTTTTGATGAAGAAATGATCTAATCTGATGCAAAAGTTACATCATGATGAATTTACATGCAAGCCTTAATATCAGCGATGTTGCCATTGGCGTGAGGGTCACATTCTTCAATTGAACTCCTGGCGGCCTGCAGGAAGAGGAAATGGGACTGCTGCCGGTTTGTTTAGCTTGCCAAACCATTGACATTTCCAAACTCTGCGCTTGC
>DIZZ01000101.1 GCA_002428045.1 Verrucomicrobia bacterium UBA6015
GGGGCATCGCCTCTGTTCACCGCTCTCGGTGTCATCGGCAAAGCCACCGCCGCCGCGAGGGACCGGGCTATCCGCTGCGCCGCGCTGTGCGGTTCCTTCTGCACGCTTGCTGCAAACTTCTTGAAGCCGATCCACATGCACTGCACAAGGAATACCGATTCAGCAAAGGACTGCTTTACAGACTAGGCGCAGACTCAGCCATCAGGCGAATCGAGAAAATATATCCTGCGGTGCTGGATGCGCAATCTATTGAAAAGCAAGTTGCATTTATCCATTCATTGGATTACGATTTGCGCCCATGGAATCAGTTGAAATAGAGAATGGGGGCAGGGGGAATGCGTTCCCTACCACGGATTGGGGGCTGCTGGCGGATTGTCGCGGGGGGCGTCCGGCGGCACGGCTGGCGGCGATGGATATCCTGATCCGGCGGTATTGGAAGCCTAGCGGGTGTCGGTGAGCAAGTAACCATACGGCCTGATGCGCAAGTCAGTGAGCAAGTCGCCGGACAAGTTGCTATGCTTGAGCAGGCGTTCGCGGCGAACCGGACAAGTCACCGGACAAGTTCTCAACTTCCCCTTTCCCGTTTATGCGCAGCCACCATTTCACAAATCCGCGAAGAAACCATTTCACAACCAAGGATTAATGGTGTAGATTGTGATCCGTTTAAACCAAGCTAATGCGGACGAAGGTGGCCAGTGGGAAATAGGTTGGAATGGGGCGTGGCAACTGTGTGCAGGATTAGGAACGTTATAGAGTCGCCTAGGATCTTGATGGGAAGGCAAGGAATGACATTCAGCGAAGATTCAAGGGTCAAGATCCCGTCCATTTTGCATTTTACCCGCCTCGGGTATGATTACCTCTCGAAAGACGATGCCGTCTGGGATGAATCGACAAATATTTTCCCGGATATCTTCCAGGAAAGCCTGTTGCGCATCAATCCGGCTGCCGGTTTGACGGCGGATGACGTCAGCCGACTTTCAACGGAAATCGCGTTGTTGCTGGATTACGAGGATATGGGCGAGTCGTTTTACGCCCGCTTGGTCGAGAAGTCCGGTGTCCGGCTGATCGATTTCGAGAATTTCCAGAACAACACGTTCCATGTCGTCACGGAGTTGCCGTGCAAGCATGGCGAGGATGAATTCCGTCCCGACATCACCTTGCTGGTCAATGGAATGCCGCTAGTCTTCATCGAGGTCAAGAAGCCGAACAACAAGGACGGCGTGCTCGCGGAACGCAAACGCATCAACGACCGCTTCAAGAACCCGAAATTCCGCCGCTTCATGAACATCACCCAGATCATGGTGTTCTCGAACAACATGGAGTACGACAGTGAGTCCCTGTGGCCGATTGAAGGGGCCTTTTATGCAACCCCTTCCCGGACCGGCGTCAAATTCAACTACTTCCGCGAGGAGCATGATCTGGATCCGGAGAGTCTGCTGGCCTCCGCCAATGACGCCGTCGAGGATTTCGTGCTCAAGGATAACAACCTCGAGGTGATCAAGCATAATCCGGAGTTCCTGACCAACAAGAATCCCGACAGTCCGACCAACCGGCTTTCCACCTCGCTCTTCTGCAAGGAGCGGCTCGCCTTCCTACTGCAGTATGCCATTGCCTTTGTCCGCGAGGAGACCGGCGTGCAGAAGCACATCATGCGCTATCCGCAGTTTTTCGCGACCAAGGCCATCGAACAGAAGCTGGATGCCGGGGAACGCAAGGGGATCATCTGGCATACGCAAGGCAGCGGGAAAACCGCGCTGGCTTACTACAACGTCAAATTCCTGACCGATACNNCAGCCTATTACAACACCCGTTTTCTCACCGATTACTTCCAGCGCAAGGGCATCATCCCCAAGTTCTACTTCATCGTCGACCGGATCGACCTGCTGATACAGGCCAGACTGGAGTTCGCCAGCCGCGGGCTGGTGGTACACGAGATCAGCACCAAGGAGGCGTTTGCCAAGGAGATCCGGGAAACCCGCGCCGTGCATAATGCCTCGGGCCGCCCCGAAATCACCGTGGTCAATATCCAGCGTTTCGCCGACGACCCCGATGTGGTCCGCTCGCAGGACTACCGCGTGGACATCCAGCGCATCTATTTCCTGGACGAGGTGCACCGCAGCTACAACCCCAAAGGCAGTTTCCTGGCCAACCTGGCCGAATCGGACCGTCAGGCGATCAAGATCGGCCTGACCGGGACGCCCCTGCTGGGCGAAACCACAGCGTCAAAACGCCTGTTCGGCGACTACATCCACAAGTACTACTACAATGCGTCCATTGCCGATGGCTACACCCTGCGCCTGATCCGCGAGGAAATCGAGACCGGCTACAAGTTCATCCTGAAAAAAGCGTTGAGCGAAATCGATATTCCCCGGGGAGCAGGCGACAAAAGGCTGGTCTACTCGCACCGCCGCTTCGCCGAGCCGCTGATTGACTACGTGGTCGAGGACTTCCAGAGCAGCCGCATCCGGCTGGGGGATCACACCATCGGCGGGATGGTCATCTGCGACTCGTCGGATCAAGCCCGGATGCTGGCGGAGATTTTCGCGGAGAAATACGGGACAATCCAGACCGAGACGCTCGGGTGCGTTGTGGAAAATACGCCGGACACGTTTGCCACGGCAGCCGACAAACCATCGCGTCCCTTGAGCGCGGCGCTCATCCTGCACGACGAAGGCAGCAAGGATGACCGCAAGGGGCTGATCGAGGAATTCAAGGCCGGGAAGATCGATCTGCTGTTTGTCTACAACATGCTCCTGACCGGGTTTGATGCCCCGCGCCTCAAGAAACTCTACCTCAACCGCGTGGTCAAGGCCCACAACCTGCTCCAGGCCCTGACCCGCGTCAACCGCACCTACAAGGACCACCGCTACGGCTACGTGGTCGATTTCGCCGATATCCAGTCCGAGTTCGCCAGGACCAACGAGGACTACTTCAAGGAACTGAACGAGATCCTTGGCGACGACGGTAAGGAATGGTCCAAGCTCTTCAAGTCCAAGGAAGAGATCCTGGCCGATATCGAGAGCATCCGCAATGCCCTGTTCCGCTTTGATATCGAGAACGCCGAGGTCTTCTCGCAACAGATCAGCGAGATCCAGGACCGCTCCGAAATGCTCGAGATCAAGCGCGCCCTGGACTGCGCCCGCGAACTCTACAACATCATCCGCTTTTCCGGTCAATACGACCTGCTCGACCAGATCGACTTCCGCAAGCTCAACCAGCTTTTCACGGAAGTGTGCAATCACTTGGCACTGCTCAACCTCAAGGAGGACATGGAGCACGCCGCCGGCACCACCGAGCTGCTGAACATGGCGCTGGAGGATGTCATCTTCAAGTTCACCAAGATCGGCGAGACTGAGCTCAAGCTCGCCGACGAGCTCAAGGGCATGCTGCGCAAGACCCGCGAGGCGATGGCCCGTAATATCGACCCGCAGGATCCGCTCTTCATTACCCTGCGCGAGGAACTCGAACGCCTCTTCAAGAAGAAAAAGCTCAGCGAGGTCACCCAGCAGGAGATGGTGCAGAACATCGGCACCCTGCGTCAGATCTACGAACGCGTCAAGGAACTCAACCGCCTCAACGACCTGTTGAAGGCCAAATACCACCACGACGCCAAATACGTGCGGATCCACAAGCGCCTGATGGAAAGCAAGACGCTCTCCGCGCAGGAACGCAAGGTCCATGAGGCGCTGGTCGGGATCAAGACCGATGCCGACCTGATCGTCCTGAAGAATCCGGCTGTCATGCAGAACGACGGATACTTCGACGGCCAGATGATCCGCCTCGTCATCGATAACTTCAAAAACCAGCGGGGCTTCCCCCTCAACCCGGACGCCTCACGCTTCATCAATCAGCTCGTGGTCAATGAATACCGCCACGAATACCAGGGACTCGTAGCATGACGACACGCGATTTCGAAAGCAGGACCAAGGCGCTGATCGACCGGCTCAAGGCCACCTGCTCCGCCTACGGGCTGGGCAACGACGGCAACGAATTCAAGATCATCACCCAGGTCTTCCTCTACAAGTTCCTGAACGACAAATTCGCCTTCGAGCTCAAGAAGATCGATCCGGCCATCCGGGCCGCGAAGCACTGGGAAGAGGCTGCCGAGAAATTCCCCGCGGGGGAGTATGAAATGCTCCTGCTGCAGCTCGGGGCCGATACCGCCAAGCTGCAGCCCCGCCACTTCATCTCGCAGCTCTTCGCCCGGCAGCAGGATGCCGACTTCGCCAAACGCTTCGACGACACCCTCTTCGACATCGCCGTCACCAATGCCGACATCTTCGCCGTCAAGACCGCCGGTGGTGCCAAGGTCACCCTGTTCGACCGCGTCAGCGAGTATATCTCCGACACCTCCCGGCGCGACGACTTCTGCCGCGCCGTGATCAACACGCTCGTCGACTTCAGCTTCGAGCACGTTTTCACCCAGAAATACGACTTCTACGCCACCATCTTCGAGTACCTCATCAAGGACTACAACACCAACAGCGGCGGTAAATACGCCGAATACTACACCCCCCACGCCGTCGCCAAGATCATGGCCGCCATCCTGGTCACCGAAAAGGTCCAGGGCGTCAGCGCCTACGATCCCTCCGCCGGATCGGGCACCCTGCTGATGAACCTGGCCCACGCCATCGGCGAGGACCGCTGCACCATCTACTCGCAGGACATTTCCCAGAAATCGTCCAGCCTGCTGCGCCTCAACCTCATCCTCAACAACCTTGTCCACTCCATCCAGAACGTCATCCAGGGCAACACCATCCTCCTGCCGTACCACAAGGAAGGGACCGCCATCCGCAAATTCGACTACATCGTCTCCAATCCCCCCTTCAAGATGGATTTCTCCGATTACCGCGACAGCCTCGACACCAAGGCCAACCAGGAACGCTTCTTTGCCGGCATTCCCAACGTCCCCAAACAGGCCAAGGACAAGATGGCCATCTACCAGCTCTTCCTGCAGCACATCATCGCCTCGCTCAAACCCGGCGGCAAGGCCGCCGTCGTCGTGCCCACCGGCTTCATCACCGCCCAGTCGGGCATCGACAGGAAAATCCGGCAGAAGCTGATCGACGAGAAAATGCTCGCCGGGGTCGTCTCCATGCCCAGCAACATCTTCGCCACCACCGGCACCAACGTCTCCATCGTCTTCATCGACGACACCAACAAGGGCGACGTCGTCCTGCTCGACGCCTCCAACCTCGGCCAGAAGATCAAGGACGGCAAGAACCAGAAGACCGTGCTCACGGAGGATGAGGAAAACCGCATCATCGAGACCTTCAACGCCAAAAAGGCCATCGAGGACTTTTCCGTCACCGTCTCCTACGACCAGATCGCCGCCAAGAACTACTCCCTCTCTGCCGGACAATACTTCGACGTAAAAATCGAGTACGTGGACATCACCCCCGAGGAGTTCACCGGGAAGATGCAGACCTTCACCACCAACCTCGACACCCTCTTCGCCGAATCCAGAGCCCTCGAAAAGGAAATCAAGAAACAGCTCGCGGGGTTGCGCTATGAGTGAGCAAGCCGAAACAAAATCACATGTCTTGAGCACGGAGTCCGCCCAGCGGATTTTCGGCAAACACAGCGGATTCCGCAACCTGAAAGCCTATCAACTGGCCGAACTGTGCTATGATTTCACCTGCCGGTTCTGCGAACGCTACATACCGATCAAGGATCGGCATCACGACCAGATGGTACAGGCGGCCCGCAGCGGCTACCAGAATATCCAGGAAGGCAGCGAGCTCAGCGCAACCACCAAAAAGCTCGAATTGAACCTTACTAACGTCGCGCGCGGCAGCCTTGGCGAACTGCATAAGGACTATAAGAAATATCGTAACCGTTCACGGGGT
>DIZZ01000206.1 GCA_002428045.1 Verrucomicrobia bacterium UBA6015
ATCAGGTCTGCCCCGTCCTCCCGCAACACCTTCACCAGGGCCTTGCGGTATTCATCCGCCCGAACCCGGATGCAGGCGGGATAGCGACGGCTGGGGCGGGTGCGAGCAACCTTGGCCAGCAGGCTCTGCATGAATGCACAAGGCGTGTCGCGCCGGATATAAAAGGTTGGAATGCCTGCGGCTGCGCCAAAGAGGATCTGCCGCCGTTCGCTTTCAACCTCCGTCGAGTCAGGGATGTCGGCATGGTTGAGGAGGCCAGCGCCGATGGTTCGGTAGGCCAGCGCCGTGATCAGCACCTGCAGACAGACGGCATCGGCCATGTCCGTGGCCGTGTCGCCAAACTGGCTATAATAACGAGCCTCGAAGCCGGAGAACTTCATCCTCGCATAATCCCGCAATCGCCACAATCGGTAAACCGGCATGCGGGCGTCGAACACCCCCTGCTCGGCAAGATCCGCCAGCAATCGCTGGTCATTCCCGAGGCAGCCGTCCAGCGCCGGACTCTCGGCGGTACTCTGCAACGCCACGGGGTAGTCAAGCAGCCGGAAATCGGGGACGAAGTCGCCCTTGAAACCAAATAGCCGATTGAGCAGCCGGTCTATCCATTCCGGACCGAACGGGGTCAATGCACGGACGAAGACCTTGAACCGCCCTTTCTTCTTCCATCGCCGCCACAGCATCCGCAGATGCGTATGGTCCAGCTCGTGCGGCAGGAACCCCAGGATCGTCTCGGGATGGAAATCATAGAATTCGAGCTTGTGCGGGGAGGCGCTGTAGGTACCGACAAAGAGCGGCAGGAAATATTCGATCATCTTCGTGGCCAAGTCGCCGATGTTCTTCTCGTCCGCGGCCTTGAAGGGGTGGGCGGGTTCGGCCATCCAGCGGGTCAGGCACCGGCTGCCGATGCTGATGTGGACCCCGTTATTCGCCAGCCCGGTGTTGGAGAGACTCGGCAAGATCACCAGATTGTTCTGGATAATCCCGGCCTCTTTCATCTTGCGCACGGCATTGAGCTGGCTGCGCGAAAGAACTTCATGGCACAGGTGCATGTAGCGGTACTTAGCTTCACCATCGTCCCAGCCCGACAGGCACGGGCTCATGAACAGCTCGCGGTAGAACGCGTCCGGAATCAGCCGGTTGAGCTGCTTCTGCCGCCAAGGGGTATGCGGTGATGAATAAACCTGCACCTCCTGGCCATGGTCCCGCAGTCCCAGCGCCTGATTGGCGTAGGCCGTCAGCAACTGTGTCAACAGGAAGCGCCGCTGCACCTCCCTGGCCACGGCTGCACCGGCCTGGGGCTCGCGATCAAGGCGGACCGGGTAGAACGAGCAGATCTCGGGCGACGTATTGTCGTTGAGGAAACAATCCTGGATCGCCAAGGCGGTGTTGCGAACGAGGGGATCGGCACCTTCAGCCACCTGCGCCAACACCAGTTTGAGCAGATAACTGACGGGGATGCGCAGCCAGGTCTCGCCATGCTGTGTGATCAGGAACCGTGCCGTATCCCGGCGCTGCCCGGCCTCCGGCCTGGACTTATCGGCCAGCAGGTCATGATCAAGGCATGCGCGGGCCGCCGCATTCAGTAATCGGTACGGCAGCCGTACCCAACTATTCTCCCAGATCCGCGACGAATTGTGTTGAAGCCAGGCATCCAGCGCGCGTAGCGATTGCGCGGGGACATCCCCGGATTGTGTCCGCCTTACGAGATTGCGATAATGCTTCGACTGGAGGATCGTCTGTGCCAGATCAATATGCTCGACATCACCGATCACACAGACCTGCCACTCGTTCTCCACGCCGACGGTCACATCCTCAGCATGAAACAGCCTGGCTCCCGCCATTCGTGTTCTGAATTCTTCAGTTATTACCGGCATTTCAAGCTCCCTTGCAGATATGCAACATGGACCGACAATCGCGAAACCGGGTTAGCGTTCGATTAGGATTCAGCGATGATTTTGGCTAAACATCATTCTAACCAGCCGCTCGCGTACTGCTAACCCTGAGCAGGTTGACTATGGCAGTATGAAAGCAATCAATATGGATCACCACCGCACATGCAAAGGGTGCAAGAACGCGAATACACAACACTCGCCGCGCGGTGCCCGGTGCGACCTGCACATCCACAGCAAGTATTCTGACCGCCCCTCGGAATGGTTCCTGCGCCGTATTGGAGCCCCGGAGAGTTTCATGGAGCCAGCCGAGGTCTATCGCCGCTGCCGAGCCGCCGGTATGGATTACGTCACGATTTCAGATCATAACTGCATCCGGGGGGCACTCGAGATCGCCGATTTACCCGGCGTATTTATCTCGTCCGAGCTGACCACCTATTTCCCCGAGGATCGCTGCAAGATCCATTGCCTAGTCAGTGGCATTACCGCAAATCAATTCGACGATCTGCAATCGGTTCGCGAGAACATCTATGACCTGCAGCATTATCTCGTCGAGAACCATATCATCCACACGATTGCGCATCCCTTGTTCAGTGTAAATGACCGCCTGACGACAGATCATGTCGAGAAGCTTCTGGTCCTGTTCAACCGCTTCGAGGGAATCAATGGATCGCGCGACCCGAGAGCCTGTGCCATATCAATGGCTATTTTCAGCGCCATGGATGCCGATGCGCTGATGCGGATGGCGGATCGTCACGGCTTGGAGCCCGTCGGCAAATGCCCATGGGAGAAGTGCTTCACGGGCGGCAGCGATGATCATGGCGGACTTTACACCGCCAGTGCCTTTACCGAAACGCCGATATCCGCCACGGTGTTCGATTTCCTGGAGCATCTCAGGGCGACCCGCCACCAGCCCGGCGGCGGCGGCGGGTCGAGCCTCAAGCTGGCCAACAGCCTGATGCA
>DIZZ01000231.1 GCA_002428045.1 Verrucomicrobia bacterium UBA6015
GTCTTGCCGGTGCCGGTAGCCATGACCAGCAGGATGCGGTTCTGGCCGCGGGCAATCGCCTCGATGGTCTTGTTGATGGCCAGCAGTTGGTAATAACGCGGACTCTTATCGCTGCCGTCGCTGTAGTAGTCCTGGGTGACCAGGGCCGCTTGCCGGTCGTTCAGACCACGGAATGCCGTCCACCATTGCCACAGTGTCTCGGCGGAGGGGAATTCATGGAGCCCAAGCTCGCGTTCGAGGATGCCGTCCGGGGCGATCTTGTTGTGAAAAAGGAACCCATCGCCATTGGAACTGAACACAAACGGGACTTGCAGCAGTTCGCCATAACCGAGTGCCTGCTGCATGCCATCGCCAACCGTATGGCTGTTGTCCTTGGCCTCGATCACGGCAATGGGGATGTTCGGCTTGTAAAAAAGGACATAATCGGCCCGCTTGTGCTTGGCACGGGTGTGCAGCTTGCCACGAACCATGACACGTCCCTTGGTGAGCGAAAATTCCTCCCGCACCTGGGTTGCGATATCCCAGCCCGCCTGTTCCAGGGCGGGGGTAATGAACTTGGTGCATATATCACGTTCCGTAAGCTGTTTCTTATTCATCAATCTCGCAATCCATCGGTTCTATCGCCAATGCGGCGAATATAGCATACGGCATGGCTTGTGCAAGGATGTTGAATTCTAGCGGATCAGGCCGAGAATCACGTCGGCATAGATGCGGTGCAGGAAGTCATTGGGGTGGTTGAGGTTGTTGCCGCTGATATCGGCGAACTTCTTGCGCTGGAGTATCGCCTCGGTGACGGCCATCACATCGGCAATCGCCACGCGCTCGAACTCGTCGCCCAGCTTGACCAGACGCTTGCGATTCTCGAAATGGTCGGCCTGGGGCCTGAATTCAGGATTCGAAAGCATGTTGGCCACCAGGATGATGTCGACCTCGGGGTTGTGCGCGCGCAGGCCCTCGATGATGCCGCGCACGCTCTGCTCGTAGCGGTCGCTCCGCTGCCCGTGGTTCTCGTGCCCGGCATCATTCATGCCGAAGGCGATGATCGCCAGATCGGGATTGGTCTCCATCAATGCCGCCATCAGGCCCAGTCCCCAGTCCGCGCCCGCACCGGCCCGCGAGATGTTGTGGAAGGTCAACGCCGTGCCTGTTTCCTGCCGGAGCCGGCTGACGACCAGCTCCCCGAACGGTGGCTGGTGCGGGAACCGCCGCATTATTAGTGGGCAACCAAATTGCATTAAATTAGTATATTGACATATTAAGATATTATGATACTTTATCTAAATGATTCATAACAGGGGAAATATGGTTTATGGAGGCGACATGGGCGATCAATATGCAAAGCGGCTGAAGGTGGTCACGCTGGAGCGGGCGGCGCATATTCTGCGGATGCTGGCGCATCCCCAGCGGCTTCGGCTGATTGAGATCCTAGAGCGGGATCAGGATGCCGCCGTGCATGCGCTGGTGGCGGAAACGGGGTTTCCGCAAGCCGTGGTCTCGCAGCATCTGAACCAGATGCGCCGGATGGGATTGCTGGTTGGTCAGCGGGAAGGACGGGAAATGCGCTATTCCATCAGCGACCCGCGGGCACTCTCGATCCTGAATTGTATATGCATAAACAGCACCCCCGATGATTTTGAGTAGGGCGTAGGTAATCGACGTAGGCAAATAATAACGAAAGGAGTTTTTCATGAACGTTGTGATTATTGGTGGCGTGGCCGCCGGGCCCAAGGCCGCCAGTCGTATCAATCGTCTGTGCGCGGATGCAAAAGTGACGATTGTGGAGAAGGGTGAACTGCTTTCGTATGCTGGGTGCGGGTTGCCGTACTATATTTCCGGTGTGGTCAAGGAATCGAAGGAACTGATGACCACCTCGGCGGGCACGGTGCGCGATACCGCGTTCTTCCAGAACGTCAAGAACGCCAGGGTATTGAATCGTACGGAGGCGACCGCCATCGACCGGACACGCAAGACGGTGCATGTGCGCAACGCGGCCGGGGAGGTGCAGGATCTGCCCTACGATAAACTGATTCTGGCGACCGGTGCCGAATCGGCACTTCCGCCCATCCCCGGGATCACGCTCGACAACATCTTCAACCTCAAGGATATTCATGACGCCGACCGCATCAAGGCGGCCGTTGAACCACACAAGGCCATCAACGCCGTCATTGTCGGCGGCGGACTGATCGGTGTTGAAGTGGCTGAGGCATTTCAGGAGATGGGCTGCCGCCTGACCGTGATCGAGTTTCTGCCGCATATCCTCAGCATCATGGATCCCGAGATGGCCGCCTTGGTCGAGGGACATTTCGAGGCCAAGGGGGTAAAGATCCAGACCCGCACCAAGGTGCTCGAGTTCAAGGGCGAGGGGCGGGTTGAGCGCGTGGTGACCGACCGTGGCGAATTCCCGGCGGATATTGTCCTCGTCGCGGTCGGGGTGCGTCCGTCCGCCAGGCTGGCGCAGGAGGCCGGGCTGGTGATCGGTCCGACCCGGGCGATTGCGGTCAATGCCCAGATGCAGACAAGCGATCCGGACATCTATGCGGTGGGCGACTGTGCCGAGAAGGTGAACATGATCACCGGCAAACCGGCCTACGTGCCGCTGGGATCCACAGCCAACAAGGAGGGGCGCGTCGCGGCCAATGCCATCTGTGGAATGCCGGACGCGTTTCCCGGCATCCTGGGCAGCGCCATCTGCAAGGTGTTTGATTTCACCGTGGCGCGTACGGGGCTGGGCGAAAAGGAAGCCAGGGAGGCCGGCTATGACGTTGTTACCTGTCTGGCACCGGCACCGGATCGTCCGCATTTCATGCCGACCTCCAAGCCCCTGTTCCTTAAGCTGATCGCTGATCGTGCGAGCCGCAAACTGCTCGGCGGACAGGCGACCGGGCCGGGTAATGCCGAGCGCCGGATGGATATCGTGGCCATGGCGCTGACCGCCGGGATGACGGTGGATCAGCTTGCCAACGCCGATCTGTGCTATGCTCCGCCGTATTCACCGGCGGTTGATAATCTGATCACGGCCGCCAACATCCTGCGCAACATCATGGATGGCCTGATGAGCGGGATCACCCCGTCCGACGTCCTGGCACGGCGCGAGGGGGGCGAATCCTTTACCCTGCTGGATGTACGTTCGCCCGCCGAGGTCGCGCAGATGCGCATCGACGGATCGCTGAACATCCCGTTGGGGGCACTCCGCAAGCGGCTCGGGGACATTGACCGCAGCAAGCCCGTGATCGCCTTCTGCAAGATATCGCTGCGCGGCTACGAGGCCGCCCTGATTCTCAAGCAGGCCGGATTCACGGATGTCAAGGTCATGGACGGCGGCATCCTGATGTGGCCGGGAACGCTCCTTAGGGGATAGCCAGCTAAACAAAAGGGAACGGGGGCGTTCTTGGTAAATAGCTGTTTGCATGATTGAGGCACTTGCAGAACCCCTCATGGAGCCCGCTTGAAGCCGGGCACCACGAGGGGTTCTGTAAGTAAAAATGGCGGATGCTGTGCGCGTGACGTTTTTTGCGCCGTCTGATGGGAGTAAATCGAGATTTTCGGGCACGCTCCGCCCTTTCTGGCGTTGAGAACCGGGTTTTCCGATGCGGCTGCGGTTGGCCAGGGAGCTATCCGAGCATTC
>DIZZ01000270.1:0-2251 GCA_002428045.1 Verrucomicrobia bacterium UBA6015
AGCCGCTTCGGGAGAACGCCCGGCGGCAAGGTGCGTGTGGTGTGTGCATTACCCTGGCATGGCGCGACTGTGGCGACGGTCAATAATGGAATTTTCCCCGAATCGCTGAAGATGGACAAGCCGACCTACCGGGGCGAGTTTATTGGCGATGTGCGCCAGGACGATCCCAGCGGGGATTATGACCGCAACCGGGTGGACAAGGTTATGAACATCCAGCTTGCGCCCAACGGACAGGGCGGCTTGCTGGATGTCGAGCTGGACATCCAGGATTGCTTGTATATCCGACTGGTAAAGCAGGGCGTGGCACCGATGGAGCGCGCTGCCGGGAATCCGTCCGTTGTGCCCAAACCGCTCGAAAAGCCGGTGGCGATCCAAGTGGCAGGCGGGGTCACGGAAACGCGCGAGGGCGGTCTGCTGCGGCGCAGGCCGTTAGCGGTATATCCCGGCGTGATGCAGGAACTGTGCGCGAACTACCGGGTGAGGACGGGCAAAGCCACGCCGGGGGTGGTGCAGGGGCAGGACTATGTTGTGCCGGAAACGGTGCAAAGCCTGTTTTGCGACATCGACTATACCGGCGGAACATCCCGAACGGCGGAAGGCGCCACCTTGCCCCTGTATGGCTTCCACGAGAATATCGAGGGCAGGACGCTAAGTTTCTGGGTCTATCCGCACACAAAGACGGCAGGCCGGACCGTGAAGCTCCGTATGGCCCTTGGCGCGTGGGAAGGCAGCGCAACACTCAAACCTGGGAAATGGCAGCGGGTCGAACTACAGTTTGCGGCGTTGGCCGGGGAACCGGAACGGCATCTGGTGTTCCTGGGACCGTCGTCCGACGACCGGCCCGCCCGTGAGGACGTCATCACGTTCGAATTCAACGGGATCGCCTTGCTCGATGCTGCGGGTAGCGGCGGCCGCTATATGGATGTGCGCACCCTGGCAGACGGCAGACTGGCGATCATCGTGCTTGGCCTGCCGGGCAGGGAAGGGGACGCACGGCATAGCTTCCCGAAAGCCGTCGCCGTCACCACCGTCACGAACGCCGTCGCCCCGGACGCGGCAAGCACCTTCAAATGGGCCTACCAAAGCGATTCCCAAACCCTGGACGTAACCGGCCTGAAATTCCCCGAGACCACCGACGCCGCGATCCTCCCTTATCTCAACTTCAAAGAAAAACAACACTGCCAGCAAGGCCTAACCCCGGTCGTGCTAATCGCGGAGATCGACACATGATTGACCTATTCACCCTCGTTAGTAGTCCCGCCTTTAGGCGGCATCCGAGCATAAGCCGCCTCGCATCTAGCCTCCTTCTTCACACCACCTGCATCTTTTTCGCCTTCACCCAACCCATCGCCGCAGCCTCCCTCGACAATGCCCGCGAACACCTCGCCAACCCCGCCACGGCCAGCCGGGGCATTGACGCGCTCCGCCGCGACATGCAATCGCGCGACCCCTCCCAAGCCGTAGCCGCCGCCATCCTGCTGGCGCAACATCTGCGCACCCACGGCGAGACCGCCAAAGCCGTCACCGTCCTGGAACCCTACGGCGGCTTTACCCCCGAAAAACTCCAGGAAACCGTTCTCCCGGCCTACCTCGAACGTACCCGCTGCCTGGCGGCCGACGCCCGCATCCGCGAAGCCGTCAAGGCACTGGACTACGCCAAGGAAAAGACGCAGGGCCATCAACGCGCATGTGTTTTTGCCGCCTATGCCGATATGCACGGCATCGCAGCCGAAT
Source organism: Verrucomicrobia bacterium UBA6015 (assembly GCA_002428045.1). Classification (GTDB taxonomy): domain Bacteria; phylum Verrucomicrobiota; class Kiritimatiellia; order UBA8416; family UBA8416; genus UBA8416. The sequence continues at coordinate 1,735 of DIZZ01000270.1, forward strand.
GGGAAGTGGCTGTCAAACAGTACCAGGCCGCCCTGTCCTATGGCGACACGTATTACACCCGCAAGAAGACAAAGGAAAGCGTGGAGGAGGTGCTGGGACCGGTCGTGCCCGGAACCGACACGTGGAAGAAGACGCACCGCCCGCCCATCGAGGCAAGCTTGCGCCATGCCCAGCGCCAGCACGAGATCCAGGCATACGGCGAAGGCTTTGCCGACTACCGCGATGCCCGCACCGCGCATTTCGACAAGAAATACCAGGAAGCCATCGCGCAATACAACACGCTGACCAAGAAACACGCTGGCACCGTCTACGCCGAAGCCGCCCAGTTCTACCGCGCCCAATGCCAGGCGGCCGCTGGCAATCCACAAGAGGCCATCACGGCACTGGAAGCCTTTATCAAGTCCGCCCCGCTTGGGCTGTACCGGGGCGAGGCACTTTACGAAACCGGCCGCCTCCTGCTCGAGCAGGGGGATGTTGAAAAAGCGGAACACGCGTTCAACCAGACCCTCGAATGGAT
>DIZZ01000270.1:2315-2928 GCA_002428045.1 Verrucomicrobia bacterium UBA6015
TGCCGCCGCCCAGACGATGTCGGCAGATTACGACCTCAAACCGGTAACCATCACCCCCTCCATGGTCATCAACCGTCACACAGCTCCCTGGTACCTCACAAGCCTCGAATGGGATTCCCGCTACTACCTCGGGTTCATCGCCTTCTACCGAGGCAAGCACGACGANNGCCCTCGCGCAGTTCACCAAGGCCTTTGAGATGAACCCGGACATGCAAAGACAGTTCCATGGCACCTTGGGTAACTTCCATCGCCGCCTGCAGATCGCCTGCAGAGTGCAGTTCCTGCTCGCCCGCCCCGAGGAACTGAAAGCATTTCGAAGCGAGGAAAAGCTACGCTTCATGCTCGCCGACTTCTATGCCCTCTGGGAAAAATGGGAACCGGCCGAACGCCTATACCGCGAATTCCTGAACGATCCGCGAGGCTCAAACCCCGCAAAAGCCTGCACCCTGCGCGCCCTGGGCGAAGCGGCTCAGCACCAGGGCCGATGGGAAGACGCCAAAAAATACTTCCAAAAGATTGTCGAGGAATACGGGCAAACGGTTTCCGCACAACGGGCCATGTTGAAACTGGGGCTGGAAAGCAGGATACCCCTGGAACAACGCGCCGAGCGGCT
>DIZZ01000270.1:3068-3219 GCA_002428045.1 Verrucomicrobia bacterium UBA6015
GCAATGAAATCCGCCCGCATGGGTGAAGTGATGAAAGAAGGGACGGGAGATTAATGGAAAGCATGAGAAAACGAGAGGGAGGCGTGACTCGACGAGCCAATCAGCCGATCAATTATCTGATTGCCTCGTTGTCGATGATCTGGATATGTGT
>DIZZ01000046.1:0-28637 GCA_002428045.1 Verrucomicrobia bacterium UBA6015
CGTGCAAGCCACCCTTTCAGACGCTGCCTTTGCCACGGCGCCTTGCCCGGAGGTCATCGCCCTACCTGCCTTTGAGCTTGTCGATCCGTGAGCGGAGGGACTTGCCGTCGATGGTGATTTGATCGAGCACCTGGTCCGGGTTTGCTGCAAAGGTCTTGAGCACGCTGTGGGTGATGGCCTGCAAGACGTTGACCGATGGCTTTTCCAGGGTTCCGCCAACCGGGATCTCGATCGTCACCGAGGACGGCAGGCTGATGTGTTTGTTTTTTTGTTTGAGTTTCCCCGTCAATTGTGCATTTCGCAGGGTCAGGATGACTCGGGTATCGGACTGAAAAATCCCGTCCAGCACCTTGATGCTGACAGTGATATCGGCGGATTCACTGCGGATTCCGATCTCCTCGGTCAACGTTCCCAGCGCTGCAAGGTTAAGATTCTTGAGGGTGCCATCAAGGCTGAAACTGGCCACGGCGGGATCCGATACGGGGGCCACCCGTGCCACCAGGTCGAGCTTCCACACATCGGGCTTGTCGGCGGCGTGTCCAGTCAGTTGGATCGTGCCCCAGTCGTCTGGAGCCAGGTCGCCGTAGGTATAGATGTCGTGAGCTTCCACGGTGACATCCTGAAGCAGTCGCAGGACGGGATCCTGCGCTTGATCCTCATAGATGATCCGTAGGGCGGCACGGGCCTGCCGGATGGCGAGCTTTGGAAGTACGGGGCGGCGGATGGACAGGGTATCGGCAGGCTCTTCCGGTGCCGTGTCGGGTGTAGCGGGAGCATTCGTGCGAGGATCGGTCGCAGGGGAGGGCGGGACTGGCGTGGCCGCTGGTATGCGCACCCGGCTGGCAGGCGTTCGGACGAGTGTTAGCTCGGCCCGAGGAATATTGAAATCCTCGATGCGGGTGATTTTACGCAACAGGGGTATCCATGCAATCGAGAGTGAGGCGGGCCCCATGGTCAGCGTGGGCGAGAGCATCCGCGGATCTATTTTGCCTACCTTCAATCCTTCAACCCGCCCGCTACCACTGAAGACGTTGACCGATGCCTGGCCGATATCAATTGCCAGGCCGGTATCATCCTGGAGTGCTGGCAGCGCCTTTTTGATTTCCGGATTCAGTCGCACATTGAGCAACAGTTGCACAGCCATCAGCACGACCGCCATCAGCACGGTAAAAATGATAACCCTTCGGAATATTTTATTTCTCATAATTTACAGCTCGATGGTGATTCCTTCGCGGGCCCAGAAGACATGCATCGGCGGAACCGCATTTCGATAAACCGGCTCGTACTGGCGCGACAACAGATCAAAAAACGCATCGGAATGTTCCGGGTCATGGTGAAATACGGCGAGTTGCTTGACCCCTGCCTCGTGCGCCACGTTCAGTAGCAGGGGAACGGAGGTATGCCCCCAGCCTTTCTTTTCGGCATATTCTGATTCGGAGTATTGCCCGTCGGCAATCAGCAGGTCGGCATGGTGGATGAAATCACGGTATTCCTGTGCCAGTTGCTCGGTGGTATCGGTGGGGGTATCGGGACTGAAAATGGCATTCAGTTCAATGTCGGTGGCGTAAACCACCGTCTTGCCCCCCGTTCTCATCTTGAACCGGATAGAGCCCCCCGGATGCATGACCTGTTCCTGGATATCAATATCAATATCGCCAATCCTCATGAAGCGATCTTCGAATTCGCGGATACTTACATTGGCCGCCAGCTCCTTCATCTGCACCGGGAAATAGTTCACGTCCATCTGGCCGCCCAGGATGGATTCCAGGAATCGTTCCTTCTGAGAGCTTCCGTAGATAACCAGATCGGTCCCCTTGATATAGGCTGGTTGGAAGAAGGGGAGTCCCTGGATATGATCCCAGTGCGTGTGGCTCAGCAGGATATGCTGCGGGAAGGGGCCGTCGGTCTTCATCTGGGCGGCCAGCCGGATTCCCAGCGGACGTATGCCGGTGCCCGCATCCAGGATGATGGTGCTACGACCCGATGAAACGGAAACGCAGGGCGTATTGCCACCGTATTTCTCGGTACTGCTGCCGGGCGTTGAAATAGAGCCCCTGGTGCCCCAGAAGGTGATTGAAACGGCGCTTTTTTCAGTGTTCATAGGCTTACTTTCGCGGGGTTCGTGTAAAGAGCAGGGTCGCGTCACCGATGCGGATAATGTCGTTGTTCTGCAGGACGCAACGGGAAATCCGTACCCCGTTGACATAGGTTCCATTGGTGCTGCCGGTATCCTCGATAATTTCCTCGTTATTCAAGTACAGGATACGGGCATGGTTGCGCGAGATGCCGGGTTGGTTGAGGGTGATATCGGCGTCCACCTTGCGTCCGATGCTGTAGGGCCTTTTCATGAGGCGCAGACGCTGGGGACGGTCATCGTCGGCAACGCGGATGTCGAGATGCATCTCGGCATCGGGGTCGACCAGTTCTTCCAGCGGCAAGCGCATGGTTGATGCCAACGCCGGATCGGCAACGCTACCAGACTTCTGCTTATGATTTATGGAATCCATGATTGCCATTTCCCGCTCCCCGAGCTTATTACCACCCTTTAATCACCACAATCCAAGGTGTAGTGTAAGGTTTAATGTCGCCACGGTCAACGCCGAAGATTTTCGGCCTTCGATTCCGAATATCCCCCCCGTCTAGCATCAAATGGTATCAACGAATAGCAACGACTGAATTTCTTACGGGCAAAAAGCAGACTTTGGCACCCGTGCGACGCTTGCCGGATCAAACGTATCTAGTTGTTGCAATAGACGGGCTTGGGTGTCTTCTTGCGCAGGGTTTCTAGGTGGCGAATCGCAACTGCCAGCCCGGCGTGGCGCACCCCGTCCGTTTCACCTGGTATAAGCTGCCCTCGACGAGCCCATGCACAGGTAGGTGGGGCTTGCCCGGAGGTCTTCGCCCAGCCTTTGCCACGGGCGGCTCGCTGGGGACAGCTCGCCCTACCGGCGTTTGGAAAGGACGTCGGCCTCGTATTTCTTTGTGGCCTGAATCCAGGTGTGCGAGGGGGGGACGCCCATCTGCTCGCAGAATGTATCCCAGACGATTCCCGATGGCATCGTCTTGAGTTCTTCCATCAGCACGAGTCGTCCTGTCAGGTCCCCGTTGGCTTCCAGCTCCCGCAGGCGCTTTGTCGGCTCCAGCAGCGCCATCAGCAGTGCCTTTTGCATGTTGCGCGTGCCGATCACCCAAGCGGCGATACGGTTAATGGTGGCATCGAAGTAGTCCAGGCCGATATGGGTGCGGGCAAGGTGTCCGCCCCGGACGAGTTCCTCGGCGATCGCGCGCAACTCGTCCGAGAGGATGACGACATGGTCGCTATCCCAGCGGACACCGCGGCTGACATGCAGCAGGATTTCCGGCACATACATCAGGACGGACGAGATCTTGTCGGACACCACCTCGGTAGGGTGGAAGTGACCGCAGTCCAGACACAGGAGCTTCTGGTTCTTGATGGCGTATCCCATGTAGAACTCATGCGAGCCCACGACATAGCTTTCCGAGCCGATGCCGAAGAGCTTGCATTCAACGGCGTCCCGCACAAGCTTGGCGTCGATGACTGGCTTGAAGATCTCATCCAGAGAAGCCCTCAAGCGCTCCCGCGGGGCCTGGCGGTCGGCGGGGATATCCTTGCTGCCATCCGGGATCCAGACGTTGACAACGCACGGGGTGCCCAGTGCGCGCGCCATGTCTGCACCGATCTGGCGGCAGGCGATGCCATGCTCGATCCAGAATCGGCGCACGGTTTTGTCGGTACTGCTGAGGGTGGTGCCGGATTGAGCCATGGGATGCGCAAAGAACGAGCCGTTGAAATCCATGCCCAGTCCATTGGCCTTGGCCCAGTCGATCCACGCCTTGAAATGCTCGGTCTTCAGTTCATTGCGGCCAACCTTGGCGCTGCCGGTTTCGGCATAGATCGAATGCAGGTTGAGGCGGTGATTGCCGGGGATCAGGCTGAGTGCCAAGTCAAGATCGGCGCGTAGTTCGTCGCCGTTACGGGCGCGTCCGGGGTAATTGCCGGTGGCTTGGATGCCGCCGCCATCGAGGCCTGCGTCGAGCTTTTCAAAGCCAGCGACATCATCGCCCTGCCAGCAGTGCAGGCTGATCTGGGTTTTCTTGAGGGTTTCCAGGGCGGCGTTCACATCGACCCCGAGGTCGGAATAGGCTTCGCAAGCAGGTCCAAACATACGCTGGGTTGGGTTGTTCATAGATTTCGCTTCCTTATGTTCGTTATAGCATTTCAATTATCGATAGTCGTCAAGGGTAGTGGGACATACAAGGTTGGTCAAACGTCATTTCCGGGTAAGCCGTTTGAGGACACGGAGGGCCTCGGTGGCACCCCAGGCCTGTGCCCAGCAGCCGCGCTGGTGATGCGGAAGGTTGCCATCCAGGATCTCGGGCAGGTGGCCGACGCACCCCTCGTGCATGAGCTCGCAGATGCTGGATAGCAGCGAGCGGGCGGTGGGGATCAGCGCGGCATCGTGGATGGCAAGCGCCTCGCAGTAGGAGGGGAACGGCCATGTCCAGGCGGTTCCGTTGTGATAGGCAGGCTTGCGGCGGGTGTCCTCATCGCCCCGATATTCTCCCCAGTAGGGGCGGCCCGGATCATTCAACAGCCCGTGGCTGCCGTGAATCGGCAGAGGGGGGGAAACCGGTTGATCGGCCAGACTGCGGATGGCACCGGGAATCAGGAGCCGGGCCGTGGCATTGAGGATGCCGCGGACGAGTTCCGGGTTGTCAATCGCCCCCAGGGTAACTGCCAGAAGCTGATTCGGTCGCAGCGCATTATCAGCCACGGCCTTGGCCGCCGGTGTTCCGGGCTGGGCGTGCAGGCAGTCGGCAAGATACCGGCGGTCCGGTAAGCGGTAAAGGGTTTCGATCGATTGGCGGACCTGCTGGGTGATCGGCTGCCACAACCGCTGGTCGTCGATCTTCGCCAGCAGTTGCAATGCCGCATACCACAGGGACTGGATCTCAATAGGATATCCCTCGCGTGGCGTTCCAGCGGGGTAATTGGTGTCCATCCAGGTAAAGTGCGACGGACTGAAAATCAAGGAACTCGTCGGATCCATCTTGATTCCATTGGGGGTGCCGGCGATCATGTGTTCCGCCAGCGACCGCAGGACTGCCCGTAGCGGCCGGCCCTTGCAATCGGCGTGCAGGAAGGTGGTGTTGGCAGGATCCGCCAGCAGCAAATCGTTGCAGGCCGTGAAGAACCAGAGCGGGGCATCCGAGGTGTCGCGGTTGCGGTCGTCGTTGCCCCGGATCATGTTCGGCAGGGTACCCCGATCCTCGAACCGGGCGAACTGGATCAGTATGTCGCGGGCTTCCTCGAGCATGCCGGCAGCGATGATCCCGCGCAGGCAGATCAGGGTATCGCGGCCCCAGTCGAGGAACCAGGGATACCCGGCGATGACGGTACGCGAATCGTCACGGCGTACGATGAAATCGCGGGTTGCTGAGATGAGTACCTGCTCGATCGGCAGGTGGTGCGGAACCTCGCCCAGCCGCAGCGGCGGGAGTGTTTCCGCCTCCGGTTCGCCTTCCAGAAAGGCCTCGACCCGTTGCTGGCTGGCACCGTTCAGCTCGAACGAGAAAAAGCCGGGACTGAAGAGGTCGCCGTTGGGTTCAAGCCCGCGATCCGCCTCGAAGGGATGGGGGATGCCATAAAGCCATTCGGTTTCGCGCGAGAAGCGGGCCTTGTCGGTCTCCATCCGCATCGCGGCATGTCCGCCCGGATCAAACCGGAACCCATGCTCATGGGTACTGATGGCATGTGGCCACTGATATTCGGGACCACTGTAGGCTTTGGTGGATTCATGGAAGCAGCGATCCTCGATATCGGGGCGCAGGATCAGGGTGACGGGAACCTCATCGGCGAGGTGTTCGCTGTGGGTGGCGCGGTGACGGGTGATGTCGAACAGGATGTGATTGCGGTTCCGGCATAGGCGCAGCTCGAACGAGATCGGTACCGATTTTCCCAGGCCAGCTGGAATATCGAAACTCCAGTGGGCACTTTCGCCGGGGATGAATGCCGCATTCGTTGTGCAGTCGATCCCGATTTCGTAGGAGTATCCCTTATGCAGCAGCCAGGCCCGGCAGCGGGTCAGCAGGATACGGCGGTCCACCGGCACCCGCGGGTCGGTATTGATAGCCAGCATGCAGTCGTACTGGCTCACGATGCGACCCCACTCCAGGCGCACCTGGCTCATGGACCCAGCACCGTTGGTCAGCAGGGCACAGCGGCGAGACTCGCGCAGGGCCTCGCGCCCGAAGCGCAGTTCCACCTGTCGTTCCGGGCCGCCGGGCAATTGAAGGATTCCGGTGTTGGCGTGCTTGACGCCCTCCGGGGTATAGACCGTCAGCTTGAACGGCAGGGTCGCGACGCTGCTGCATTGGTTCTCCGTCAACAGGAAGGCAAAGTGCCCCGTCCCGTCGGCCAGCGGCAGGCTGCTGGCAGTGGTGGGCTGGCCATCGGTCAGCGGACTGTCCAGGGCGGCTCTGAACGGGTAAGGTGATTGGATGAACAGGGCATGCTCGGAAGGCAGCATGACGCAGCGGTACAAATCGACCGGCCATTGCCAGACGGTGACCGATTTGAGGGCACAGTGCCCGCTGATGCTTTCGCAGAAGGCGATGGGATCCACGGCCAGGGCCCGTGCCATGTCGTGGGCATTGTAGCTGGTCGGCAGGATATGGGAGACCAGCCGGGCATGCAGCGCCATGGCCATGGCACTCAGGCGCTGGCGGGTAACGGCGGAGGGCGGGAGCATCGCCGGTGGCACCTGCTGTGCGTTTGGATCGCCGAGGCAGAAGGCGGCTCCCGGGGCAACTGAAAGTCGAAGGGTTCCCGGGGAAGGAGAGTCGACCGCCAGTTCGCTGCCACCCAGCAGATCGAATACCTTTCCATTGATCGGTGCAAAATTGGATTCCGGCCAGATGGCATCCGCGGGCTGGTTGAGATCCAGGTTGATGAGCGACAGGACGGGCGATCCCTGCGGCGGTTCGCGCAGCAGTTGCAATACCCCGGTGTGGCTCGGCAGGATGCGATGGCGCGTCCCCGCGCAGAAGGCAGGATGCCCCTTCAGAAGCTGGTTGATCCGATGGATGTGGTCGATCTGGTTGACCGGGTTGTCCCAGTTCAGAGGTGGTGCGCCGTGGACATCCACCTTGGCTTCGGCAAACCACTCGACGCCGTTGGTGATGCCGAACGCCCCGCTTTCCGAGCAGAGCGCGACCAGGGCGGTGCGCATCCGAGCATAGGCCTGTGAATGGGCCGCCAGCCGGTTGTTATCGTGGGTTTCAGCAAAGTTGATCAGCGTGCCGTTATTGTTCGAAATCAGGTGATACTGCTGGAGCTCCTGTTCCAGATGCCCCCGGTCATAGACCTGGAAGATCTCGGAATAGGCCCAGTTGAGATTGGCCCGGTCGAGCAGGTCGCGCATCACGCTGATCTTGCCGCCCAGTCCCTCGAGCAGGAAGATCGTGTCGGGGTAGGACTGGCGGACTTTGGCAACGATATATTCCCAGACCGGCAGCGGGACCATGTAGCCGGCATCGCAGCGGAAGCCGTCGACGCCATGGGCACACCAGAAAAGGAAGACCTTCGCCATGTATTCCCAGAGTCCGCGGTGACGGTAGTCCAGTTCGGAAAGGTCTTCCCAGGTGATTCCCCATGCGCCAGGCGATGCAAACGACTGGTCCCCGTTGCGGGCAAACCAATCGGGATGGTGCAATTGCAGGTGGGATGCCCAGCCGGTATGGTTGATCGGCAGATCGATAAACAGCGTCGCGTGGCGCTGGTGGACGCCATCGACGAGTTCCGCGAATTGGTCAAGGGGCGTGCTTTTCCGGTCGAATTCGGCGAGGGCGGGGTCGACATTGAAGAAGTCGATCGAGGCGAACGGGCTACCGAAGCGACCCATGCGGGCGAACGTGGTGGGTACCGGATGGATCGGCAGCAGTTGGATGATCCGGAATCCCAGGGTGCCGATGATGTGGTCAAGTTGGGCGGTCAGTGCCCTGAACGTACCGGATTTCGGGATCACGGTGCAGCCGTTCCCGTCCAGCGTGGCGAGCGTCTCGGGAGGGATCGGCAATTCCACCGCATTGCGCATGTTCGGCCCGAACTGGCGGACGAAGGCGGTATAGACCGAATTCGCGCAGATCGTATCGGACGGTTCGACCTTGATGACCAGGTTCTCGCCCTCGGGCCATAGCGGGGAGTCTTCCCTGTCGGGCAGGAAAAATGCCTTGGCTTCAAACCGCCCCGTTTCAAAGAGCGGGATGCGGATCTCGAAAACGCCCGGGCTGGTGCCCGGAGTCATGGGCAGATCGTGCCAGTCGCGAACCAGGAGCGGTGCGTGATGTTCAACATGCTCGATGATCTCGCGGCGGCGGTGGCGGGCATGGCCCAGGTTGGTCCGTAGCCAGGCGGTACCCTCGCGGGGTGGGTTCGAGAACAGGGTGACGGTCAACGAATCGCCGCAAAGACAGATACGGTGCGACCCCGGTGCGGGGGTCTGGTGCCAGTTGCTCATGGAAGGTTCCTACTCTTGGGTGGGCGCGGGGTCCGCGGTGATGTTGTCGAGCTCGCTGTTCATGCTGTCGAAGACCGAGGCACCGGGCGATGCTGGCCGTGAGGCGGGCGGGTTGATCCCGGGTGGAATCGGGGATGGTGACACGCTGGAGGCATCAGGGGCGTCGCCGGGAGGCGGCAGCGCCTCCTCCCCCTCGCTAGGGGCGGGGGTGGTTCTCAGATTCTCCATTTCCATGGACATCTCTTCCATGATGTTCTCGGATTTCTGATAGGTCAGCCGTTTACGCAGTTCGTGGATCGTCTCTTCCTGGTTCTTGATATAATCCTCGGTGCTCAGCTTCAGCCGGACAAAAGCCCGCAGCTCGGATTCCGGCTTAGTGACCTTGACGATTTGCTTCTTATCCAGCGAAGCATGCGACAGGATAAACTGGTTGAGGTTGTCGCCACGCAGGAACAACTCCACGAGGCGCCGCTGCTTAACGTCGTTGGCGTCGTAACGGATCTCTTCCTTGATGATCCGTTGATGGCTGCGCTTGATCAGGTCGATCATCTGGTCGATCGCCTTCTGGCGGGCGTCATCGATCGAGGCGAATTCGTCCCCTTCCGTGGACGTCCCGTAGGAATAAAAGGCGGTGGCCTGGCTACCCGGGTTCATATACCATGAGGGAATGCTGTAGCCAAGGTCGCCCTTGTCGGCGATGATCCCGCCCGAGGTGAACAGGTAGCTGAGATAGAATTTCAGGCAGGTGGTTGCCAGTGTTTTGAGCAGTGCTAAGGCAATAACTTCCATAATCGGGGACCCTCCTTGACGTGATTTAACGCAACGCGATATAACATCAACGCCGGATTGTAGAAGGTATCGCCCGAAAATCAAGTTCAGCTTTATTGACAGTCAGGCGGCAACCCGTTAGATTCCGGTGTGTCGTGAATGCGACGAGGTGGATGGGATCGAAAAAAGGTGGGAATATGGGGATTAACGAAGACCCGGTTGTGCAGCGTATGATCGGAAGCATTGAGGACAGCGCCGGGGTAATCCGGGGGTTGACGGCCATGGCCGGTTGCCTGGCGCAGGCGTCCGCCATGGTCATCGAGGCGCTGCGTGGCGGGGGCAAGATCCTCACGGTCGGCAATGGTGGCAGTGCGGCAGAGGCCATGCACATGGCCGAGGAATTGGTAGGGCGGTTCCGGACAAACCGGCGCTCGCTGCCTGGGATCGCCCTGACAGCCGACGGGACTGCCTTGACCTGTATCGCGAATGATTTTGGCTATGACTTTGTATTCAGCAGGCAGGTGGAAGGGCTGGGGGTGCGTGGCGATGTGCTGGTGCTCTTCAGCACAAGCGGCCGCGCGATGAACCTGCGCCATGCCCTTGAAGCGGCCAGGCGGCAGGGATTGCGGATAATTTCCGTGCTGGGGCGCGACGGGGGAGACCTGCGAGGCTTGGCGGATGTTGATCTGTGCGTCGCGGGCAAGGCGACCGAGCGCATCCAGGAGGCTCACCAGGTAATTTTGCATTTATTGCTAGATGAGGTGGAACATGCGTTTGTCAGTTCGTGAAATTGGCGTGGTGCTTCTGGTTTCCGTGGCTTTTGTCACCCCTGCCGCGGCCCAGTTCCGCATGGGCGTTTCCCTTGAGCATAGCGCCTACATGCGGGGGGAGCCATTCGCCGCCAGGGTTGTGATTGAAAATCATTTGTCGGTTCCCCTTGTGTTTGGCGATGAATATAGTAATGCGGAGCTGATTGTGGAAGTCGTCAGGGATCGTTCCACGGGGCCTGCGGACACCAACCGTCGCCCCGTCCGTCGAGACACGGTGATCATGCCTGGCGAGAAGGCGATTGAGTTGGTCGAGATCACCTCGCTGTTTGAATTGAGGGAGACGGGCGGCTACCAGGTGCGGGCCGTGATCCGCTACGAGGGGGAACTGATACTCTCCCATGCGATTGGCTTTGATATCGTCAACGGGATCGAGATGGCGTCTGTCCGTCGCACCTTTCCAGGGTACAGCGATATCGATTTGGACTATAGCCTGCGGTATTTCAAGCGAGGCAAGAGCGAATTTGCGTTTGTCGTGATCCGTGACGTGGCGACGGATGCGATTTTCGGCACGTTCCAACTGGGGCCTGCCGTGCGGGTAAACGACCCTGCGATGCAGGTCGACAGGGAGGGTCGTTTGATTGTGGTGCATCAGTCGGGAAGGGCGAGGTTCACTCGGTCCGTACTTGAGGTCTACCGCGATGGTGCCAAATTGACGGCGCAGACGCATCATCTGGCTAATGGCGCTGCCTTTCCAGAAGGACCTTCGATGCAATACGCACGCCCCAAATCTTCAGGAGATGAAAAATAATGTCAACGAGCAATGATTTCGGGCGGACCATGCGCATCGAACTGGATGAGGAGGAGCAGAAAGTCCGGCAGAATGGTCACACGGTCAAGATATCCCTCCCTGACCAGGTCGCTGGGGCCACGTCGTTCCAGCTCAAGGCCAGGCCCCAGGAATCGCGGGAGGCTCCGGATTCGGATTACCAGCGGTTGCTGCTGAGCATTTACGATGCCGTGTTGATCACGGATGCCAACGGGATCGTGCGAGAGTGCAACCATCGTGCCGTTGACTTTTTCCGCTGGCCGGAATCGGAATTGATCGGGATTGCCGTTCCATCACTGATCTCCGGGGCGGATGATGCCGTGATCGGGACGATACGCAAGAATCTCATGGAGCACCGTTACACCCTGATTGAAGGCTCCTGCAAACGCAAGGATGGGACCTCGTTCCCATCGGAAATCGCCGTGAACCGTCTGGACACCGAGATGGAGGGGCGTCTGTGCTTTTTCATCCGCGACGTATCCGTGCGCAAACGGGCGCAGGATGCCTTGGAAGAGGCGATCACCAAGCTGGAGCAGCATGATCGTAACCGATCCCAGTTCATATCGAACGTCTCGCATGAGCTGCGGACGCCGTTGACGTCGATGATCTATGCGATTACCAACATGATCCGGGGCGTATGCGGGCCGCTTAACAATCATGCCCAGAAGTACCTGGAAATGCTGCTCGGCGATTGCCGACGCCTGCTGGCGACGGTGAATGATATCCTGGATCTGCGCAAGATCGAGAACCAGACGCTGACCCTTGCAAAGGCGCGGGTGCCCTTCGTCCGCCTGGTCACCAGCAGCGCGAAATCATTAGGCGTGCAGGCCGAGCAGAAGTCGTTAGCGCTATCCGTCGATATCGGCAAGGAACTGTGGTTTGTGAATTGCGATGCCCAGAAGATCGAGCGCGTGATCCTGAACCTTGTCGGGAATGCCATCAAGTTCACCCATGAGGGTGGTTTTGTCAAAGTCCGGGTCGAGGAGGATGCCGAGCACGAGGGCTTTGTGCGTGTGATTGTGGACGATAACGGGATCGGCATTCCTCCCGAGGCGCTCCCGAGGGTGACCGACCGCTACTTCACGGTGGGCGACCAGCCCAGCGGTTCAGGGCTTGGATTGGCGATTTCAAAGGAAATCGTGGCGATGCATAATGGGGAGCTCAAGGTGGAAAGCCCACCCCCGGGCATGGACAAGGGGACGCGTATCTCTTTCCGACTACCTATTGCTGAAGCGCCGACGGTCCTGATTGTTGATGATGACCGGATCGTGTTGAACTCCCTCAAGGACCAGGTCGCCGGGCATGGGTATCAGGTGATGGGCTGCGGTAGTGGCAGCGATGCCCTGCGCATCGTGCATACGGAACACCCTGACATCCTGATCCTCGATATGCTGCTGCCGGATATTGAAGGCAGTGAGGTGATCTTGCGGCTAAAGAGCGATCCGTCCACCGTTCGCATTCCCATTTTGGTGATGACCGGTGCGCATATCGGGCAGAGCAAGGTCGATGTGCTGCGCAATTTCGGCATTCCGGCGCTTTCCAAACCCTGGGATGAAACGGAACTGCTCGATGGGATTGCGAATGCATTTCTTGGCAGCCTTCCGTTTACCCCGCGCTGAGGTTCTTCCATGGCCATTAAGGCAACATTTCTTGGGACGGGGACATCGTCGGGGGTTCCGATTATCGGCTGCGACTGTCCGGTTTGCACGTCGGAGGATCCACGCGACCGCCGTCGCCGAACCAGCCTGTATATCGAAGCCGGGGGGCTGCATGTGCTGGTGGATACGCCGCCGGATTTGAGGGAACAGGCCTTGGCGTACCGCCTGCCGCGTGTCGATGCCGTGTTCTTTACGCATTCGCACGCGGATCATATTTTCGGATTTGATGATATCCGCCGCTACAATACGATCCAGCGGGAAGTGATCCCTGCCTTTGGTGGCGAATCGACCATTCGGGATCTCCAGCGGGTCTTCAATTATATTTCCACTGAGTGTCAGCCGGGCGCGTATCGGCCGCAAATCGATTTCCGGATCATCAGTGATCTGGTGAACCTCGGGGCACTGACGATCGAGATGCTGCCGGTCGTGCATGGTCCCGCACCAACCAACGGATTCCTGTTCACGTGTGATGCGGTGCGGTTTGCCTATGTGCCGGATTGCAAGGTCATTCCGCCCGAGACACTGGCCCGCCTCAAGGGGGTGGATGTCATGGTCCTGGATGCGCTGCGGCATCGTGACCATGCCACGCACCTCACGATTGCGCAAAGCCTCTCCTATCTCGAGCAGATTGGTGCCGCTCGCTCCTACCTCATCCACCTTTGCCATGAAGTTGCCCATGCCGAACTCGAGCACGCCCTGCCCGCCGGGGTAGCCGTTGCCTATGACGGGCTTTGCGTGCAGTGCTGAACGCGTTCAGCGGTGCGGCAGGTGATGGCAGATGTCCAGGATCGCTTTGCGGCCCTTGAAAAACGCGCCAAGCATGTCGGCGTCAAAGATTCCACCGGTGCCTGCGTTGGTGATGACGGTGAGCGCCATTTCAGGATCGGTCGCCCGGCGATAGGGCCGGGGTGAGCAGAGGGAATCAAACGTGTCGGCAATCGCCACGATACGTGCCTCGAAGGGGATGCTATCCTGCTTGAGCCCGTCCGGGTAGCCGCTTCCGTCCCAGCGTTCGTGATGCGCCCCGATGATGGCACGGGCGGCCCGGATCAGCGGATCCTGTTTCCGCCCAATCAGGCGCAACCCGGTTTTTGGATGTTTCCGTATCACCGCCATTTCGGCAGGTGTCAGACGCCCGGGCTTTCTTAAGATGCTGGAAGGAACGCCGATCATGCCGATATCGTGCAGCCGGGCGGCCGCTGAAATCGTCATGGCGGTTTTCTCATCAAGCCCAAGTTCCAAGGCGATTCGGTGCGTAAACAGGCTGACCCGGCGAATGTGGTGAAGATCCCCGCCCGAATGATGCTCGGCAATCAATGCCATCCGGTTGAGCAGGTGCTCGGTCTGCGTCGGCAACCTCACCCCATGTGCATAAACCAGCTTTTCATGACCGTCAATCCCAATATCTTCTGTGCTGCTCTCTGATGTAATCATAGGTGAGACTCTATCTATCTGGTTCATGATAATCAAGGAAAATTGAGGTCTGTAAATCCTCTCGACAAATGTTGATCGGAATAGCATTTTGAATGACGATTAGGTGTTGACGACTAAGTGTGTCCGATCAAGCGTGTGGTGATGTGTGAATGATAATGGGAAAGAGCGGATCCTGGTGGCGATGTCTGGCGGCGTTGATAGCAGCGCCGCCGCCGCTTTGCTGGTGGAGCAGGGGGCAGACGTGGCCGGGGCCTTCATGAAGAACTGGATCAACGAGGTCAACGTGATCGGTGATTGCCCCTGGCAGCAAGATGCCGAGGATGCCCGTGCCGTTGCTGAGCGTCTGGGCATTCCCTTCCAGATCGTCAACCTGATGGATGCCTACCGCGAGCGGATCGTGGATTACCTGATCAAGGGGTATGCCGATGGCGTGACACCCAACCCGGATGTGCTCTGTAACCGGGAAATCAAGTTCGGTGTGTTCCGGGACTGGGCACGAGAGCATGGATTTACTGCGGTGGCAACCGGACATTATGCCCGCAGTCAATGCCACACCGATGGGCATCGTGAAATCCTGACGGGAAGCGATCCGAACAAGGATCAGACCTATTTTCTCAGTTTGATGCGTCCTGAGCAGGTCCAGGATGCCAGATTCCCGATTGGCGATATGCTTAAACCCGAGGTGCGTGCCTTGGCACAACGCTACGGTCTGTCGACTGCGCAGAAGAAGGATAGCCAGGGGATCTGTTTCATCGGGCAGGTCAAGATGGCGGATTTCCTGCGGATGTATATTCCCGATGCACCCGGCGATATCGTGCGACAGGACGGTCGGCGCGTTGGTCAGCATCGCGGGCTGCACTATTTTACGCTGGGACAGCGGCGTGGGATCGGCGTTGCGTCGCCGGTTCACCAGCAGAATTATATCGTGGTGGAGAAACGCCTGCGAACCCGGGAATTGGTGGTTGCCTTTGACTCGCCGGATACGGCGGGGCTGTATTCGTCGACCTGCATCCCGGCCTCGGTAAGTTCAACAGGGTGGGAGGGCACACTCGAGCGCGAGGGGATGCTGCTGGCCCGTGCGCGCTACCGGGCACCGTCCGTGCCGGTCCGCTACATTCCGTTGGGCGATGGCCGGGCACGGGTGGAATGGCTTGAGCCACAGCGTGCCCTGGTCTGCGGACAGATTTGTGCGCTTTACGAGGGGGACATCCTGCGCGGCGGTGGCGTCTACGCCGAGATCATCTACGGTTGAGCATGCAGCCCAGTGCACTGATGGCAAAAAGCGCCGCTGTTTCCGCCCGCAGGACCAGCGTCCCGAACGATACCGGGATGCACCCCGCCTCTAGCAAGGCGTCCGTTTCTTCGGGGGTCAGGTCGCCTTCGGGGCCGATCACGATGGCGATACGCCCCACCGCTTGCGGTCGCCACCGGTCAATCTCTGCCGCCAGCGAGCGTGGGTTTCCGGCGAGCGCGCCGACCAGCACCGGTCCGCCGGAAACGGCCGCGTGGATCGCACTCTCCAAGGCCGTGGGGGGATCGATCACCGGCAGCCACGGTGTGCCACATTGCTTGGCGGCGCTGACCGCGATCCGTTGCCAGCGCTCCTGCTTCTGGCTTCCGCCATCGTCCGATCCCCGTGGAATCACGCGTTTCGTGATCACCGGAACGATTCGCGAAACCCCCAGTTCGGTAGCTTTTTCGATCAGCCAGTCCATGCGATTACCCTTGAGAATGGCTTGGATCAGGACAATATCCAGCCCTCGCTCGGATGGCGGATTCAGGGCTTGAATCTCAAGCCGGACGCTGCCTTCAGCGATGTGGAGCAAGGCCGTGGCTTCGGTGCCGGTGCCGTCAAAGAGGCGGACGGATTCCCCGTCCCTCGCCCGCAACACATGGCAGATATGGTGGGCTTCGGCAGGGGAAGGCGTCGCGCACGAGCCACTCCAGTGTTGCTTCTCAATAAAACAGCGGTGCATGATCCATCCCTTCTATCGTTCCATCTTCATCATCAACGGTCCTCTGCATGTTCGCATTAACAGCCGAATCGAGTCCAGTACATATTCCACGCATACTGTTTTTTCATGAAACGACACATTCCATACGCGGTTGCCAATTACGAGGAGATTGTACGCGAGAATTATTATTTCGTGGACAAGACCCGGTTTATCCACGAGATCGAAAAGTACAAGATCCCGGTGTTCCTGCGTCCGCAATTGCGTTGGGTCTCGTCTGAAACTTGACTTCCATGCCGTCGTTGCGCATAGTTGACCGCTTAAATATAGCGTTCAATCCGAGAGGGCTGGTACGCGATCGAGGATGTGTGCCCCCAAATGAAGCGAGGACAGCATGATAGACGCAAAAAAAATGAAGCTGCAAAGCGCCACGAGGCAATGGTTCCTGAAGATCGAGGAGGGTTCCGTGTTCGGTCCTTCCGACATGCCCACCCTAGTGGACTGGGCACGCCAAGGACGCATTGCGCCGGGGCATCAGCTCTCGGAGGATAAAAAGGCGTGGATCCCTGCCGAGCGGGTGCCTGAACTCGATATGGTGTGGATGGTCGAGTTGTCCGATGGCTCGTATTACGGCCCGCTGAATATCCATGCGATAGCCGAGCTCATGGATGACGGTACCGTCGATGCCAATGCCAATATGATCAACCAGGTAACCAACGAGAAGACCACCGTTGCCGACCGTAAGACCTTGATCCACTCGCCCGCGCCGATCGCCCTCGATATGGCCGTGGCCCCGGTGATCATCCCTGGTGCAGCCGCTCCCGCCGTGCCGTCCGTTCCTGCCGATGCCGTGCTGGATCGTTCCAGCGAAGTCAATGCAGCCAACGCTGCCGAGCTGGCCAGGCTCCAGTCTGAAGCGGACGCGTTGCGCCGACAGATGAAGGAGGAGCAGGAGACCGCCGAGCTGGTACGCAAGCAAAGTGCCGCTGCCGAGGACGCCTTGCGCAAGCACATTGCCGACCTCGAGGCCGAGAAGCAAACCATTGCCGCCAACCTTGCCCGGTCCGAGGATGCCCTGAAGAAGGTCAGCAGCACCCCCACGGGCAAGTTGGACTGGATGGGCGTCCGCCAGAAACCCGAGGACGAGGCTGCCCAGGAGATCGCCCAAGCCCGCGACGATCAACAGCAGCAGGAACTGCGCAAGAACATTGAGCTGCTCAAGGCCGAAGCCAGCAGTGTGGCGGCCAAACTTAAGGAGACCGAAGAGAGCCTCAGGGAGCAGTCCCGCACCAATGTAACCCTCAAGGAGGCATCCGTCCAGCGCGAAGGGGCACTGAAGGCTCAGATCGGCAACCTCAAGGCCGAGGCCGAAGCGAGCGCCCTGCGCCTGAAGGCCGCCGAGGAGAAGCTCGCGGGCGAAGCGGCCGAACGGGAGGCGCTGGCCAAGGTGGCCGCCGAGACCGAGGCCCGGTTGAATGAAAAGGTCGGCGAGCTGACCGGCAGCGCCACCATGGCGGATGCCGAACTCGAGGCGGCCAAGGCCCAGTTGCAGGCGTTGACCGATCACAATGCGGCACTGGTCACCCAGAACGCCGAGCGGGAAGCGGCGTTGCAGCAACGGATCGAGTTGCTGAATCAACAGGCGCAGCAAACCGCTGAAGAACTGGCCACCACGCGTCAGGCCCTGGGTGCCGAACGTGAGCGGCTGGATGCAACCAAGGCACAGACGAGCGAGCGCGAAAGCGAATTGAGCGTCCGGATGGGCGATCTCCAAGTCACGGCTGAAGCCACCGCCGGTGAACTGAAGGATGTGCAGGGGCGGCTCGATGCGCTGGCGAACGAAAAACGTCAGCAGGAACAACAGCACGAACAGCAATGCGCCCAGCTTTCGGCCCAGATCGAAGCGCTTCGCCAGACATCCGAGATAACGGCTGCCGAACTGGCGGACGCCTGCAGCGAGCTCGATGCCGAACGCCAGCGCCATGAGGAAACCCGCGTTACCGCCGATGCCCGGCAGGCGTCGGCCGACGAGCATATCGCCATGCTTCTATCCGAAAAGGAAACCGCGGCAGCGAAACTCGGCAGGGCCGAGCAGCAACTCTCGCTCATGGCGGCATCTCATGCTGAATTGCAGGAGCAAAGCGGCTCGCGAGAAAAGGAACTGACCGAGGAAATCAGCGCGCTCAAGGATGCTGCGCAACTGGCCGCCAGCAAACTGGAGGAGGCGGAATCCTCCCTGGCCACCGAGCGGTTGCAGCATGACGATACGCGGGCGGAGGCACGCCGCATCGAGACCGAGCTGACCCAGCGGGTCGGCGAACTGCAGTCGGCCACCGAAGCCACGTCAGGTAAATTGCAACGGACCGAGGCCGAACTGCAGGATGCCGAACAACAACTCGACGCCTTACGCCTCGAGAATGGTACGCTGCGGACCCAGGGAGAGGAGCGCGAAAGCGCGCTCCGCAGTCATGTGGAGGCGTTGCAATCCGTCGTTTCCCAGCGCATCGAGGAGCTCCAGAGTGCCCGTCACAGTCTCAAGACAATGCAACTGCAGTCGGATGGCGACGCCAGGGTGGCGACGCAACGGCAGGAGGAGTTGTCGGCGCGTATCCTCGATCTGGAACGAAGCGCACTCTCCGCCAGTGACCATTTGCGTACGGCCAGGACTTCGCTGGACGCACTGAGTGCCGAGCATGAGACCCTCCGGCTGGCCAGCCAGGAAAAGGAACAGGCGCTGGTCTTGCAGATCGAGGGGATCAAGGCCCAGGCATTCGCCACCAACGCCGAGCTGGATGCCACCCGTCAACTGCTTGAGTTCACCCGTCACCAGCTTGAGGTCGCGCGGCAGGAGCAGCAGGCGGGTGCACAGGCGGCGATCCGCCGCGAGCAGGAACTGCAGGCCACGATCGAGGATCTCAAGTCGCATATCAAGGCCAAGGATACCGAGATACAGACCACCCGCGAGGCCCTGGC
The DNA here is from genome assembly GCA_002428045.1 of Verrucomicrobia bacterium UBA6015. Classification (GTDB taxonomy): domain Bacteria; phylum Verrucomicrobiota; class Kiritimatiellia; order UBA8416; family UBA8416; genus UBA8416. The sequence goes on from DIZZ01000046.1 coordinate 18,922, forward strand.
CGAAGCCAGCCACAAGACCAATCGCATCAAGACCGAAGCCGAAGAACGTAAGTCGGAGCTGAGCACGCGGATCGAGGGCTTGCAGCAAACCCTGCAGAAGACCAGTGACGAACTGCACCGGCTGCGTGCGGATAGCGCCTCCACCCAGCAAGCTCTGCAAGGCCGATTGGACAGCACCGCCCAGGCGTTGAACGAGACGCGATGGAGTCTTGAACAGGAACAGCAGGCGCTGAATGCATCGCGCAGTGCGCTGATCGCGCAAACTGCGCGAGTGACCGGGATGGAGCATCGCCTGGCGAAACGCCAGTCCGAGTTCGACGAGCAGCAGGAACGTACAGGGCGGCAGATCGCCCGCATGAACGACCAGTTCGATACCCTTCGCCGACAGTTGACCGATGCACGGCAGCAGCGCGATGGATTGGAGCAGGAACTGGCACGGAGTCTCGCACGCATTGCAGACCTTGAGCAGAAGGAAGCCCTGCTGCAAATGGAGGTGGAGTCTCAGCGCATCGCGCATGCCGACATGGTCGCGTCGCTGCAAGCACAGTCAGAACAGGCGCTGGAGACACTGCGGGGCGACTATGAGCAGCAACTCGCCACGCTGAGCGGGGCTCACGCACAGCAGATCGACACGTTGAGTGGGGATTACGCGCAGCAGATCGAATCGCAACGCCGTGACTTCCAGCAGCAGATCGATACGCTCAGTGAGGACTACGCGCAGCAGGCCGCTACCCTGAGCAGCGACTACGCGCAGCAGCTTGGTCGTGCAGCCGAGGCCCTGCAAAGCGTCACCGAAAGCCTGAATGCCGAAGTCGATAACCGGGTGCGCCTGGACGTCCAGTGCGACCAGCAGGCAAGGACCATTGCGACGCTGGAGAAACAGCTCGCCGACACCCAGAAGGCGTCGGACGATCAGGCCCAGCGGCTCCAGGCTGCTCTGGAAGCCAGTGCCGAGGTGCTGGCCGAGACCCGCCGTCAGCTTCAGGAGGCTCAGGCACTGCTCCAGGAGACGCAACGGGATGCCGAGCAGCACAGTACCGAGCTCCAGCAACGTATCGAGGAGCTGGAAGACGAGAACCGCCGCACGCAGGACACCTTGCGTGATATCCGCCACCAATTGCAGGAAAGTCAGGAGCAGCTCCGTGACACTCGGGAATCGGCAGGTCAAGTCCAGCATGATCTGGAGGAACAGCTTGAAACATTGCAACGCTCTGCCAATGAGAACTCGGTCGAACTGGCCCGTACGCGCCATGAACTCGAAAACGAGCGCCGGCAACACGAGGCATTAAAAGCGACCTGGGAAAACGAGGCACGCACCCGGCGGGAACGTGACGACCAGATTGCCGAGTTGTTGATCGAGGAATCGACCAAGGTGCAGTCGGAACTGGCCTACGAGCGGGACTTCCTCCAAACCGTCGCCGAAGCGTTCAAGACACGCGAGCAGACCTTCCGCAAGCGGATGAACAATCTGCAGAAATATGTGACCGGAAACCTCGACGAACAGCGAGCCCGCTATCAGGCGCGCTGCGAGGCCGTGACCAAACTGGCTGATTTGGAGCAGGCCCTGCGTGATGAAAAGGCCCGCCGCCAGGAGACCGAGCGGAAGGTGTCCACCTCCGAAGTGCAACTGCATCAGCAGATTGAACAACTGACACAGGCCAATACCACGTTCTCTGCCCAGCTTGAAACGGCAGAACGGCAAAACCGCGAACAGAACGAACTGCTCACCGATCTGAAGGGCCGCAGCGAGCGTAGTGAAAGCGAGTTGTCCCTGCGGCTTGAGCAACTGCAGGCGGAACATCGCACAGCCAGTGCGCAACTCCGCCAGGCACGCCTCAACATCGAGGATCTTACCCGTCAGCGCGACAATGCCGTCAGCGAACTGCGTCAGAAAACAGAGGAGCTGTCCTTGGCGGAGGGGGCCATCCAGGAGGCCACGGAGCGCGAACAGGATCTCATTCGCCAGATCACCGACCTACAGGCCCGGCTTGGCGATACGGAAAACCAACTGGAACAGGCCAAGTGGCTGCACGACCAGCAGCACGAGTCGATCACGACCGATAATCACCGGCTCAACGAGGAACGGCATGGTCTTTCCAGGGAGCTGGCCAATCGCCAGCGTGAACTGGGCGAGACGCGGGATGCGCTCGCCAAGGCCGACGTCCTGTGCAACACGTTGCGGGACCAGTTGGCCCAGCAGCGGCAACATGCCGAGGATGTGGAAAAGGCATTGCGCGAGGAGTTGCAGCGCAGTCAGGAAGCGCGTGAGAAGTTCCGCACCGAGACGGTACAACTGCAGGATGCCGTGCTGAAGGAGAAAACCGCATTGGCTGAGTTCAAGCGGGTCGCCACGACACGCGAGGATGAGTTCCAGAATGCGATCAATGAGCTGTCCAGCCAGATCGAGGAGGTTCAGTCCGCCAATCAACTCCTGGAACAGGTAAACCGCGAGTTGCAGGGTAAGCTGAGCGAGGAGCAGCAGCAGAATGTAACGCTCGACACCCGGCTGCATGATGAGCAGCGGTCGCTGGAAAATCAACTGTCCTCCGCCCGGCTGAAGGCCGATAAACTCGAGGATGACCTGTTCCGCAGCAAGCAGGCGCAGCAGAGCCAGCAGGCGGCCTTCGAGAATGCCAAGCAGGACGCCCAGCAGCGTGAAGCCACCCTGCAGCACCAGATCGAGGCCCTGCAGGGCCAATCGGTTGCCCTGCGTGAACAGATCGCCACCTTGCAGCAGCAGGGGAAGGTCGATGAACAAGCCATTCGTGAGCTCACCACCAAGCTCGCCGAGCAGGTCGACGCCCTCAAGCGTGAGACGGAGCAGCGTGAACACCGCGATCACGAGATTATCGATCTCAAGGCGACCTTGGAGGAGCACCGGCAGCAGATCACGGGGCATCTGGAGAAAATACGCGAGGAAGGTAAGCGCAACGACGATTTAAGCGCCCGCTGCGAGCTGGTCGAGGAGCAGCTCCGGCAGCAGGAAACCACCGCCAGGGAGGCTGAGGAGCATGCGATGGCCCTGGATGAGGAGCTGAAGCTGCAAGCCCAGGCCAAGGAGGCGATGGAGGAGCAGTCGCGTACCGCCATGGAGGACCTGCGGCATATTGTTCAAAAGCTCGAGGATGAGAAGCGTATCGTACGGGGGGATCTTGAAGGGGCTCGGCAGGAACTCAACCGGCGTCAGGTGGCCTTCGACGAACGCCTTGCCAGGGCGGCCGCAACCGAGCAGGAGTTGAAGGGCAACATTGAACAGTTGAAGAACCAGATCCGGGCGCATGAGGGACGGATCGACCAGACCTTGCGCGAAAAGGAACAGCAGAAGCTGCTGGCGGCCGAGAAGCTTGAACGCATGCGTCTGGCGACGGAGGAACTGGAGCAGCGCGTGGAGGAACAGACGCAGGAGACCGCTACCATCCAGACCCGCCTTGATCAGCAGAAGAAGTTCTATGACGAGGAGCGCGAACTTCGCCGCAAGCGTGAAGCGGAGTTGATGCAACAGCGCAAGACCATTCAGGATGCCCAGGCGGTCATACGGAAGAAGGATCAACTGATTGCCCAGCAGGCCAAGCTGCACGGGGACGAGTCGAATCGCTGGAAGCAAAAGGAGATGGTCCTGACCAATCGTATCGAACAACTCCAGAAGGATTGGCGCTCGGCCTCCAGTCGACTGGAGCAGTTCCAGCGTGAAATCCTGCAATTCAAGAAGCAGGGCGATGCCACCCTGGTCGATGCGTACGAACCCTTGGAAGAGACCTTGGATATCCCCGATGTTGATCTGATGCCGATCGAGACCCCCATGGTTGATTCGCATGACGAGTATCCTGCGCCGTCTGATTATGGGACGCTCGTGGGGGGTGAGGAGGAACCGGCGACGGAGCATGACGATCCCTTGGCTCAGATCGAGCAGCAGGTGCAGGATGAAATTGCACAGATACAGGCTGAAGCACCGATCGCCAACCGTTCGGAGGGGCGCAAGGTGAGCCCTGTCCCGCCGCCGAAGGCCGCCTTCAAAGTAAAACCATGGATGCGTTTGGGAAAGTAACATGAATGATCTGCCACCGAAATCGGTCAAGGAACAACTCGTTCGTCTCGACGACAATCTGAAACAGATCGAGCGCAAGCAGGTTTCCGGGATTCAGCGTGCGCCCGGCTCGCTGCCCGTCCTGGAAGCATTCCAGGCCTTCCTCGAGGCGGAACGCCGCCAGGCCCGGCGTCGCCTGATGGGTGTCACGGTATGCTCCCTGGCGGTGATCATCGTCTTCGCTGGTGTTGGGACGGCACTTATCTACAGGCAGACGCAGAAGCAGGGGGCGGATCTGGCCGGTATTCAGAAGCGGACGGATGGACTGACGTCACAGCTTACGTCCATCGAGGAACAACATGATGCTGAACTGACGGCCTTGGCTGCACGCTTTAGCGATGAGAGTCGGCGGATTGTCGAGCAGTACCGGACCTTGAACGATGAGCAGCAGGCGACACTCGGCAACACATTAACGATGCACCAATCAAGTGTCGAAGCCTTGAAGGAACGGTTGAGTGTTCAGGAAACTGAGAATGCCAGCCTTAGAACACTGCTGGAGGCCCTGACGGCGATCAAGGAAAAGGAGACCCCTGTCGTCACGCCGCCGCCCTTGACGGAGTCGACCACGACCACAGCATCGGGGATCTACGTTGGTACGCGCCGCCGCCGCACCGAGGATGATCCTTCGCCGCCACCCGTAGAACCCGTCGTCGATGTACCGTCGGAAACCCCGCCGCCGGAGGTGCCGGTTGCGGAGCCGACGCCCATGGCACCGGAATACCGCTTGGTTACGATTATCCCCAGAGATCAGACGCAAGGCATCCGCTGGATGCTGCCCGGAACCATCATTCAGGAATAAAAAGTTCCTGCCCGACGCGGATATCATTCGGGTTTTTCAGGTTGTTGGCCTTGATGATCAGCTCGCTCTTGGAATTGTAGGCTCGCGCGATCTCCGAAAGCGTCTGCCCCGTCTTGACCACATGCACATAGCCCGCCTGCTGCTTACGGGGCGGCGGTGTCGGCTGCGCCGTCTTCAGGATCTTTTCGATGCGGCCCCCGAGTTCATCCGCCAGCTCGCGGCGGACCCGATCCTGCTCCTGGGACTGAGCCTTCAATTGCTGATGGATTGCCGCCAGTTCCGATGCCCGCCGGGTATCGGATTCCACGAGATTGTCCCGCAGCCCAGTGATATACCCATGCAGCATTTCCCGCTCAGCTTCCAGCCCCGCCACGCGCTGCTCGAGGCGCTGTAGATCCGCCCGCAATGACTCGGCTTCATAATTCATGCGCGTTTCCGCTACGCGTCGCGACTGCCCCTGCGCCGTCAGGGTCTCGCAACCCGATCCCATCGCCCCCGCCAAAAACAACAAACTCAATATCCGCCAATCCATCATAACAATCTCCTGCACTATGTTCACGCGGGTCCATACCAAAGACCCCCGTCACTCGTCCCCAGCCCCATCCTCGCTCGATGTAGGGCGAGCCATCGCACTACCACAGATACCCCGCTTGGAACCCCGGATAAAATCCGCCATTTCCTTGATCACCGGCACAGCGGCTTGCTCGTCAAGCCTGGCCAGTGCCTGCTGCACATTAAGACCGGATCGGAAAAGCGTCTTGAACGCGGTCTTGACGGCGGCACGGTCGGCGGCTGACATGCCCGCCCGCCGCATCCCGATAATGTTCATCCCGCCCACCTGGCTGACTTCCCCCGGCCCGATCAGGCAGAACGGCGGTAAATCCTTGGTGAGCACGGCGGTGAGGCCAACCATCGCCAGGCGCCCGATCCGGACAAACTGGTGTATGCTGATCGTGCCACTGATAAACGCACGATCGCCCACCGTGACATACCCTGCCAGTGCCGTGCTGTTGGCGATGGTTACATCCGTCCCCAGCTCCACATTATGCGCACAGTGCGCATTGGCCATGAGCATGCATCGGTCGCCAATGATTGTTGCCGTGCCCGGTTTGGTGCCCCGGTTGACCGTTACGCTTTCGCGCAGGACACAATCATCCCCGATTCGGACATAGGACACATCGCCCTTGAAGCCGTGATCCTGCGGCGCGCCGCCCAGCACGGCCCCGGCATGCACCTGGCATCGCCGCCCCAGCGTGGTATGCGCCAGCACCGTGACGTGCGACTGCAGCTCGCCGTCATCCCCGATCTCGGTATCCTTCTGGATATAACAAAACGGACCCACCTTAACCCCGCTACCCAGGCGTGCCCCCGCCTCCACAACGGCTGTTGGATGTATGCTCATTTCAGATTTCCTCAAGTAGATCATGTTGATACAATAGTCGAACCATGTCGACATCCAGGGCATGCCCGGCCATGTAGGAATCAATATGCCCGGCAAAGCGCCCCCGGTCAATCAGTGCCACGGCCGCCAGCAGATCCAGCACCGCCCGGTGCCAAACCGCCTCCAGGGACTTGCCATTATGTACCAGTTTGGGTTTGTTGAAATAGTGCCAGGGACCGGCAATCAGGATGTTCTTGGTTGTATAGCCAAGGTGTCGCGTGTCGGCAAACAATTTGCCGATACTCTTGCAGTACATCATCATGCCCAGGGTTGTGTTGGTCCGCGCTGCCGCGCCATAACGAACCGTGGCGGGGTTGACATCAAACCGGATACGCTGCCTGCCGATCGCGGTCTTGAAGTTGACGCCGCAATCCACGGTCAACCGATGGTTGCCCTTTTTGGCCGGGTGAAACACCAGGAAGCCGCCATGCGGTGCCGCCAGGGTCACGGTTTCCTTGACCGTCACCACCGTAGCCTTATCCTGCTGCGCAACGATGCCCGCGCGGTCGATGCCCTCCACCAGATCCATACTGCCAAGGTCGAACAAGGGTGGATCGCCCGAATCCATGCGGATCAGCACATTGTCCAGACCCATGTACTTGAGCGCCACGATATGCTCAACCATGCGCATGTAGTTATGCGGCGATCCGCTGCAAAGCACGATATTGCGAACCGTGGTCCACACATTCTCCACGGTCACTAGAATACCCATGGACCGGGGCAGGTCTGTCCGGTCGAATCGCCAGCCTGCCTGGCCCGATGGGCAAAACGACAACGTCCGACTCGCCTTGCCGAAAAAAGTGCCGGGACCGGTCACTGAAACCGGTTTACGCAGCGTCGTCTGCCGATCCGTTTCCCCTGCCGTTGCTGGCTTCAGCCGCTCCTCATCAACGGGCTGTTGCACAAATTCGTCCGCCGCCATACGCAACCGCTCCGAATCCCCCCCTAGTATCCGTCCAAAATCAATAGCCGCCATACTAAATGCCCTCACCGCGAAAAATGGTTAATAAATCGCCAAGATTCTATTGAATCCCCAGGAAATGCCAAATCAATTCGAACAATCAATTCGATCAAGGGATAATATGATCCTGAGAAATCGGAATCCACAACCAGCGTCACCAGGACATCGTCGCCTGCTAGCGGCTGCAGCGCAGCAGCAGGTACTGGACTTGGACGGCCTTGTTCATAGGAATGATCCAGTCGCGGTAGATGCCGGTGATAATGGCGGGGGCCACCGTGGGCGACAAGGCGTTGCGGTTGAGCTCGGTGGTATAGGTTCCCGCCTTCTGGGTCACCCGCTGCAGGACGAGCTGCTCCACCGCATCGTCCGTGATGGCTGCCATGATCAGGTCTGCATCCTGCCGGGCCAGTGCCTGCTCCAGGGCAGGGGTGGGGGACCGGTACTTGCTCTCGGCTACGAATTTTCCATAGTGGATGCGCTTGGAAAGCACCTGCAGGCAGGCCACGTCACACACCGCTGCCGAGCCGTACTGGTGGTCATCGCCAGCGCGGCAAATCAAGGGGAGTAGGGTTTCCTGGTAGAGGCTGCGAATGTCGGTATTGATGTTGATCGCATTCGGAATCAGGGGGTTCTGTGAAAATCCCAGTAGAGGCAGGATCGGTTCGGGGAGGTCGCTGAAAAACGGGTGTTCATCGGGACTGGTATAACGCCGGACCTTGGCATGGCTCTGCTCGCATTCGCGCAGCATGAAGCCGCACAGGCTTTCCCCGCCAAGTGCATCACCGAAAAATCCGGGGGTGTAGACGGGGGCATTGCAGAGGAACTGTGCACGCTCGATCAGGGCGAAGATGATGGTCTCTTCCAGCCGGATCAGCACATTGCGAACATTGGCAATATGAAGTTGATCGCTCACGCGCAGTCCCTCCTGGCAATCCCTGGGAGCCTACTTGGTCTTGAGGTTCTGTGCCCCACCTAGATCGCCCAGTGTGGCCTTCTCTAGATCCGTCCAGAGGGTGCCATCTCCGGCATGCAGGATGTTGATCTTCATCGCGGGATTGAGGTTGCGTGCCATTTCCCACTGGATATAGGCGTTAGGATCCTTGAACGCGGCGGCCTTGAGGTGGAACCCATCGGCCTTGGCCCCCTCAACCATCTTCAACGCATCCGCCTTGGCGATTCCAAGGATGCGTGTGGTCTGGGCCATGATATTGGCCGTTTCCATGGCGATCTCGGCGGCCTTGCGCTTGGTTTCACCCTGGATCTCGGCCACGGTCTTCTCCTGGTCGGCCTTGACTTCTGCCACCAGCTTGAGCGTTTCCTGTTCCACTTGCAGGCGGCGTTGCTCGATCAGAGTGATTTCTGTATTCAGTTGCGCCTGCTTGCGGGCTGTATTCTGACGTTCCTTGTTGGCCAGATCCTGCTCGATGGCGATGCTGGTCTGCTGGATCGGATCCAGGATCTGCTGCGGCACCTCGACATGCCGGATCAGCGCATTGTGGACGAGCAGATCCTTTTCGGCGAAGACCGATGCCAGGGCGGCGGTCAGGTCGTTCTGGAATTTCTCGCGACCTTCGCCGACGATAAAATCCTTGGCCCCATACTCCGACCCCTTGTTGCGTGAGATGGAGGTGATCTGCGGCATGATGATCTTGTCCACCACGGCGGGCAGATCCCCATAATTGCTGAAGATGCCAGCGATCTTGCCGGGGTGCAGTTCGACTTCCACGCTCATATCCAGGCTGATATTGAATCCGTCGCGCGACGGGAACTCCACAAACTCGGCCAGACCCAGCGTGTTCATCGAATCGCCCATGACATATTTCGAGGCGCGCTGCATGTCGGACTGTTCCTGCTGTGCCTGGATTCGGTCATGCTGGGCTGCCTTGGCCGGTGCCGGGGCTTCCTGACGCAGGGATGAGCTGCGTGCGATATACTTGTCGCGGCGCGCCTGCTGCTCGGCGAACAGGCTCTGCTCCTGAGCCTCCATCGCGGCGTTGGCGGTGATCTGTCGGTTCTTGGTCACGACTTCGCCGCCTGTCTTGCCCAGCAGGGACACCTGATTGACCCCGATTTCCAGCACATCAACCTTGTATTGCTTGGGATTGATATAGTACAAACCGGGCTGGAGGATATCCTTGCGGACGCCCTTCTGGTTGGCTTGCGCAAAACTTCCGGGTGGAGCCTGCTCGCCAGCGAGGGACGTGATGACACCCGCATACCCGATCGGGATACTGATGGCGTTGACGACATCAATCTGGAAGCCGTAGGGGTTCATCCGGTATTTTCCGGGGCCGAGCAGTGTTTTCCAGATACCTTTCTGCCCTGGGTTGGCCAGGAACTCGCCTTCCGGCAGATCATCACCCACCTTGGAGGTTACCACGCCGACACGACCGGGCTCGATCAGGGTCACCTTGTGGAACTCGCGTGCATA